>NZ_JBFAPP010000032.1:0-56612 GCF_040676775.1 Micromonospora sp. NPDC049523 | reverse complement strand
TGCACCAGATCCTGCGCCTGCCCCAGATCCCCCGTGTACGCGCACAGATGAACGGTCATCGACCGGAAATGCGCGTGGTAGAACGCATCGAACTCAACTCCCCCGGGCTCACTCGGCCGTGCGTTACCGGCCGCCAAGACCGGTGGTGAAGCGTCAACGCCTGGTTCTGTCGTCACCGTCACTCGTCCCTCCCCGTCCGGGCCCCTGCCCGAGGACGCCGGTTACACGTTCCGACGACGGCACCGGTTGCATTCGGGCGCGCCGAGTACGACGACGGGCCGGTCGACTGCGCCTGCGGTAACGTCGGTGCCCGTGACCAGCCCCTTACAGAGACTGTCGCTGGACGATCTCCGTCGCAGGACGAGCGAGAAGTGGCGACGGTACCCGTCGGACGTACTGCCGCTCTGGGTCGCCGAGATGGACGTACCGCTCGCGGAGCCGGTCGTCCGGGCCCTGACCGAGGCGATCGAGCTCGGCGACACCGGCTACCCGACGGGTACCACCTACTCCGACGCGCTCGCCGGATTCGCGCTCGACCGGTGGGGCTGGACACTGGAGCCGGCGCGGACCCGGCTCGTGCCGGACGTGATGATGGGCATCGTCGAGGTGCTCAGGCTGGTCACCGGGCAGGGCGACGCCGTAGTGGTCAACCCGCCGGTCTACCCGCCGTTCTACCAGTTCCTGACCAGCATGGGCCGGCGTGTTGTCGAGGCACCGCTGGACGACCGGCACCGGCTCGATCCCGACGCCCTCGACCGGGCGTTCGAGGATGCCGTGGCGGGCGGGCGGCGGGCCGCCTACCTGCTGTGCAGCCCACACAATCCCACCGGGACGGTGCATACCCGCGAAGAGCTGACCGCGGTCGTGGACCTGACCGGACGGCACGGAATACGGGTCGTGGTGGACGAGATCCACGCCCCGCTGGTGTACGCCGACACGACCTTCCTGCCGTACCTCTCACTGCCCGGCACCGGCCGCGGCTTCTCGCTGCTCTCCGCGTCGAAGGCGTGGAACCTGGCCGGGGTGAAGGCCGCGGTGGCGGTGGCCGGGCCGGACGCGGTCGCGGACCTGGACCGGATGCCGCCGGAGGTCGGCGACGGGCCGAGCCATCTCGGGGTGATCGGGCACAGTGCCGCGTTAAGGTCGGGCGGCCCGTGGCTGGACAGCCTGCTGACGGGTTTGGACGACAACCGCCGACTCCTCGGTGACCTGCTCGCCGACCAGCTTCCGCAGGTCCGTTACCGGCCGCCGGAGGGCACCTACCTGGCCTGGCTGGACTGCCGGGCCCTGGAGCTGCCGGACGATCCGGCCCGGGTGTTCCTGGAACGCGGGCGGGTCGCGTTGGTGCCCGGCCCCGATTTCGGCCCCGGCGGAGCGGGTCACGTCCGGCTCAACCTCGCCACCTCCGCCGACCTGCTCGCCGAGGCCGTACGCCGGATGGCCGCCGCCGTACGCTGACCGGCCCGACACCGGTCTCAAGATCACTACAACCTTTGCCCAGCTGTTAAATCTGTTGATCTCTATTGCTAGCGAGTCCCCTGGACTGGTACTCAATGGAGGAAGCTGATCAACAAACGGCCGGGGAGGTCGCGATGATCGTTGCTGCCCCATGGCCGAAGCGCCAGCTCCGAACACCGATCATCCGTACGGCAAGGGAGGCCGGACCGTCCACGCAGGAACGTGGTCGTGCTCCCCCGGCCGCGGCCTTCTGCATCGGGGCTGATGGCTGTGCTCACCTGTCGCTGTCCGGCGGGCACGGGAGCATCCGGAATCCGGGGCGACACGAACCGGTCCTCCCAGCGCACCAGGGAGACCACGCCTCGGGTCCACCAGGAAGGACCTACCGCTAGCGGCTCGGGGACGCGCGTCTCCGGGCCAGATGACGGCCGGCCGGCAGACCGGCCACGGAAGGCGAAACCAGATGACGATCAGTGAGACCCCGGGCCTGTCCCGTCGCATGTTGCTCCGGTCCACGGCCGCGGCCGGTGCCGCAGCCGCCGCGGCGACCGTGATCCACCCCGACGCGGCCTCGGCCCAGCCGGTCACGGCCCAGCCCTACGACGCGCTGGCCGCCGCGAAGGCCGCCGCCATCCCCACCCCGGAGCAGTACTTCGGTTTCCGGATCGGATCCGACGGCAAGCTGGCGACCTGGGACAAGATGGTCCCCTACTTCCAGCTCATCGCGGAGCAGAGCAACCGGGTGACGTACGAGGAGGTCGGCAAGACCACCGAGGGCAACCCGTACGCGCTGCTCACGATCAGCTCACCGAACAACCTCGCCAACCTGGACAGGCTGATCGAGATCAACAACCGGTTGGCCGATCCGCGCGGGCTGTCGCCGACCGAGGCGGAGGAACTGGCCCGCACCGGCAAGCCGTTCTACTTCGTGTACGCCGGCATCCACTCGACCGAGGTCGGCAACTCACAGGCCACCATCGAGTGGGCCTACCGGCTGGCCTCCGAGCAGTCCGAGTACATCAACCGGATCCTCGACGACCTGGTCATCCTGCTGGTGCCGTGCCAGAACCCGGACGGGCTCGTCAAGGTCAACGACTACTTCGTCGCGACCTCGGGCACCAACTACTCGCGCACCTACCCGGACCTGTACCAGAAGTACACCGGGCACGACGACAACCGCGACTGGTTCATGCTGACCCAGATCGAGAGCAACTTCGCCACCCAGATCCAGAACAAGTACCACCCGCAGGTACTCCAGGACTCGCACCAGGCCGGGTCGGGTGCACCCCGGATGTTCACGCCGCCCTACCTGTCGCCGTACGACCCGAACATCGACGCGATCACGGTGCAGCAGACCGACGCGCTCGGGCTGGCGATGCAGCGGGGCATGACCGCCGCCGGTATGAAGGGCGTCGGCTGGGGCATGACGTACGACTACTGGACGCCGTCGCGGCAGTACTGCGTCTACCACAACTCCGTACGCATCCTGACCGAGGCGGCGAGCTGCTCGAACCTGGCGTATCCGCAGGTCAGCTCAGGCCCGATCGGTAGCCAGGAGTCGACGATCAGCTTCATCGAGCCGTACGACCAGAACACCTGGACGCTGCGGCAGATCGTCGACTACGTCTCGCAGGCCTTCTACTCCGGCATCGAGGCGGTTGCCTACGACCGGTACAACTGGCTGTTCAACTTCTACCGGGTCGGGGTGAAGGCGGTCACCCGGACCAGCCCCCGCGCGTACGTCATCCCGGCCGGTCAGCGCGACCCGCAGGCGGTCCGGGACACCCTGGACATCCTGTTCAAGGGCGCCGTCGAGATCCACCAGGCGCAGGCGGCGTTCTCCGCCGGCGGCCAGCAGTACCCGGCCGGGTCGTATGTCATCTACCTGAACCAGCCCTACGGCGGGTTCGCCAAGACCCTGCTGGAGGTGCAGGAGTACCCGCACCTGCTGGAGTACCCCGGCGGGCCGCCGCAGCGGCCGTACGACGTGACCGCGCAGACCCTGCCGATGCTGCTCGGCTTCAAGGCGAACCTCGTCACCGGCTCGTTCTCGGCCAGCGTCAAGCTGCTCACCGAGGTCAAGGCACCGGCGGTGACCATGCCGGCGGCACCGCCCAGCACCGGCGCGTACGTCATCGGCCCGGAGTCGTACGGTGTCTTCCAGATCGTCTCCCGGTTGCAGCGGCAGGGCATCCCGACCTTCCGCGCGGCGGCGCAGTTCGTCGACGGTGGACGTACCTTCCCGCCGGGCACGTTCGTGGTGCCGCCGACCGACGCGGCCCGGCAGATCCTGCAGAACCAGTCCCGCAACACCGGCATCCCGATCTCCGCCATCTCGGCGGTTCCCCGGATCGAGGGTGTGCAGCTCAAGCCCGGCACCCGGATCGGCATGCTGAAGCCGGCGAACAACCTGCAGTCCGGTTGGCTGATGTGGATCTTCGATCAGTACGGCGTGAACTACTCGGTGGTGAAGGCGCAGGACTACAAGAACCTGGCCGGCAAGTTCGACGCCATCGTCATGCCGCAGGGCGTGAGCAAGAGTTCCATCACCAACGGGTTGAACCGGAACAACTACCCGGAGGAGTGGAGCTGGGCCTTCGGCGTCGGCGAGGACGGCTGGGCGAAGCTGCGTGACTTCGTCACCGGCGGCGGAACCCTGGTCGCCTTCGGCAGCGGGGCTAGCACGGCCCAGCAGTTGTTCGAGCTGCCGCTGCGGTCGATCCTGCCGAACGACGACTCCGTCTTCTACTGCCCCGGCGCCCTGCTCAGCCAGGAGATCGACGCCAACAACCCGGTCGCCTGGGGCATGGACCCGCGCAACCCGACCTGGTTCGACGGGGACCGCGCGTACGAGCTCACCGACCCGAACAAGTACCCGGTACAGGTGGTGTCGAAGTACCCGGCCAGCGGGGAGCAGTTGCAGAGCGGTTGGTTGATCGGCGGTGAGTACCTCAACGGCGCGGTCAACGGCCTGTCCTGGAGCGTGGGCAGCGGCTCCGTGGTGACCTTCGCCAGCGAGATCGCGTTCCGCACCTGGAACCGGGCCGAAGAGAAGATGATCTTCAACGCGATGTACCACGGACCGGCACAGAAGCTCACCCCGGACCAGTTCGAACGCCTGGGTCGGTAACACCACTCCGACCGGGTGGGGCGGGGCCGTCGACAGCGGCCCCGCCCTGCCCCACAAAAACCCGCTAGACCAATCTGTAGAGGAGGCTTTGGTGGCCGCTGTCATGGTCGAGCTGCGCGGCGTACGCAAGTCGTTCGGCGACCTCGAGGTCCTCAAGGGAGTCGACCTCACCGTGGCCCGCGGTGAGGTGGTGGCCATCGTCGGCCCCTCGGGCGGCGGCAAGAGCACCCTGCTGCGCTGCGTCAACCTGCTCGAACCGGTCACCGCCGGCCAGGTCTTCCTCGAGGGCGAGGACCTGACCGCACCCGGTGTCGACCTCAACCGGGTACGTCGCCGCATCGGCATGGTCTTCCAACAGTTCAACCTCTTCCCGCACCTGAACGCGCTCGACAACCTCACCCTTGCGCCCAGGAAACTGCTGCGCACGCCACGGGCCGAGGCCGAGGAGCGCGCCCGTACGCTCCTGCACCGGGTGGGGCTGTCGGACAAGGCGCAGGCGTACCCGAGGCAGCTCTCCGGCGGCCAGCAGCAACGGGTCGCCATCGCCCGCGCGCTGATGATGGACCCGCACGTGATGCTCTTCGACGAGGTGACCTCCGCGCTGGACCCGGAACTGGTCAGCGAGGTCCTCGACGTGATGCGCGACCTCGCCCGGTCCGGCATGACGATGCTGTGCGTCACGCATGAAATGGGCTTCGCCCGCGAACTCGGCGACCGGCTGGTGTTCGTGGACGGCGGCGTGATCGCCGAGCAGGGACGGCCGGCCGAGGTGCTGGACCACCCGCAACACGACCGTACCCAGCAATTTCTCCGCAAGGTATTGAGATGACCCACCGTAGGTGGACGAGAGGAATTCGGATGAGATCGCGAATTGGCCTGATGGTGCTCGCCGTGGCGCTGGCGCTGACCGCCGGTTGCTCCGACAGCGGCGGTGACGGTGGGACGGACAACGGTCCGGCCGGCGCCCCGGTCGACGTGGGCGCTCCGCTGCCGGGCAACGTCAAGGACAGGGGCAAGCTCGCGATCGGCGTCAAGTGCGACTACCCGCCGTTCGGTTACATCGACGAGGCGGCCAAGAACGCGGGCTTCGAGATCGACGTCGCCCGCAAGCTGGCGTCGTACGCCTTCGGCGACGGCAACGACGTCGAACTGACCTGCGTCACCGGGGCGAACCGCGTCTCGTTCCTTACCACCAACCGCATCGACCTGATCATCGCGACGATGAACTACACCGAGGAACGCGCCAAGACCATCGACTTCACCACGCCGTACTTTTCCAGCGGGGTGAAACTGCTGGTGCCGAAGGACTCGACGATCACCTCGTTCGCCGACGTCGCCGGCAAGTCGGTGATCAGCACCAACGGCGCCACCGCCAGCCTCTGGCTGACCCAGTGCATGAAGGACGTCAAGCAGGTGCTCTTCGGCCAGACCAGCGAGGCGCTCACCGCGCTCAAGCAGGACCGCGGGGACGCCCTGGCCCAGGACGACACCCTGCTGCTCGACCTCGCCTCGAAGAACCCCGACCTCAAGGTGGTCGGTGACAGCAAGGCGGGCAGCCCGTGGGGAATGGGCGTACGCAAGGGCGACACCGCGATGCTGGACTGGGTGAACGCCGCGCTGAAGAAGATGCAGGCCGAGGAGTTCTTCTGGACCGAGTTCCAGAAGACGGTGACCGACCCGAACCTCCAGCAGCAGTTCGCCAAGTTCGTGCCGCGGCCGGGGAACGACCTGAG
Source organism: Micromonospora sp. NPDC049523 (assembly GCF_040676775.1). Taxonomy (NCBI): domain Bacteria; kingdom Bacillati; phylum Actinomycetota; class Actinomycetes; order Micromonosporales; family Micromonosporaceae; genus Micromonospora; species Micromonospora sp. NPDC049523. Next base: position 50,291 of record NZ_JBFAPP010000032.1, on the reverse strand, counting down.
CTACCCCACCGGACCCACGCTGGTCTGCTGACGACATGACAAACGCCGATGGTTACCGATTCGACCCGGGCTTTCTCGTCGACCACCTCGGCGAACTGGCCGGCGGTCTGGTCCGTACGGTCGAGATCAGCGCCATCGGCATGGCCGGGGCGCTCGTCGTCGGCGCCCTGCTCGGCGCGGTCTCGGCCTTCCGGGTGCCGGTCGCGCGGCAACTCGTCCGGGTGTACGTGGAGGTGTTCCGCAACACGCCGTTGCTGGTGCAGATCTTCTTCCTCTACTTCGCCCTGCCGGAGGTCGGGCTGCGGCTCGACGCCTTCACGGTCGGTTGGTTGTCCCTGCTGCTGTGGGGCGCGGCGTACAACGTGGAGAACTTCCGGGCCGGTTTCGAGGCGGTCGAGGCCGGTTACGTCGAGGCCTGCCGGGCGCTCGGCTTCTCCCGGCTGGCCGCCTTCGGCCAGGTCGGATTCCCGCTCGGCTGGCGGATCGCGCTGCCGTCGGTCACCAACACGCAGATCTCGGTGTTCAAGAACTCGTCGTTCATGATCGCGATCAGCTACCCGGAACTGACCGAGACGGCGGTGAACATCGTCGCCGTCTCCTTCCGGGTGTTCGAGATGTTCCTCGCCATCGGGGTCATCTACCTGGGACTGGTGTGGCTCATGTCGATCGGTACCCGGGCCGTCGAGCGCCGGTTCGCGATCCCAGGAGGAAACTGATGCCGCTTTGGGTCGGACCGGTCGCGAGCTACCTGGCCACCGGGCTGCGTACCACCGCGATGCTCGCCTTGACCAGCGTGCTGGCGAGCATCGCGGTGGGCGTGGTGCTCGGCACGCTGTTGACCCTGCCGAGCCGGCTGGTACGGGCCGTCGTCCGGGCGTACGTCGAGATCTGGCGCGGGCTGCCGATCATCATCATCCTGTTCTTCATCTTCTTCGTACTGCCGGTCATCGGTCTGACCGTCGACACCTTCACCGCGGCGGCGATCGGGCTGAGCCTGTGGGGCAGCGCCAACGTGGCGGAGGTCGTACGCGGTGCGGTGCAGTCGGTACCGCGTGGGCAGGCCGAGGCCGGTGCCGCACTGGGTTTTCCCTGGCCGAGCCGGATGCGGTACGTCATCCTGCCGCAGGCCACCCGGCGAGCCCTGCCGCCGCTCGTCGGTCTGGTCGTCAACCTCACCCAGCAGACCTCGCTGGCCGCGGTGATCGGGCTGCTCGACATCCTCGAGGCCTCCCAACGCTCGATCGAACGGCTCACCCTCGTCGGCGGCGACACCCACGCGGTGCCCATCCTCGGTGCCGTACTCGGCGTCTTCTTCGTCATCTGCCTGCCGCTCACCATGCTGTCGCGGTGGCTCGAACGCAGGCTCCGGTAGCCGAACCTGGTCCCGCCGCCGGCCCGTCGTGAAGCACGGCCGGCGGCGGATCAGAAGACGTCCCGCCGGCTGATCAGTAGGCCGGCGGTCAGGGCGAAGACGGCCGTGTACGCCACGAGCAGCAGTACGGCCGGTCCACCGGCGAGGATGTCGAGCACTCCGGGCGTGCCCTCGTCGCCGAAGGTGGTCGCGCCGAGCGCGCCGGCGAGGGAACCGGCCGCCGTCCCGGGCAGCAGGTCGGTCACCGCCGCCAGTGCGTCGAGCGCGTTCGCCACCGCGCGCAGCAGGTTCTCCACCACGAGCGCCCAGACCAGGCCCAGACCCACGGCAAGCGCCGGGCTGCGGGCCAGCGTCCCGACCAGCACGCCCGCGGCGGTCCACATGGCGTAGATCAGCGCCGCACCACCGTACGCCCGCAGCACCTCGGAGACCGGTGGCCAGCCCGGCGAGCGGGACTCGACGACGCAGACGAGTGCGGCGATGCCGAAGTTGACCAGGATCGTCGCGGTCACGAGGGCGAGGACCACCGCGGCCAGGGCGGTCAGCGTACCGCCGTAGGCCGCCGCCCGCGTCGGTCCCTGGGTCAGGACGGTCTTCCACGTCCCCCAGCCGTAGCCGCCGCCGATCACCAGCGCACCCAGGATCAGCAGGATCGCGCCACCGAACATGGGCGTTCCCGCCAGGGTGATCTCCGGTACGCCGGCCGGCAGCAGACGGTCGAGCAGCAGTTCCGGCGGCAGTCCTTCGCTCACCTCCGAGCCGCCGCCGGTGCGGTAGCCGACGTAGTCGAAGACGTAGCCGAACAGGATGTCGAGCAGCAGTCCCGCCCCCAACATCACCCACAGCACCGGCCACCGGCCCAGCCGGAGCAGTTCCGCGCGAGTGCTGGACAGTACCGACGCCGGTCCACGGGAAGAGTTCACGATTTCGCCAATCTCTGCTGCGTCTGGTCGGGTACGGATGCATCCGCCGCGGTGGTGAGCTGGAAGAAGACCTCCTCCAGCGAACGTTCGCAGACACGAAGTTCATGGAGCAGGACACCCGCCTCGACCAGTGCCCGCGCGATGTCGGGGGCCAGGGCGGCGTCCACGGCGAGCCGGATGCCGTCGCCGGAACGTTCGACCGCGTGCTCGCCGACGATCCGCACCACGACCGCCAGGGCACGCTCGATCGGGTCGGCCCGGACGTACAGCGAACCGACGCCCCGTAGCTCGGCGACCGTGCTCTCCGTGATCAACCGACCTGCGGAGATCACTCCGACCCGGTCACAGACCTCCTGCACCTCGCCGAGCAGGTGACTGGAGAGCAGCACGGTCTTGCCCTGCCGAGCCAGTTCCGCCAGCAGCTCCCGCATGTCCGCCATGCCCGAGGGATCCAGCCCGTTGGTCGGCTCGTCGAGCACGAGCAGGTCCGGGTCGCCCAGCAGCGCGGCCGCCACGCCCAGGCGCTGCTTCATGCCCAGCGAGTAGGAACGGAACGCCTCCCGGCCGGGTCCGCTCAAGGCGACCCGGTCGAGGACCGCGTCGACCTCGACATCCCCGAGTCCCCGGTAGCGGGCCATCACCCGCAGGTTGTCCCGCCCGCAGAGGTACGGGTAGAACCCCGGACCCTCGATCAGCGCCCCGGTCCGGGCCATCGCCGCCGGGTCGCCGGGTCGGTGACCCAGCACGCGAGCGGTGCCAGCGGTCGGGCGTACCAGTCCGAGGAGCATCCGCAGCGTGGTGGTCTTGCCCGCACCGTTGGCGCCCAGGAAGCCGTACACCTCTCCCCTTCGGACGGTGAGGTCGACGCGGTCGACGGCGGTGTGTCCGCCGTACCGTTTGGTCAGTCCACTGGTGGTCACGACTGTCTCGTTCACACCGGCAGCGTCGCAGCCGGCGGGGCCGCGCCACATCAGCCGGGAAACAGCTTCCGCGTACGCAGATCGACGTACGGGAGGTACGCGGGCGCGTCGATGCGTGGTGACGACACCGGCGCCTATCCTCGGCACCACACGCCGTATCACGCCCGTGCTACCGGAACGGATGCGGTGGCCGAGCCGGGATCCGGCCAACCGACTGCCGGACAGGGGGTGGGCGAGGATGCGTTCCCCCGACCGGACCCGTCGACACCTCGAAACCCGTCGACACCTCGAAACCCTCCGACACCACTGGGACGACTCCTGGCCGGTGCTGCTGATCCTGATTCCCGGCCTGGTCGGTACGCCCGGTGCCGGCGAGGGCGAGTCCGGCTGGAGCCGGGAACCGGACCTTTTCGCGTACGCCCTGGTCGTGTGCGCGGCGCTCAGTGCGTGCGTACTGCGCCGGCATCCGGGGGTCACGTTCGCCGGCTGCGCGGCGACGGTGGTGACCTACCTGGCGATCGGGTACCCGGTCGGGCCGATCCTGATCGCCGTACCCGTGGCGGCCGGCGGGGTGGCGCTCGCCTGGTCGCTGCGCCGGGCACTGGTCGGCAACATCGGCCTGGGCCTGGCGGTGCAGGTGGCCGGGGCGGTCCGGTTCGTGGCGGACGGGCCGGCGGCGGGCGGCGTGCCGCTGCTGGAGTGGCTGGCGCTCTCCTTCGCCGCGGTCGCCGTGCCGACCGCCATCGGTACGGCGGTCCGAATCCGACGGGAGTCCGAGGTCAGGGTGCGTACGGCGCAGGCCCGGCACGCGGTCTCGGAGGAACGGCTGCGGATGGCCCAGGAACTGCACGACTCGGTGGGACACGGCCTCGCGGTGATCGCGATGCAGGCCGGGGTCGCGCTGCACGTGCTGGCGCGCAACCCGGACAAGGTGCGGGAGTCGTTGGAGGCGATCCAGGCCACGAGTCGGGAGTCGTTGCGCGAGATGCGTATTCAGCTCGACGTGTTGCGTACCCCGGAGGACGACGACGCCCCCCGGCGGCCGGCGCCCGGTCTGGCCGACGCGGAGGTGCTGCTGGATCGGATCCGCGCGGGTGGACTCGGGATAACGGCCGATCTCCGGGCCGGTGACCTGCCACCGGAGGTCGACATCGTCGCGTACCGCATCCTGCAGGAGTCGCTGACCAACGTCCTGCGTCATGCCGGCGCGACGGTGGCCCGGGTACGGGTCACGCGGGTGGGCGACGACCTTGCCCTGGAGGTCGGCGACGACGGTCCGGCTGGCGGCGTCTCCTTCGCGGAGCGTGCCGGTGGACGTTCCGGCAGCGGGATAGCCGGCATGCGGGCCCGGGCGGAAGCCCTCGGCGGCGAACTCGAAGCCGGTCCGGCGCCCGAGCGGGGATTCGTGGTCCGGGCGAGGCTGCCACTGACGGGTCGGCGCGGCACTTCCGACGTGCCAGGATCGGCGTCATGATTCGTGTCGCGGTCGTCGACGACCAGGCCCTGGTCCGGATGGGGCTCCGCACGCTGCTCGACAGCGAGGACGACACCGAGGTGGTGGGCGAGGCCGCCGACGGTCGGGCCGGGGTGGCACTCGTCCGCCGGACCCGCCCCGACGTGGTGCTGATGGACATCCGGATGCCGCTGATGGACGGGCTGGCCGCACTGCGCGAAATCACCTCGGATCCGGCGCTGACCGGGGTACGGATCGTCATGCTCACCACGTTCGAACTGGACGAGTACGTCTTCGGTGCGTTGCGCGACGGTGCCAGTGGTTTCGTCCTCAAGGACTCCCCGCCGGACGAGTTGCTCCGCGCGGTACGGGTGGTCGCCGACGGCGCCTCACTGCTCTCACCCTCGGTGACCCGTCGGGTCATCCAACGGTTCAGCGCCGGCACACCCTCCGGCACTCCCCCACCCGAGCTGCAACGGCTCACCGACCGGGAACGGGAGATCGTGGCCTGGGTGGCGACCGGCCGCTCCAACGACGAGATCGCCGCCGAGCTGGTGGTCAGCCCGGCGACGATACGTACCCATGTGGGCCGTGCGATGGTGAAGTTGCACGCCCGCGACCGCGCCCAGTTGGTTGTCTTCGCCGTCCAGTCCGGCCTTACCCTGCCATGATCCGGGCGAATCGGTTCGGATGCGCCAGGTGCGGGAAGTGGCCGCTGCCCGGCAGGACGTCGACGACGACATCGGGCAGCGTCGACTCCAACCACCGCCGGTACGCCGGATCCGGCTCGTCGCCGCTCACGTAGCGGTACGGGATGCCGCTCGACCGGATGGTGTCCAGGTCCCGCAGCCGGCGCTCGCCGAGTTCGTCCGCGGGCGTCACCAGGATCTCGTTCCAGTACCCGAGGAGGAGGTCCTGCCGGGGAGTCGTCGCCGTCCGGACCAGTTCCCGCGCGTGCGGTGGCAGCAGTTCGAGGTGCATCCGGGCGAGCATCGAGTCCCAGACCTCGCCGTAGGCCGCGCTGCGCAGCACCGGTTCGGCCCGGCGCAGTGCCTTCCCGAAGTTGCCGACCAGCAGCGGCTGGTCCACGTTGACCACCCCGCGCGCCGGGTACGTGGCCGCGTAGATCGTCGCCAGCACGCCGCCGAGGGAGTGTCCCACCAGCACCGGCGCGTCGAGTCCGGCTTCGGTCACGGCCCGGTGGATGACCTCGGCGACCTCGTCGGAGTGGTAGGAGTTCCGCCGGGGCGAGTCGCCGTGGCCGGGCAGGTCGAACGCGATCACCCGCCGCCCCGGGTCGACGATCGCCAGTTCACGCAGGGCCGGTCCCCATTGGCGCCGGTCGTAGCTCATGCCGTGCAGCAGGACCAGTGGTGGCCGGTCGTCGTCGGCGCCGTAGCTGTCGGCGGCAAGATTACCGAAGTCCCGCGGAGGTGCGTCGTGCATGTCGTCTCCCGTCGCTCTGCCTTCACCGACAAGGCGTAACTCCGGTACGTACAACCCGTACGTGGCGCGAGTCACACCCGTTGGCCGGCGCTGGTGGGTCACAACCGCCAGCGGGTCGGGCCGCCCGGCGCCGGCTGGTACCGGAGCACCCGGCCGGTGTGCAGCGATGCCCGCAGGTGCGCCCCGGCCAGCGGCGCGACCGACTCGACCCGTTCGACGGCCGCCCACAACGCCCGGGTCGCGTTGACCCTCGCCCGTTCGCTCTCGCCCGTCTGTGTCCTCGGCCGCCCGCCGAGCCCACTGGCCCCCCGCAGCTCCGCCAGCAGGGCCGTACGTTCGGTCTGGGCGGCCGCCGCCCGGTCCACGTCTCCCGCCCGGTCGGCGGCGTCGAGCTGCTGGTCCAGTACCCCCAACCGGCGCCGGTACGCCGCGCGGGCGACCTCGTCGAGGATCGGGGCGCCCTCGGGCACCCGCAGGCCAGCACCTCCGGCGACAAGATCCAGCGCGGCGATCTCCTGACCGGGCGTGGCCAGCAGCGCCCGCAGGTATCCGATCCCGCGACCGTCGCGCAGCCGGACCGTCTCGGTCCCGGCGTCGAGCTGCCAGCCGTCGCCGTCACGGCACAGCCGCCACTCGTCGGCTGGCGGGGTCAGGGTGCCGAGCAGCCCTCCCATACCGAGCCGCTGTGCCAGCGAGCGGGCCCGCCCGAGGTCCTCCCCGGCCCGGTCCCGGTCCCCGTCGGCCCCGCGTACGGTCAGCGCGCCGGCCCGCGCGACGAGCGTGTACGCGAGCCACGGCAGGGCGCCGCTCCGTTGCTCCAGCTCCACCGCGCTGTCCAGGTGCGGTACCGCCTGATCCGGGTGGCCGAGCCGGGTGGCGAGCCGGCCCAGGTAGTCGTCCACCGGTCCGGTGATGGTGTTGGCGCCGCCCCAGACCACCAGTCGCCCCGCGTACGGGAGCAGGGCGTCGTACAGGGCCTGCGCGGACGAGGGTTCACCGCCGCGTGCGGCCACGATCGCCAGGTCGGCGAGGGCTCCCACCCAGCGTGGCCCGGATCCGGCGAGCACGGCCGGCAGCACCCGTTCCAGTTCGAGCAGCGCCTCGGTGTCGCGACCGCATTCGGCCAGTGTCCGAGCCGCGGTCGCCTCGAAGAAGTGACCGGGCAAACGGCGGGCGAGGGCATGCAGGGTGTCCACCTGCGGTTCGGCCTCCCCGCGTAGCAGGGCGAGATGGCCGTACAGCGAGGCGACCAGGCGGTCGGTGTCCACGAGCCCGGCCCGCCGGCCCTGTTCGGCCACGTCACCGGTAAGTGTCGCGGCCTCGTCGAACCGGCCGCGGATCGTCGCCAGCATCGCCTGGCGGGCCAGCACCACCACCGCCGCCTCCGCGTCGCCGGCCAGCTCTGCGGCCCGGGCGTAGGCCGTCAGCGCCGCTTCGGCGGCCACCAGGTCGCCCAGCTCTGTCCAGGCGGTGAACCGCCAGAACAGTCCGCGTCGCTCGACCGTGGCATCACCGGCCAGGCGCGCCTGCTCCACGATCTCCGTCGCGGTGGCCAGCCGTTCCCGGGCGGCGGCCGGGTCCCACAGTGCGTGCAGCCGGCCGTCGAGAACCTCGGCTATGACGCCGGGGTCGCCGGTGCTCCGGGCCAGGCTCACCGCCTCGTCGACCAGCTCACGCCGGCGAGTCCCGGCCGACGGGTCGCCCAGCAGCTCGCGGGCCAGCCGGGTCAGCACCCGGGCCCGCTCCGGCGCTGGCAACGGCCGCGCGGCGGCGACCTCCAGCAGGCGGATCAGACCCGCGTCGAGATCGAGGAACTCCGCCCGTGACGGCGTCGTGAGCGCCAGGTGGATGACGGCATCGGCGGTGCCGTCGAGACCGGCCAGTTCACCGGCGAGGACGATGGCTGGTCCGGGCCGGCCCGCCGAGGCGAGCCACACGGCGTGCAGCGTCCCGCCGGTGAGCTGCCCGGCGGGCAGGGCGTCGGTCAGGTCGGCGAGTTCCGCTTCGGTCAGGCCGGGCAGGCGTAGCTCCGCAGTCAGGCCGACAGGCTCCCGTGCCGTCGCGAGCAGTGCGGTCGCACCCGAGCCGAGCCGGGACGCGAGCAGGGCCAGGAACTCCACGGCCGGCGTACCGGCGCGGCCGACGCCGTCGACCAGCAGCAGGCGCGGTCCGCCGTGGGCTGTCGCGCGGGCGATCCGATCGAGGTCGTCGGGCCCGGCTTTGGGCGGCAGTTCGCCCACTTCGAGATCGCGGAGGAGTTGGTCCCAGATCAGCAGGCCGGCATCGAGGCCGGTGCCGGTCACCCGGAACACCGGCAGACCACGGGTACGGGCCAGGGCTGCGGCGGCGTCGACCAGTGCGGTCTTGCCCGCCCCGGCGGGCCCGGTGACGACGAGGTGCCCGCCTGTTCCCGCTACGGCCCGGTCGAGCAACTGTGCCACCGCGGCGAGCTCACGGCGGCGTCCGATCAGGGCCACCCGCTCAGCGTACGGCCGCTGATCACGTCGATGTGTCGGCTATGACCCCATCCGCGCCGGGGTGACGTATCACCCGTCCCCCAGTTCCGGATCCTGGATGGCCTCGCCGTGCAGGCGGAGATTCTCGGGGATGAGTTCGAGCAGTTGGTCGCGGCGCAACGGGAGGTCGAGCAGGCTGAGTTTGATCCGGCTCCGCCGGGCATGCGTACCGGCCGACAGGCGTACGACCTGGCCGGCGTCCTCGCGCAGTTGGGCGGTGAGCACGTCACCCGGCTCGAGTTCGGCCGACGGGGTGCCGTCCACGTCGAGGTAGACCGGCGCGCTGTCGGGGTCGATGTGCAGCGACACCCGGTCTCCGGCGCCCAGCACGATGGCCCGACCGATGCCCGCCATCGCCGCCACCGGCGTGATCACGATCGCCGACGCCGAGGGCGACACGATGGGTCCACCGGCGGCGTAGTTGTACGCGGTGGAACCGCTGGGCGTCGCCAGTACGAGCGCGTCGCACCGGTAATAGCCGTACTGCTGGTCGTTGACGGTGAGATCGAGCGAGATCGTGCCGGTCCGGCTGCGTCTGGCCAGCACGATGTCGTTGAACCCGGTGTCGGTCCGAAACGGCCGGCCACTGCCGCACGCGACGAGCAGGCAGCCGTGGCACTCGATGGTGAAGTCGCCGTCGACGAGTCGCGCCAGCGCGGTCTCCAGGGTGTCCGGGGTGACCTCGACGAGGAAGCCGAGGTTGCCGTGGTTGACGCCGAGCACCGGTACGGGCCGTTCGGCGACCAGCCGCATCGCCCCGAGCATGGTCCCGTCGCCACCGAGGGCGACCAGCCCTTTGAGTTGGGCGACGAACTCCGGATCGGGCAGCGTGTCGATCTTCCCGGTGACCCGGTCCCGGTCCCGGTCCCGGGCGACGACCCGGACCGCATGGGTACGGGCCCAGCTCAGGATCGTGGACACCGACTCGCCCACCGCCCTGGTGGGATGGACCACCAGGCCCAGGACAGGGACCTCGCTGTCGTCCGCCGTTGCCACCTCGCTGCTCACTTCGGCCAGCCTAGCCACGGCCCGGGTGGTTGCGCGGGCTGATCGCCGGTCCGGTGGGCCCGGCGCGCACGACCCTCCCGGCCGGCGCCGCACCCGCCGGTCCCACGGCGGCGAGAGGTCGCAGTCGGGGTCAGCCGGTGGCCCGCGACCGGGTTCGAGCGGTGGCGACGGCGAGCACGTTGGCGGCGACGACGAGCATGATGCCGGCCCATTCGTGCGGGTCCAGCCCCTGCCGGAGGATGAGCAGGCCGGCGAGGGCAGCCAGCACCGGGTGGACGCTCATGACAACGCCGAAGAAGCGGGCCGGTACCCGTCGCAGTGCGATCAGGTCGGCGGCGTAGGGCACCACCGAGCTGAGCACACCCGCGACGACGGCGTAGAGCAGGGCGGTGCCGTGCAGTCGTCCCTGGGCGACGAGGAACACCGCGACCGGTAGGTAGAGCAGCGCCGAGACCCCGGTGGCGGTCGCCGGTGCCTGCAGGCCCGGCAGCCGGCTCCCGAGCAGCCGGTTGAGCAGGATGTAGGCGGCCCAGCAGGCGGCGGCGAGCAGACCGAGGCCGACGCCGAGGTAGTCGCTGCTCGGGCCGGGCAGCACCAGGATGTAGACACCGAGTCCGGCGGCGGCGACGCAGAAGATGTCCCGACGGGTACGGGAGCCGGCCAGCGCGACCCCGAGCGGGCCGAGCACCTCCAGCGTCACGGCCAGGCCGAGGCCGATCCGGTCGATGGCGGTGTACAGGCTCAGGTTCATGGTGGCGAAGACCAGCCCGAGCAGCAGTGTCGGCCACCACTGCCCCCAGGTGAAGCGGCGTACGTTCGGCCTCGCCACCGGCAGGAGGACCGCGGCGGCGACCAGCTGGCGCACCGCCACCACGCCGACCGGCCCGATCGTGGCGAAGGCGTGCGCGCCGACGGCGGCGCCGACCTGGTTGCTGGCGGCGCTGGCGGTCATGATGGCGAGCCCGCCGAGCACCGAACCGCGACCGGCGTCCCCGGCCGGTGCACCGGCCCGCTCTGCCGCAGCGCCGGCTGTCCTCATGGTCATGCCAGCCAGTGTCGGCGCCACGATCAAAAACTGGAAATGCGCCAGTCGTACGACGCCCCGCCAGCGCGAACTGGAACTTCCGACCGCCGCAGGGGTGCTCGCCGGTCGCCGCAGCGCTACTCGATGCCCGCCATCCGCGGTGGGCATCGAGCCCTACGACAACCGTCGACCGTCATCAACTCAGCATTCGCCCACCGGACACGCCCCGGCCGCTATGGATCACATAGATTCCCATCGGTCTATCCATACCGGACGTGGGAGCACACATGCTCAACAGAAGCAGGATCGCCGGGAGATCCCTGGCGGCGGTCACCCTGGCGGCGACGCTCGCGACCATCGGGCTCGCGGCACCCGCCCCGGCGAGCGCGGCGGTCAGCCGGGCGGAGCTGGCGCTGCGCTGGGCGCCGATCCACTACCAGGACGTCGACGCCACCGGGAGCCACGCGCTCGGCGGACGGTCCGACTACATCACGAAGGTCGACTTCGACGGCGACCTCAACGGGCGCAACAACTGGGACCGTGCCGGCCAGGCCGGCGTCTCGTTCGCCGCGCACGGTTACTACTCCGTGGTCGAGACCTCCACGCACTGGTACATCACGTACCTCTTCTTCCACCCGCGCGACTGGACCGACCACCCGTTCTTCGAGACCGAGCACGAGAACGACGGCGAGGGTGTGCTGTTCTCCATCGAGCGCGACGGCTCCACGTACGGGGTGCTGCGGTCGGCGGTGACCGTGGCACACAGCAGCTTCTACTCGTACACACCGGTCGGTAGCACCTGGTCCGGCGGGCGGGAGAACGTCGACGGCACGCTGCAGCTCCAGTCCTCGCCGCACGACTCGTTCCAGCACCCGGTCACCGCGCAGGAGGCCCAGGGCCACGGCCTCAAGGCGTATCCGCAGTACAACATCAACGGCGACGGGATCGTCTACTACCCCTCCACGGTCGCGGAGACGCCGAGCGACGGCAACGACCGGGACGTGCGCTACCAACTCGTCGACATGTTCGGCGCCGGTGGACTGTGGGCACAGCGGGCGAACGCCAGCCTGTTCGCGAACCTCGGCACCTTCGCCGGCGACACCTCCGACAACTGCGGCTCGGGCACCTTCGGCTGCTCGACCAACTCGGCGAATGCGCCGTGGGGCTGGGACGACGGCGACGACCTGCCGGGCAGGGGCCAGATCGCCACCGACCCGGCGAAGCTGTCCGTCGAGTACTTCACGGTTCCGGGCAGCCTGTCCCGTGCGTACACCTACAACCCGTACGCGAGCGAGGCGGCGGCCCTGGCCGCCGCGGCGAAGACGGCGCCGACCGTCGTCGACTGACCCGACCTCGATCCGATCCGTAGCGGTCGGGCGCGCTGTCCACCGACAGCCCGGCGCCCGACCGCTACGGCAACGGGTACGCACCACCCGCCATGACATCGAGACAGTTACATTGAAGAAACTTAACTGATAGGCTTCCTGCCCATCGACGAGGTGGGGTGCCATGAGACTCCGACGTGAGGTAACCGCCCTGGTGGCGGGCGCAGCGGTGGCCATCGTGACCGGGTTCGCCCCGGCGCCGAACGGCCTCGCCGCAGTGGTGGACGGCAGCCCCGCGAACGTGCTGCTCGTGGTGTGCTCCGCGCCGGCATGGGCCGAGGGCGTCACCTACCCGGCGGGTAGCCGGGTCACCTACAACGGCCGCCTGTACGAGTCCCTGGTGACCCACACACCACCGGCGGGCGCGGGGTGGAATCCCGTCGCCGCGGCCTCGTTGTGGCGCGATCTCGGCGCCTGTGACGGTGGCACGCCGTCCCCCTCACCGACGCCCACCCGTACGGCGACGCCCTCACCGACGCCGACCCGCACCACGACCCCGACGCCCACCCGCACCCCGACACCCACACCGACCCGTACGCCCACGCCGACGCCCTCGGTCACGCCCACCGCCACCTCGGGACCGGGGACCTGTGCGGTCAAGTCGAGGCCGGCCGGCAAGGTGCTGCACGGCTACTGGGAGAACTGGGACGGTGCCTCGAACGGGGTGCACCCGCCGCTCGGCTGGATCCCGATCACCGACTCCCGGATCAGGTCGCACGGCTACAACGTGATCAACGCGGCGTTCCCGGTGATCCGCTCCGACGGCACGGTCCTCTGGGAAGACGGCATGGACGCCACCGTCAAGGTCGCGACCCCGGCCGAGATGTGCCAGGCCAAGGCCGCGGGCCTGACGATCCTGTTGTCGATCGGTGGCGCCACCGCCGGTATCGACCTCAGCTCGACCGCCGTCGCGGACCGGTTCGTCGCCACCGTGGTGCCGATCCTGAAGAGGTTCAACTTCGACGGGATCGACATCGACATCGAGACCGGTCTCACCGGCAGCGGCAACATCAACCAGCTCTCCACCTCGCAGGCGAACCTGATCCGCATCATCGACGGGGTGCTCGCCCAGATGCCGTCCAACTTCGGTCTCACGATGGCGCCCGAGACGGCGTACGTCACCGGGGGCAGCGTCACGTACGGGTCGATCTGGGGCGCGTACCTGCCGATCGTGAAGAAGTACGCCGACAACGGCCGGCTGTGGTGGCTGAACATGCAGTACTACAACGGCAGCATGTACGGCTGCTCCGGCGACTCCTACGCCGCGGGCACGGTCCAGGGGTTCACCGCGCAGACCAACTGCCTGAACACCGGCCTTGTCATCCAGGGCACCACCATCAGGGTGCCCTACGACAAGCAGGTGCCCGGACTGCCCGCCCAGCCGGGCGCTGGCGGCGGCCACATGTCCCCCACGTTGGTCGCGCAGGCCTGGAACGCCTACCAGGGCAACCTCAAGGGGCTGATGACCTGGTCCATCAACTGGGACGGTGCGAAGAACTGGACGTTCGGCGACAACGTCAAGGCCCTACAGGGCCGCTGACGACGCCCACCACCCCGCGCGAACGCGTGGTATCGGCTGGTCGACGGTTCGTCGCGCCGCAGCGGGGTAGGCAGGCCGGTGGTCGCCAACTGGTGGAGGCGGAGCTTCGGGCGGAAGCTGAAGCTGCCCCTCGACGCCGAGGGTGAGCGGCTCGATCGGGCGCTCGACGAGGTACGGCGGCGGGGCGAGTCGACCGGACGGGACCGGTACCGTCAGCTCCAGACCAAGCTGATCCTTGCCGTCCAGGCCGGCGTCGCGGCAGCCCTGTCGTGGTTGGTGGCCCACGAGTTGGTGGGTGACCCGGCGCCGATCTTCGCCCCGGCTGCGGCGGTCGGCACCATCGCCTCCTCCATCGGCCAGCGACTGGGGCGATCCGTCGAGCTGATCATCGGGGTGGCGGTGGGCATCGCCATCGGCGACGGCCTGATCGCCGCGATCGGCACCGGGCCGTGGCAGATCGGGCTCACGGTGACCCTCGCGATCATCACCGCGATCCTGATCAGCGGACACGGGACGCTGGTCAGCCAGGCCGGCGGTACGGCCGTGTTCATCGCCGCCCTGACCCCGTCGTCACCAGACCTGGAGGGGCCACGGTTCCTCGACGCGGTCATCGGTGGCGCAGTCGGGCTGATCGTCGTGGTGGTGCTCCTGCCGATCAGTCCCCTACGTATCGTCGAACGGGCCGCCAATCCAGCGCTGGACGAGCTCGCCGAGCAGTTGTCCCGCACCGCCCAGGCGCTGGCGGAACGGGACGCCGGTCGCGCCGAGGCAGCCTTGGACCGGCTGCGCGAGATCGGGACCGACCTGGAGCGGCTGCGCGACGCCCTGGCGGGTGCGAAGGAGGTGGTCAACCTGGCACCCGCGCGATGGCATCGACGTCGTGCCCTGATGCAGTTCCAAATCGGGGTCGAGCAGATGGACCGCGCCGTGTGGAACAGCCGCGGACTGATCCGGCGAGCCGTGGTGCTGATCGAGGACAACGAGCCGGTTCCGGCCAGCCTGCCACCGGCGGTGCAGAACCTCAGTGAGGCAATCCGGCTGCTGCACTACGAGTTCACCCGGGGCTGGGAGCCGCGGGAGGCCCGCCGGGCGGCCCTGCGGGCGGTCAGCGATGCGGGCCGGGCCAGGGCGGAGGGGGTCGAACTGTCGGGCACCGTGGTGGTCGGGCAGATCCGCAGTGCCGTCGTCGACCTGCTCCGGGCCACCAGCATCAGCCGCAGCGACGCGCGGAACCTGGTACGCGACGCGTCGAACGGTCAGGAACCCCTGACGGTCGAATCGGCCCCTGGCCAGGGCTGAGCGAAAACCGGTCGGCTGCTGTCACGGCCGCCCCGATCCCGAAAGCGTGCTGCCCGCCAGTCGGCGTCGCCGTCAGCTGCGCCGCTCCCGGATACTGAGCGCGTCGGTGAGCACGATCCCGAACAGCACCGCCACCACGGTGCCGGCAACGGCGACCGGGGCCAGGAAGATCATCGCCGGTGCCATGAGGACCAGGACCACGAGCCCGACCAGCCAGGGGTGGGCCACGTGCACGAAGACCTCGTGCCCCAACATGGTGCGACCGACGAGGAACAGCACCGGGCCACCGATGATGACCGCCACCCAGCTCTCCTCCATCGGGCCGTACGGGTGCCTGATGATCAATTCGTCGCCGACCGTGGTGAGCACGACGCCAGCCACCATGACCAGGTGTGCGTACCCGGCCCACTTGGTCTCCCGGCCCGGGTCGGCCGAGCCGGTGATGGCGCTGCCGAGCTTCTCCCTCGTCCGGTAGAAGTAGATCCACCAGAACAGGACCGTGGTGGCGAACGCGGTCACGAAGGCGAAGACGCGCTGGGAACCGTAGTCGCTGCTCCGGAAGGTGCGAGCGGTGATCACGATGGTCTCGCCGAGGGCGATGATCATGAACTGGCGATACCGCTCGGCGAGGTGTTCCCCGGCCATGTTCCACTCCCAGGCCGGCGAACGGCCCAGCTTCGGGGTGGGCCAGCGCAGCACCGGGCCGAGATAGTCCATGGCGAGTGCCACCGTCCAGAGCAGCACCCGCAGCCCGCCCGGGACGAAGGCGCCGGCGAACCAGAACGCGCCGGACACCCCGAACCAGAAGATGCCGCGCAGCGGCCGGTTGCGCAGCCGGTGGTGGCGCAGGATGAAAGCGAGCACCACACTGCGGCCGAGGTGGATTCCGACGTACGCGGAGGCGAAGAGCGGTCCGCGACCGTCGAACGCGTCGGGTATCGCGGTCGACATCACCAGGCTGCCGAACATGATCGCGATGACCAGCAGTTGGACGGCGGGCCGCTGCGAGTCCAGCGTCTCCGTGGCCAGGTTGGTGTACGACCACACCCACCAGGTCGCGAGCAGGAGAATCAGTGCCTCGTACGCGCCGAGCGGGTGCAGGTCCTCGATCAACGCCTCGGCGAGCCGGGCGAGGGTGAAGACGAAGACCAGGTCGTAGAAGAGCTCGACGTACGTGGCCCGCTGCGGCTGGCTGGGGTCGCGGATCAGCGTGGAGCCTCTACCCGTTGTCATGCGCCGCCCGTTCCCACGCCTCCCGCCCGCCTCCGGGCTGCCGGCTCGGGCGACAACCGGCCCCGTACCGATCCGTCGTCGCAGCCAGTCGTACCACAGGGCGACGGCACCGATCCCGGATTCCGGTGACGAACGGCTCTGCCAACCCCGTCGGGGCGGTCAGCGGGCGGGAGCGACCAGACGCCGCACGGCGTCCACGATCGTCGTACGCCGGTCCTGCTCGGGTACGAGATCCAGGAAGTCTGCGGCCTGCATCTGCCACATGTTGGCGAGGTTCAGCACCAGCGCCAGGAGCTGCCCGGCGGTGAACCGGTCGGTGAGCACGCCCCGGCGCTGGGCGTCCGCCACCGCGTCCAGCTTCTGCTTCATCGCGGCCGAGGTCGACGCCCGCCGGCCGGCCGAGTCACCCCGTTCCAGCTCGTACCAGGCCACGAACCGCATCACCTCGGGATAGGCCAGCCCGCCGTCGTAGAGCCGCGCGGCGTACTCGCCCAGGTCGTCGGCGTCAATCGGGACGCCCGCGACCACCTGCTCGACGATCGCGTCGAAAACCGCCTCGAACAGGCCCTCCTTGTTCTCGTAGAACGAGTAGACGAGGCCGGCACTGATCCCCGCCCGCTTGGCGAGGCGGTCGACCCGCGCCCCGGCCAGGCCGTACGCGGCGAACTCCGACAGGGCCGCCTCCAGCAGGCGCTGGCGTTTGGTCTCCGGGTCACGGGTACTCATGTCCCCAGCTTGCCTACTGAACATTCATTTGACAAGCCGAGCCGACCGCGGCTACCGTCGAACTTACTGAATGAATGTTCACTACGAAGGGGGATCGGCATGCCGGACCACACTCACTGGACACCCGAGGCGATCGCCGACCAGACCGGGCGTACCGCCCTCGTCACCGGCGCGAACAGCGGAATCGGGCTGGAGACGGCACGGGTGCTCGCCCGGCACGGGGCCCGGGTCATCCTCGCCGGGCGGAGCCGGCCGCGGCTCGACGAGGCGGTGCGTACGCTCCGCGCCGAACTGCCGCAGGCGGACCTGGACAGCGTGGTCCTGGACCTCGGCGACCTGTCCTCGGTCAGGGACGCGGCCGCTCGGGTCGCCGCCACCGAGACCCTCGACCTGCTGGTCAACAACGCCGGGATCATGAACATCCCGGAGCGCCGGACCACCAGGGACGGATTCGAGCTGACCGTCGGCACCAACCACCTCGGGCACTTCGCGCTCACCGCCCAGGTGCTGCCCGCCCTGCTGCGCTCCCCCGCGGCTCGCATCGTGACGGTCAGCGCGATCGCCGCGAAATGGCCCAGCGGGACGCTGACCGACCTGATGAGCGAGGAACGCTACCGTCCGATGGCCGCCTACGCGAAGTCCAAGCGCGCCAACGTCGTCTTCACCCGGGAACTCGCCCGCCGTCTCGCCGGTACGACCATCACCCCGGTCGTGATCCACCCCGGCGCGGCCATGACGAACCTGCAGCAGCACACCCGGGGTGCACTCGTCCGGGCCCTCACCGGCGTCATGGAGAAGTTCCTGATGGGCTCGCCGGAGGGCGCGGCGTGGCCCAGCCTCTACGCCGCGACCAGCCCCGACGTCCACTCCGGAGAGTTCATCGGCCCGGCCTCCCGCAACCAGACCGCCGGCACGCCGAAGCCGGTAGCGCTGCCCCGCGGTGCCGACGACCCGGCCGAGGGCAGCCGACTGTGGGACGCCAGCGAACGCCTCACCGGCGTCTCCTTCCCTCTGACCGGTAGCGCTCGGTGACGTACGCCGGGGTCCTCTGCCTGGCCGGGACGGGCCGGACAGGACACGACGGACGGTTCGGGAGGCGCGCGCCGGCCGCGGGTGACCGACCTCGATGGGGAGTGCCAGGCCGCGGCCCGCCGACACACCCGACACGACATCTGGTGTTCGGTTTCCAGGCCTCCCCCATATATAGTCTGTGGCGCGACTGGTTCGGCCGGGTATCCAACCTGGCTGAGGCAAGAGGGAACCCGGTGGAAGTCCGGGACTGCCCCGCAGCGGTGAGTGGGAACGACAGCCGTCACACAGCACTGGGAGACAACCGGCCTCTGCCGGGTGACCTGGGAAGCGACGGTCAGTAGGGAGTCACGGGTAGCCGTGGCCGCGCCCATGAGTCCGAAGACCTGCCAGCCGCGCCGCGCCGGCCCATCCGTGCGCGGCGGTCCGAGGCCGCGCGGGACGGCCGACGGCACAGACGCGCGTTTCGCGTGCGTCCCTGCCTGCCTGCGCGCACTCCGGACCTCGTCGGCGACGAGTACCGAGGAGCGACAGGTGACGGTCACAGAGTTGATGCCGGACGGCACGACGACGGGCGGCGATCTGCCCACGCCGGGGCAGCGGCGTACGCAGATGCAGGTACGCAAGCGCAACGGCACACTCGAACCGGTCGACGTCGACAAGATCGTCCGGGCGGTGCAGCGCTGGGCGGACGACCTGGACGACATCGACCCGCTGCGGGTGGCTACCCGGACGATCAGTGGACTCTACGACGGGGCGACCACGGCCGAACTGGACCGGTTGTCGATCCAGACCGCCGCCGAGATGATCGGCGAGGAGCCCCAGTACTCCCGGCTCGCGGCCCGGCTGCTGGCCGGTTACGTCGACAAGGAGGTACGCGGCCACGGCATCGCGTCGTTCAGCCAGGCAATCCGCCTCGGCCACGAACTCGGGCTGATCGGCGACGACACGGCACGGTTCGTGGCGGTCAACGCCCGCAAGCTCGACGACGCGATCGACCCCACCGCCGACCTGCGGTTCGAATACTTCGGGCTGCGTACGGTCCACGACCGCTACCTGCTGCGCCACCCGACCGGGCGGCTGGTGCTGGAGACGCCGCAGTACTGGCTGCTACGGGTCGCCTGCGGCCTGTCCCGTACGCCCGGCGAGGCGATCGGGTTCTACCGGTTGATGTCAACGCTCGCGTACCTGCCGAGTTCCCCGACGCTGTTCAACTCCGGCACCGCGCACACCCAGATGTCGTCCTGTTTCCTGGTCGACTCGCCCCGCGACGAACTCGACTCGATCTACGACCGGTACGCCCAGGTGGCAAAGCTGTCGAAGTTCGCCGGCGGGATCGGGATCGCCTGGTCGCGGGTGCGTTCCCGGGGCGCGCTGATCCGGGGCACGAACGGCCTGTCGAACGGGATCGTGCCGTGGCTGCGGACCCTGGACGCGAGCGTGGCGGCGGTGAACCAGGGTGGCCGTCGCAAGGGCGCGGCCTGCGTCTACCTGGAACCGTGGCACCCGGACATCGAGGAGTTCCTGGAGCTGCGGGACAACACCGGTGAGGACGCCCGGCGTACGCACAACCTCAACCTGGCCAACTGGATTCCGGACGAGTTCATGCGGCGGGTCGAGGCGGACGAGACGTGGTCGCTGTTCGACCCGGCCGAGGTGCCCGAACTGCCCGACCTGTGGGGGGACGAGTTCGACGCCGCCTACCGGTCCGCCGAGGCCGCCGGCCGGTTCGTGCGCCAGGTCAAGGCCCGTGACCTGTACGGGCGGATGATG
Source organism: Micromonospora sp. NPDC049523 (assembly GCF_040676775.1). Taxonomy (NCBI): domain Bacteria; kingdom Bacillati; phylum Actinomycetota; class Actinomycetes; order Micromonosporales; family Micromonosporaceae; genus Micromonospora; species Micromonospora sp. NPDC049523. The sequence goes on along the minus strand of NZ_JBFAPP010000032.1, from coordinate 30,644 downwards.
CGCACCCTGGCCCAGACCGGCAACGGGTGGATGACGTTCAAGGACCCGTCGAACCGGCTGTCCAACCAGACCGCCGAGCCCGGCAACGTGGTGCACCTGTCGAACCTCTGCACCGAGATCGTCGAGGTATCCAGCGACGGCGAGACGGCGGTCTGCAACCTCGGTTCGATCAACCTGGCCGCGCACGTCGCGGGCGACGACATCGACTGGGAGCGGCTACGGGACACGGTCCGTACCGCCGTGCTCTTCCTCGACCGGGTGATCGACATCAACTACTACCCGAGCGTCGAGGCGGCGGCGAGCAATCCGCGTTGGCGGCCGGTGGGGCTCGGCCTGATGGGCCTGCAGGACGTCTTCTTCGCGCTCCGGCTGCCGTTCGACTCCGCGCGGGCGTCGGAGCTTTCCACCAGGATCTCCGAGGAGATCTACCTGACCGCCCTGGAAACCTCCGCCGACCTGGCCGAACAGTTCGGACCGCACCCGGCGTACGCGCAGACGCGGGCGGCGCGCGGTCAGCTCCAGCCCGACCTGTGGGGGGTGACCCCCACCCAGGAGCAGCGCTGGAGCGCGGTACGACAGCGGATCGCGGCACACGGCCTGCGCAACTCGCTGCTGGTCGCGATCGCCCCGACGGCGACCATCGCCTCGATCGCCGGTTGTTACGAGTGCATCGAGCCGCAGGTGTCCAACCTGTTCAAGCGGGAGACGCTCTCCGGGGAGTTCCTGCAGATCAACACCGCCCTGGTACGGGAACTCAAGGCGCTGGGCCGGTGGACCGAGCAGGTGCGTACCGAGATCCGGCGCGCGGAGGGCTCGGTCCAGGGCATCGAGTCGCTGCCGGCCGACGTACGGGAGCTGTTCCGGACCGCGTGGGAACTGCCCCAGCGGGCGTTGATCGACCTCGCTGCCGCCCGGTCCCCGTACATCGACCAGAGCCAGTCGCTGAACCTGTTCATGAGCGCACCGAACATCGGCAAGCTCTCCTCGATGTACCTGTACGCCTGGAAGTCGGGGCTGAAGACCACGTATTACCTGCGCTCCCGTCCCGCCACCCGGATCCAGCAGGCCACCGTCACCATCGACCGCCCGGTGACCGTCGACACCGACGCGGTCGCCTGCTCGCTGGAGAACCCCGAGTCCTGCGAAGCCTGCCAGTAAGTAGCCCCCACCCGCACCCACACGTGAGGCAACACGATGACGAGCACCGCCAAGACCTCCATGTTGCTCGACCCGGGGATGGACCTGACCCTGCGGCCGATGCGCTACCCGCACTTCTTCGACCGGTACCGCGACGCGATCAAGAACACCTGGACCGTCGAGGAGGTCGACCTGCACTCCGACCTGGCCGACCTCGGCCGGCTGACCCCGGCCGAACGGCACCTGGTCAGCCGCCTGGTCGCGTTCTTCGCCACCGGCGACACCATCGTCGCCAACAACCTGGTGCTCAACCTCTACCAGCACGTCAACTCGCCGGAGGGCAGGCTCTACCTGTCCCGGCAACTGTTCGAGGAGGCGGTGCACGTCCAGTTCTACCTCAACCTGCTCGACACGTACGTGCCGGACGAACAGGAGCGGTTCGCCGCCTTCGACGCGATCGAGAACATCCCGTCGATCCGCCGCAAGGCCGAGTTCTGCTTCCGCTGGATCGACTCGATCTTCGAACTGCGGGAGTTGCGCAGCCGCGAGGACCGGCGGGCGTTCCTGCTCAACCTGATCTGCTTCGCCGCCTGCATCGAGGGCCTGTTCTTCTACGGCGCCTTCGCCTACGTCTACTTCCTCCGCTCCCGGGGATTGCTGCACGGGCTCGCCTCCGGCACCAACTGGGTGTTCCGCGACGAGTCCATGCACATGGCGTTCGCCTTCGACGTCGTGGACACCGTCCGTCGGGAGGAACCGGACCTGTTCGACGACGAGATGCGCCAGCAGGTGCGCGACATGCTCGCCGAGGCGGTCGAGTGTGAGGTCCAGTTCGCCGAGGACCTGCTCGAACAGGGCGTCTCCGGGATGTCCCTGCCGGACATGCGCGAGTACCTCCAGCACGTCGCCGACCGGCGGCTCGCGCAACTCGACCTTCCCCCGATGTACGGGTCGAAGAACCCGTTCGCGTTCATGGAACTGCAGGACGTGCAGGAGTTGTCGAACTTCTTCGAGCGCCGGGTGTCGGCGTACCAGGTCGGGGTGAGCGGCACGGTCAGCTTCGACGACGACTTCTGAGCGTCTCCGGTGGTGGGTGGGTCGGCCGCCCACGCACCCTGCCGTTGCGCCGGTCGGAGCAGTAGGCGTACCTCGACTGGGTTGAAGACCCGTGGCTACGCCGAGGTGGACACAGGCCCTCGCCCGCCTCGTCGCCGCGGCCGCCGAGGTGCGCGCCACCCGCGCCCGAGCACGCGGGAGGGGCGGTGCCGGGAGCTTCCGGCACCGCCCCTCCCGTCAGGGCAGGCGGCCCTGGATGCGCCACAGGCCGAAGCCCGCCAGTGCCACGGCCGCCACGAGGAAGATCGCCGACTCCAACCACTGGAAGTCCCAGTAGCGCTCACCCGGCTGGTACGCCACCCGGACCTGCAGGTCGAGGTTGCCCATGCAGTCCGCGATCGCGTCGAACACGCCGGTGATGCAGGCTCGGTAGCGGTCCAGCTCGACCGGCTGACCGTCCGAGTTGAGCAGTTTGCTGGTCGAGACGACCCAGGCGTCGGAGATCCGCAGTCCCCCGATGTCCGCCTCACTGCCCAGGAAGCTGAGGTTCCGGACCGTCTCCGCGGTCACCTCCTTCGAGTCGCTGACCGGCGCGATCAGATGCGGCCGGACGAGCACGGGCATGGCGACCTGGACCACGGCGAAGACCACGGCGGTGAGCGCCATGGCCGGCACGGTACGGCGCACCGTCAGCCCCACGGTTGCGCCGAGCACGAAGGCGAAGGCCGCGTACGCCACGGGTGCGATATTGCGCGCCCCGAACTGCAACGCGGTGAACCGGTCTCCGGCCACCAGGTCGTACGGACTGGCCGCCCAGGTCAGCAGGAGGCTGAACAGTCCAGCCGTGGCCATGCTGGCCAGACCCACGAACAGCAGTTTGACGGCCAGCCACCGGCGCCGCGTCACGCTCTGGTTCCACGCCAGCCGGTGTGTGCCGGTCTCGAGTTCCCGGGCGATCAACGGCGCGCCCCAGAACATTCCGAGAATGCCGGGAACGACAACGAGCAGGGCGCCGAGGATCTGCAGCCGGGCCCGGTACCGGTCCACGAACTCGGCCGTCAGCGACCCGCACCCGCCGGCCCGGTGGTGGCACCCGACGAGGTCGGCATCGTAGCCGTGCCGGATCTGCGTACCCAGGATCACCAGGTAGATCGCCATCGCGACCAGCGCGGCGGCGCCCACCACCGCCTGCACACGGAACTGACGCCAGGTCATCCAGGTCATCGCAGGACCTCCCCCATCACCGCGGCGGCCGAACCGGTGGCCCCTTCGGCCGCCCGGGTCATGTACCCGAGGACCAGTTCCTCGAGAGGCAGGGCGCTGGCGGTCCACGGAGGACCGGGCGGTGGACCATCGGTACGCACGACCGCACTGCTCTGCCGATCTGTGTGTTCGATCCGGATCACCTCGACCCCGCCCGGCAGCCGGTCGAGCGCGCCGCGCGGCGCGACCAGCCGGTAGTGGGTCGACAGCAGGTCGCGGACGTCGCCGGCGACCTGGACACGGGAGTCGCAGAGCACGATCAGGTAGTCGCAGACCCGCTCGACGTCAGCGAGCAGATGCGACGACAGCACCGCACTGGCCCCTAGTTCCGTGACCGACTCCATCAGGTGGCGTAGGAATCCGATGCGCGCCAGCGGGTCCAGAGCGGCCGCCGGCTCATCGAAGATCAACAGCTCCGGCCGCTTGGCCGCCGCCATGGTCAGTGCAAGCTGGGCGCGCTGACCGCCGGAGAGCCGGCCCGCGTGCTGGCGAGGGTTCAGACCTAGCTGCGCGATCCGCCGGTTCGCCAGCGACGGATCCCAGGCGGGATTGAGCCGCGCACCCATGCGCAGGTGATCAGCTACGGTCAGCATGGGGTAGACGGGCGTGTCCTGCGCGACGTAACCGACCTTCGCCAGATGGGCCGCGTTCGCGGCGGGCCGGGAACCGAGCACCCGGAGTCTGCCCGAGGTCGGCGCGATCAGGCCGCAGGCCAACTGCAGCAGGGTTGATTTGCCCGCCCCGTTGGGACCGACCAGACCGATCACCCTTCCCTGCGGAACTTGGAGATCACAATCGGTCAGCGCCTGTCGTCGCCCGTAACGCTTCGTGAGACCCTCGGCAATCAGCACCGGGCCGGAGTGTTCTGGTGGCATGGGCTCATCCTGCGGAGCCGGCACGGCGCCGGCATCGGTCCGAAGCACGGTTCGCGGCGACCGCGGCCGTACTTTTGACCGGTTCGGTGCGGACGGAGATTTCGTAGCCTGAACAGCGTGGATATCGGGCAATGGCGGTCCGGGCGGGGCACCACGGCGGCCGACATCGGACTCGGTGCCGCGTTCGCGGTGGCGCTGGTCTTCCAGGCGGTCGCGCTCGCCGTGAGCTGGGGCGGTCACTACTGGTTGTTCGACTTCACCGCCGGGGTGGTGGTGTGCACGATCGCCCTCGTACGTCGGCGCCACCGGGTCCGGGCGACAGCCGCGGGCCTGGCCGTCGCGGCGGGAACCATCCTGGTCGCCAGGGTTGCCGAGCTACCGGCCGAGCCCGGCCCAGCCATGGCCCTAGGCCTGTCCGTGCTGGTCGGCTCGGCACTGCGCACACTTTCCGTCCCGTTGGCGGGTGTGGCCGCGGCCACGGGTTTCGCCGTGGTCGTGCTCAGCAATCTCGCCACGGCGCCCTCCTCGTCGGGAGCGGTGGCAGCGCTGAACGGCATCGGCTGGGTCGCGGCCCTCACCGTCGGGCTGTGTCTACGGCTGTTCGACGCCGGGCGCAAGGCGACCATCGACCGAGTACGCCGCGACGAGCGCCTGGAGCTGGCCAGGGAGATGCATGACGTGGTCGCACATCACATCACCGGGATCGTGCTCCAGGCCCAGGCCACCCAGATCCTCGCCCGCAGACGCCCGGACAACCCGGAGAACTCCCTGGCGGGCATCGAGAGGGCACTGGCGGGCATCGAGACGGCGGGCTCCGAGGCGCTGACGGCGATGCGCCGGGTGGTCGGCGTACTGCGCGACACCGACGACGCGGCACCCGCGATGCCCGGACCCGAACACCTCAGCGAGCTGGTCGCACGGTTCGACGGTCACGGCCCACCGGTACGACTACGGCTGCCCGAGCGCACCTCGGGATGGCCCCCCGAGGTGACCACCACCGTCTACCGGGTCGTCCAGGAGTCCCTGACCAACGTCTCCCGGCACGCCCCCCATGCCCGTTCGGTCGAGGTCAGCGTCGCCCAGGACGAGCAGGCCGTCAGGGTCGAGGTGCTCGACGACGCGCCGCCGGCTCCGGCCGCGTCCCCGCTGCGCGGCGGGTACGGCCTGGTCGGGATGCGCGAACGGGTCGAGGCCCTCGGCGGCACCTTGTACGCCGGGCCGCGCCCCCGGGAGGGTTGGTCGGTAACCGCCACCCTTCCCGTCGCCGTACGGGAGCCCCGGTGACCATCAACGTCCTGATCGCCGACGACCAGGCGATGATTCGCGGCGGTCTCCGGCTCATCCTCGAAGACCAGCCCGACATCACCGTGGTCGGCGAGGCCGCGGACGGGGTCGAGGCGATCGCCCTGGCTCGACGGCTGCGCCCGGACGTGTGTCTGGTGGACATCCGGATGCCTCGCCTGGACGGCCTCGAGGTCACCCGCGCCCTCGCCGGCCCCGGCGTCGCCCATCCGCTGCGGGTGATAGTGGTGACGACCTTCGACCTCGACGACTACGTGTACGGCGCGCTGCGTGGCGGGGCGGTCGGCTTCCTCCTCAAGGACGCCGGTCCCACGCTGCTCGTCGAGGCCGTCCGGGCCGCTCACGCCGGAGACGCGCTGATCTCGCCAGCGGTCACCCTGCGGCTGCTGCGACACCTGGCGGCGGTAGGGGCACCAGCCGCCGCGAAGCGGACGTCGCCACTGTCCGACCGGGAAACCGAGGTCGTCAGGGCGATCGCGCGGGGCCTGACGAACCGGGAGATCGCCGCCGAGCTGTTCATCTCGCTGAGCACGGTGAAGAGTCACGTGTCCGGGATCCAGGCCAAGCTCGGCCTGCGCAACCGGGTCGAGATCGCCGCCTGGGCCTGGGAGAACCGCATCGCGGTCACGGCAGGGTGAAACGCCAGCCCTGCGACCGGAGGACGGGAATGGCCCGCTCGACGGCGTCGACGGTCTGGCCGCGGTCGCCGCCTCCGTCGTGCATCAGCACGACCGCGCCCGGCGTGACACCCTCCAGCAGGCGGCTCAGCAGCACCTCCGTACCGGGTGTCTCCCAGTCGGCGATGGCAAGGCGCCAACCCAGTGGTTGCATACCGAGTCGGGCGGCAACGGCCGGCGTCTGACCCCAGCTGCCGTACGGAGCACGGAAGTACGGGATGACGGCGCCGGGTACGGCACGGCGGATGGCGGCGTTGGTCTCGCGGAGATCCGCCCTGATCTGTTCCGGGGTCCAGGTGCTCATGTCGTCGTGGTGCATGCCGTGGTTGCACAGGGTGTGACCGGCCGCGACGATCCGGCGTACCAGATCGGGGTGTTCGTCGACGTGGTCGCCCCAGAGGCAGAAGACGGCCTGGATCCGCTGTCTGTGCAGGACCGAGAGCAGGCGCCGGGTGTCGGCGGGGTTGGGTCCGTCGTCGAAGGTGAAGCTGACGACGGACCCACTCCCCCGTGCGGTGTCGATGATCCTGGCGCTCGGTCCGGGCCGGTGCGCCTGGGCGGGACCGCCCGCGGCAAGCACGAGTCCGAGTGCGCCCAGGGCGATGCCGGCGTGGATGAGCGGACGGGTGAACGGTGGTGGCATGGCGGGTCCGCCTTTCCTCCGCCGCTGCCGGCGGGATCGGTGCCGGATGGGTCGGGATGTCCGCTCGGCCGGCGCTCCGGTGGGTGACGCCGGCCGAGCGGATCTCGTCGGTCAGGGCGTACGGCAGGAGACCGTCGGGGCGGTCCAGTTGCCGTTGGCCATGACGGTGAAGCCGAAGGTGGTGCTGCCGCCCGCCGGCACGTTGCCGTTGCCGCTGGGTCGGACGGTCATCACCACCCCGCTGCTGTCCCAGCTGGGGCTGCCGTTCCACACCGTGGAGACCCGCTGCGGGCTGCGCAGGGTCACGGTGCCGGTCCAACTGGTGAGGGCGGTGCCGCCGGCGCGGATGGTGACCTCGCCGTTGAACCGGTCGCCCCAGCGCTGGGTCTCGCGGTAGCTGGCCGTGCAGGTGCCGCCGCCGGGCGGGGGCGTCGTCGGGGTGGCCGTCGGGCCGGGGTTGCCGCCGCCGTCCGGTGCGACCGCCCGACCGGTGCTGGTGGAGATCATGCCCGCGCAGAGGTTGCGGCTGGTCAGGTTCGCGACGATCTGCGGGATGGCGTTGATCGTGGTCTGGTAACCGTCGTGCATGAGGATCACGCCGCCGTTCTGCAGGGTGCTCGCGGCCTGCACGATCTGCGCGGTGCTGGCGCCGTTCCAGTCCTGGGAGTCCACGCTCCACAGCACCTCGGTGAGCCCGAGCTGGGCTTCGACCGACCTGAGGGTGGCGTTGGTCTCGCCGTACGGGGGGCGGAACAGCCGTGGTGCGGTGCCGATCGCCTGCTGGATCGCCTGCTGGGTCTGGCTGAGTTCCGAGGTGATCTGTGCCGCGCTCATCTGCGTCAGGTGCGGGTGGGTCCAACTGTGGTTGCCGGTCCACATGCCGGCCTGCTGCTGGGCCCGGACGAGCGCCTGGTTCTGCTGGGCCTTCTGCCCGATGTTGAAGAAGGTGGCGCGTACGCCGTTGGCGGTGAGCGTGTTGATCAGCGTGCTGGTGGTGCCGGGGTTGGGGCCGTCGTCATAGGTCAGGGCGACGTACCCGTTGCTGCAGTTGGCGGCCGCGACCGACGGCGCGGCGGTGAGCGCGACGGCCGTGGCGGCGACGACGGTGACCAGGGCGGTGAGTGCGAGAGCGGGTCGGGACAGGCGGTGGGTGGATGACATGGGCCGGCTCCTCGGAAGAAGGAGGTTCATGGGTACGGGCGGTGCGACGACGCCCGGCGGGACGGCCGAACGGATAGGTCGGTACGCGTACTACCGGCGTGGCTTCTGCGGGATGCGCGGCAGCACGTACGGCGCACCGGCGTAGATCAGGTCCGCCTTGACCGTGTTGTACGCGCGCTTGGGCTGGTAGTTCTCGTCGTACAGGGTGGCCAGGCCCTCCGGCGGGTTCTCGAACCAACCGGGGATCCAGGAGTGCCGGTCGGTGAAGCCCCAGACGGTGAACGACAGGCAGCGCCGGTTGGACAGACACGCCTGCAGCAGGACGCTGTAGTTGGCCGCCGACGCCTGCAGCCGGGGGTTGATCTCGTTGGAGTCGCCGGCCTGCACCCCCGGTGTCATCTGGCTGCGTACGTCCACCTCGGTGAACGCGGTGGCCAGCCCGAGGTCGGTGAAACGCTTGAGTGCGTCGGCGACCTGGATGGTGTCGTAGTTGCCGTACTGGGTGCCGAGGTGGCCCTGGCTGCCCACACCGTCGATCGGCACCCCGGACGTACGGAGTCGCTTGACCATGTCGTACACGAACTGGGTCTTGTCGTTGGTCGGGTCGCCCGAGCCGAAGGCCTCGATGTTGTAGTCGTTGTAGAACAGCAGCGTGTTGGGGTCGGCGGCCCGGGCCCACCGGAACGCGTCGGCGACGTAACCGGGTCCGAGGTGCTCTGCCCAGAAGCCCTTGTAGTGCAGGGCCGGCGGGTTGTCCCAGGGGTCGCTGACCGCCTCGTTGGCCACGTCCCACTGCCAGATCTTGCCCTTGAAGTGCTTGACCACGGTGGTGATGTGGTTGCGCAGGATGCCGCGCAGCTCTTCCCGGTCGATCGAGCCGTCGGCGACCCCGGCCGTGAGCCAGCCCGGCAGCTGGTTCTGCCACACCAGCACGTGACCGCGTACGCGCTGGTTGTTCTGCTTGGCGAAGGCGATCAGCTCGTCGGCGGGCGCCCAGTTGTAGGTGCCGCGGGTGGGCTCCAAACTCTCCCACTTCATCACGTTCTCGGCGGTGACCGAGGAGAACTGCGAGGCGGCGAGCTGCCGGTACTGCGGGTCGGCCGGGTCGTTCAGGGCGGCCATGTCGACCGCGGTGCCGATGTAGAGGTCGTGCCGCATGCCGAGCGTACGCAGGCTCTGGTCGCCGGGTTGGACCGTGCGCCCCGCCGAGGCGGGCAGGCTGTTCAGGGTGCCGGCGGTCGCCAGGGCGACGGTGCCGACGACTATCCATCGTCGCAGCTTCATCGAGCGTCCTCTCAGGACTGGGACGGGTGACGGACGGGATCGTGCGAACGGGGGTGCGGGCAGACGGAAGTAGCTCCCGTCGCGGAAGCGTCACTGCGGTGCGGGTGGCTGCGCGGACGAGCGCCGCGCCTGCTCTCGTACGTTACGGGTCTTCCGTAACTTGGCCGGAACTTTACGACCGGAATCGACAGCCGTCAACAGGTTCCCGGCACGCCATCCCTCGTGAAGCGGCATGAAAACTCTCGGACCGGACTGAAAGTTTCGGTTCTGACGGGAGACAGCCTGATGCCCCCGCCCGCACTTTCACGGGCGAGGGTCAGGCGGCCGGCGGGTCAGTGCTCGAGGTACGTGGCGTAGTCGTAGTCCGCGTAGACACCGTCGGCACCGAGGTCCTGCACCCACAGACCGAGGAAGGCACCGGTGAATCCCCAGGCGGCGGGTTCCCCGTCGATGACGGTGGCGGCGTGCTCGTCGGACAGGATGGTGGCGTCGAACTCCGCCGGCAGGTCGAACCACCCGTCGCCGAGGCGGTACGCCAGACGCAGTACGGGTCCGTCGAAGGTCACCCGCAGTCCGACCCGGTCGACGGCGCCGACGTCGACGCTCAGGTCCGGGTGGGCGGTGAGCCGGCCGCTGTCACAGCTCAGCACCTCCAACAGCCGCCGGCCGTCGTCGGCGCGGGTGAGGTAGGCGTAGTACCAGTTCGCGGTGTTGTAGTAACCGGTGATGCCGGCGAGCTGCCGATGGTCGGCCGGGTCGAACTCCACCACCGTCTCCAGGGAACAGCGCGTCGCACCGACCCGGCGGGCGACCAGGCTCGGCGACTGCCGGCCGACGGGAGACTGCCCGCCGAAGATCCGCAGGTGGGAGGGGCGGCTGGTCAGGTCGACCCAGTCGGGCCCGGCCGGGCGGCGCAGCGTGGACCAGGCCGTGCCCAGTGACTCGTCGTCGAAGTGGTCGGTCGCCGGCTCCGCCGGCCACGGGTGGGCGGGCAGGTCGGGTGCGGCGATCTCGTCGGCGGGGACACCGCCGGGGATCGAGGGCCAGCCGTCGGTCGGCCACTCGACGCGTTGCAGGGCGGTCTCCCGGCCCAGCACACAGTTGCCCAGCGGGGTGTAGGGCCGCCCGACCAGGTGGGCCAGGTACCACTGCCCGGTCTGGGTGCGTACGAGACTGCCATGGCCGGCCTTCTGCAAGCGCAGTTCGGGACGGCCGACGGAGGTGAGCAACGGTCCGGCCGGGTCGCTCAGGTACGGCCCGAACAGGGACCGGGATCGGGCGATGCTGACCTGGTGCTCCCAGCTCGTGCCGCCCTCGGCGGTGAGCAGGTAGTACCAGCCGTCATGCCGGTAGATGTGCGGGCCCTCGGTCAGGCCGACCTCGGTGCCCTGGAAGATGAGCCGGGCGTCCCCGACGAGTTTGCGGGCGGCCCGGTCGTAACGCTGGATCTCGATGCCACCGAAACGGTCGCGGCCCGGCCGCCAGTCGGCACTCATGGCCAGCAGCCAACTGCTGCCGTCGTCGTCGTGGAACAGCGAGGCGTCGAAGCCGTGCGCGTGCAGCGGGATCGGATCCGACCAGGGGCCGTCGATCTCGGGCGCGGTGGTGAGGTAGTTCTGCGGGTCCCAGTAGCCACTGGCGAAACTGGCGACGTCGCTGTAGCCGAGGTGGAACAGCCCGTCGGCGTACGACAGGTCGGGGGCCCACACCCCGTTGGAGTCGCCGGTACCGCGCAGGTCCAGCAGGCGCCGCTCGGTGATCACCCCACCCAGGGCCCGCCAGTGCACCAGGTCCCGCGAGTGGTGCACCCGTACGCCCGGGTACCACTCGAACGTCGAGGTGGCCAGGTAGTAGTCGTCGCCCACGCGCAGGATGGACGGGTCCGGGTGGAAGCCGCTGAGGATGGGGTTGCGGATCGATCCGGCGGCCGTCGTGACGCTCGCGATGTCGGTCGACATAGTTCGTCCCCTCTGACGATCGTGCTTCCGGCGGTTGTCCGGAAGTTTCGCGTCAAGATGTCGAAATTCTCGCTCACGATAACCGGCAAAGTCGAGACACGACAGACCTTGACCGGCACCTTCGCCGCGTCGTAACGTGCCCGTCATCAATCGAAAATACCGGTCTCTTGCCGAAACTTCCGGGGCCGTTTACACCTCCCGCTGACCGATCGGCATCCGAGTACCTCGTACGTACCTCGAAGGGATGGCTCATGACGGCGCACCTCTCCCGCAGATCCCTGCTGGGCCTCGCCGGTGCCAGCGCCGGCGCGTTCCTGCTGGCCGGCTGCGGCAACGACGAATCCGCCGACCCGGACGGCCCCCAGACCATCAACTGGTGGCACATCCAGAACACCGAGCCGATGCTGCCCGTCTGGGCCGCCATGGCCAAGGAATACGAGACCGCGCACACCAATGTGAAGGTGGCCATCCAGCCGCTGGAGAACGAGGCGTTCAAGACCAAGCTCACCACCGCCACCCAGGCCGGCTCGCCGCCGGACCTGTTCCAGTCGTGGGGCGGCGGTGTACTGAAGCAGCAGATCGAGGCCGGGCTGGTCAAGGACATCACCGACGACGTGAAGCCGTGGATCGGTTCGCTGCTGCCGGTGTCGGTGGAGCCGTACACCGTCGACGGGAAGATCTACGGTGTGCCGTTCGACGTCGGGATGGTCGGGTTCTGGTACAACAAGGAACTTTTCACCAGGGCTGGCATCACCGCCCCGCCAGCGACCTGGGGTGAACTGCTCACCACCGTCAGCAAGATCAAGAACGCCGGGATCACCCCGATCGCGCTGGCCGGCAAGGAGAAGTGGCCCGCCCACTTCTACTGGTCCTACCTGGTGATGCGCATCGGCGGCCTGGACGCGCTGAAGAAGGCCGGCACCGACCACAACTTCGACACCCCCGACTTCATCGCGGCGGGAGCGCGCCTGAAGGAACTGGTCGCGCTCTCGCCGTTCCAAAAGGACTTCCTCGCCGCCGAATACGGCTCACCGGACGGGCAGGCCGCCACCATGGGCAACGGTGGTGCGGCCATGGAGCTGATGGGCCAGTGGGCGCCCGCGGTGCAGGCCTCCTCGTCGACCAGCAAGAAGGGCCTCGGCGACACGCTGGGCTTCTTCCCGTTCCCGTCGGTGGACGGCGGCAAGGGCACCTCGACCGAGGTGTTCGGTGGCGGCAACGGGTTCGCCGTCGGCAAGGACGCCCCACCCGCGACCCTCGACTTCCTCAAGACGCTGCTCGAGGTGGCCAACCAGCGCAAGTCCGCGACCACCGGCGCGGTGCTGCCGACCGTCAAGGACGCGGCCGACGCGATCGCCGACGCCAACAACAAGGTGGTCGCGTCGACCCTGGCCTCGGCGACCGGGTTCCAGCTCTACCTGGACCAGGCCTACCCACCCGCGGTCGGTCAGCAGGTCAACGACAGCATCGCCGAGCTGGTCGCCGGGTCCAAGACGCCCGAACAGATCGTCAAGGACATCACCACGGTGGCGAAGAGCCAGTAGCATGCCCCGCCCCCAGAATCCCGCACCCCGGTACGACCAGCGAGTGGAGCAGGCAGGATGAACCCACCGGCCGGCACCGGCCTGCGCACCGACAACGCGCCGACCGAGCTCCCACCCGTACCGCCGGCGGCCACGCGACAGCGTGGCCGCCGGGCCCGGCCCAAGCTCGGGCGGCTGGGTACGATCGCCATCTTCCTCGCCCCGGCCCTGGTGCTGTTCCTGCTCCTGGTGATCGTGCCGATCCTGGTGGCCGCCTACACCAGCCTGTTCAAGTGGAACGGCTTCAACCTGCCGGAGAACTTCGTCGGGCTGGACAACTTCACCCGGGCCGTCGACGATCCGGTGTTCCTGGGCGACCTGCGACGCGGCCTGATCCTGATCGCGCTCTCGGTCCTCGTCCAGCTACCCGTGTCGCTGGCCCTGGCCATGCTGCTCAACCAGCCGATCCGCGGGCGGGCGATCTACCGGTTGGTCTTCTTCGCCCCGTACGTGTTGTCCGAGGTGACCACGGCGGTGCTGTTCACCCTCGTCTTCTCCCCCAACCGGGGCCTGAGCACCACCGTCTTCGGCTGGTTCGGTGCCGGCGAACTCGGCGGCTCGCTCTTCGCCGACCCCTCCACCGTGCTCTACGCACTGTTCTTCGTGATCTCGTGGAAGTACTTCGGCTTCTACATGATCCTGTATCTGGCGGGTCGGCAGGGCATCCCCAGGGAGCTGACCGAAGCCGCCACCACCGACGGTGCCAGCACCTGGCAGGTGTTCCGGCACGTCACGCTGCCGCTGCTCGGCCCGACCATCCGGATCAGCGTGTTCCTCTCCGTCATCGGCACCATCCAGCTCTTCGACATGGTCTGGGTGCTCACCGGAGGCGGGCCGATCCGCTCCTCGGAAACCCTGGCCGTGACGATGTTCCAGTACGGCTTCCGCCGCTTCGAGGTCGGTTACGCCAGCGCGATCAGCATCATCATGTTCCTGCTCAGTCTCGTCTTCGCCCTGCTCTACCAGCGCTTCGTGCTGCGGCGGGACATCGAGGGTGCGCTGACCACCCGGGGGGTCCAACGATGACCACGAGCCAGCAGGCCAGCACCTCCGCCCGCCTGCGCCGGTTGACCCTGCACGTCGTGTCGATAGTGATCGGCGCGTCCATCGTCGTGCCGATCGCGTTCGGGGTGCTCGGCGGGTTCAAGGACAACGGCCAGCTCTCCACCAACCCGCTCGGCCTGCCGCACCCGTGGGTGCCGGGCAACTACACCGCCATCCTCGCCTCCGGGGTGTTCTGGCGGCAGCTCGGCAACAGCACGCTGATCGCCCTGGCCACCGTACTGATCGTGGTCGGTGCCTCGGCGATGGCGGCGTTCGTGTTCGCCCGGTTCACCTTCCGGGGGCGGGAGTTCCTGTTCACCCTGTTCGCCGTCGGGCTGATGTTCCCGTTCACGGTGGCGATCCTGCCGTTGTTCATCCTGCTGCGCAGCATGGGGCTGCTGGACAACCCGCTGGGCGTGATCCTGCCCCAGGCCGCGTTCGGGCTACCCGTCACGATCATCATCCTGCGGTCGTTCTTCCGTACCATTCCCGGCGAGGTGGAGGAGGCAGCCACGCTGGACGGTTGCGGGCCGTTCGCCTTCTTCTGGCGGATCCTGCTGCCCATGGCCAGGCCCGCCCTGGCCACCGTCTCGGTGCTCGCCATCGTCGCGAGCTGGAACAACTTCATGCTGCCGCTGGTCGTCTTCACCGACCAGAGCTGGTGGACCCTGCCGGTGGGGGTGCAGGCCTTCCAGGGCCAGTACGCCGACGACACCGCCCGTGTCCTGGCCTACGTCGTGCTCTCCATGGTTCCCGCGCTGGCGTTCTACGCCGTCGCCGAACGTCAGCTCATCGGTGGGCTCGCGGGCAGCGTGAAGGGTTGAGCGGCCGGGCCCGCGCTACCGGGCCCGGCCCGTACCGAGATCGATCTGCTGGCGCAACAGAGAAGGAGCAACCTGGCGTGGGCGACAACCGCAAGGTCACCATCGCGGCCATCGCCCGCGAGGTCGGCGTCTCCGTACCGACGGTTTCGCGGGTCATCAACGGCCGATCCGACGTTTCGGCGGAGACGCGCGAACGCGTCGAGCAGGTCCTCAACCGCCACGGCTACCAGCGCCGACCCACCGCCGTACGCAGTACCGCCGGGCTGATCGACCTGGTCTTCAACGATCTCGACAGCCCCTGGGCGGTCGAGATCATCCGTGGCGTGGAGGACGTCGCGCACGCCGCCGACGTCGGGACCGTCGTCTCGGCGATCCACCGCAAGACGTCGTCGGCCAAGCAGTGGCTCGACAACATGCGCGCCCGTACCACCGAGGGCGTCATCTTCGTGACCTCCGCCCTGGAGCCGCCGCTGCAGGCCGAGCTGCGTCGGCTCAACATCCCCGTTGTCATCGTCGACCCGGCGGGCGTACCCACCCAGGGCGCGCCCACGATCGGCGCGGCCAACTGGACCGGCAGTCTGCGCGCGACCGAGTACCTGATCGGTCTCGGCCACCGCCGGATCGGGTTCATCGCCGGGCCGCCGCAACTGCTGTGCAGCCGTACCCGGCTCGACGGTTACCGGACCGCGATGGAAGCCGCCGGCCTGCCCGTCGACGGCAAACTCATCCGACCGGGCAACTTCTACCACGAGGCCGGCTACACCGGCGGAAGCCTGCTGCTGGAACTGCCCGACCCGCCCACCGCCATCTTCGCCTCCAGCGACCAGATGGCGCTCGGCGTGTACGAGGCCATCCGCCGCCGGGGGCTGCGGGTCGCCGACGATGTCAGCGTGGTCGGCTTCGACGACCTGCCCGAGGTACGTTGGTGCTCGCCCCCGCTGACCACCGTGCGCCAGCCCCTGGCGGAGATGGGCATGCTCGCCGCCCGTACCGTGCTGCGCCTGGCCCAGCGGGAGAGGATCGAGAGCCCTCGGGTCGAACTCGCCACCGAACTGGTCGTCCGGGACAGCACCGCTCCTCCGCGCCGCTGAGCCACCGCCCGTACGGCGCACGTCCGGAAGCCGGTTGCGGCCTCGACGGCGTCCGGCTCCCGGACGACCCCGACGCATCGGGTACGGCTTACTCCCCGGACGGTACGGTGAGCGCGGTGCCCAACCTCGCCGGGATGCCGAAGTTGGGTGTTCCGTCGGCGTTCCAGGTGAACCGCTGGGCACGGGTGGATCGGTTCATGTCGCATCCGCCGCCGGCCGAGTCGTTGGCGTGGTAGACGATCCAGCTCTCGGTGCCGTCCGGTGAGGTGAAGAAGCCGTTGTGGCCCGGTGCGAAGCCGAGGGACCGACGGTGATCCAGCGCAACGGCCGGATCTTCCTCACGTACTCGGCGAGCGCCACCGACGCCAACTACTGCCTCGGCCTGCTGACCGCCTCCACCACGGCGAACCTGCTCGACGCGGCGTCCTGGACGAAGAGCCCGACTCCGGTGTTCACCAGCAACGCCGCCACCGGCCAGTACGGTCCGGGGCACAACTCGTTCACCGTCTCCGACGACGGGCAGAGCGACATCCTCGTCTACCACGACCGCAACTACCGCGACATCACCGGTGATCCGCTCAACGACCCGAACCGGCGTACCCGGATCCAGAAGCTGTACTGCAACGCCGACGGCACACCCAACTTCGGCATCCCGGTGCCGGACGGCGGGTCACCCGTACGGCTGCGCTCGCATGACCTCACCAGCAGCTACATCCGGCACTACGCCTACCGGGGACGCGTCGAGGCCAACGTGACGAACCTGGCCGACTCGCAGTACCGGTTCGTCACCGGGTTGGCCGGCTCCGGATCGGTGTCGCTGGAGTCGACCAACTTCCCCGGTTACTTCCTGCGGCACCGCAACTACGAGATCTGGGTCGAACGCGACGACGGCTCGGCGCAGTTCCGGGCCGACGCCAGTTTCCAACGCCGACCCGGTCTGGCCAACAGCGCCGGGGTCTCGCTGGAGTCGCAGAACGCACCGGGCCGGTATATCCGCCACCGCAGCGGACTGCTCTACCTGGAAGCGGTGGGCGGGGCAGCGAACCAGGCGACTGCGACGTTCCACCTGGAATGACCGGTCCGCGCCGAGAACCGTCCCTACTGCTCGTCGGCCGGCGGCGAGGAGTGGGCGGCCAGTGCGGCGCTGAGCCAGGGGCGCAACACGCGCAGCACGTGCGGATCCTGCGCGGCCTCGGCGGAGTCGAGCCCGTCCAGGATCCGCACGTCCCAGCCGAGCGCCGCCAACTCCGACTGCCGCTGCCGCACCACGGCGCCGACGTCCACCGACACATCGCCGCGCTGGCCGTACGGGACCTCTTCGGTGGCGCCGACGAAGCAGAGCCGGGGACAGGTGACCTGGGCCTGGATCGACCGGTCGTCAAACCCCTGCAACGACTCGTACAGCGTGACGAACTGCCGGGCCCGCGGCCCGCCCGACCCCTCGTCGGGCTCCCCCGAGGCCGCCGCCTCGTACGCCCGCAACGCCTGCGGGTACGGGCCGCCGATCGGCGGGAAGCCGCCCATGACCAGCGCCGAGAGACGGCGGGTACGGATAGCGAGCTGCAGCCCGCTCATCCCTAGCCACGAGTAGCCGTAGTAGGCGAAGCGGTCGGCCCGCACCGCGTCGGCGATGGCGAGCAGGTCTCCGGTGATGTTGCCGGGAGTGAGGGTGTCCGGCCTCGGGTGCCGCATGAGGTGTCCCTCGTAGTCGAACACGACCACCCGGAACGCGTCCCGAAGCCCCTCGACCAGCGGGCCGCCGACGGCCGGGTCGGTACGTGTCCGCGCCGCCGGTCGCGGGCCCATCGGCAGCAGCACGGCCGGACCTGAGCCGTGGACCGCAACCTCGATGGCGGTTCCGTCGTGCAGTGACACCTTGGGCATGGGCGGTCTCCGGCTTCGGCTCAGGAGATCAAATCATCTGGTCGCGGCTGGGAGAAGGCGGGTCCGCCCTGTTGCGCGATCATGCACTCCGGCCACTACGGGCCGAAGGCGGTGAGGAACCGGTCGCGGAAGGAATCCATCCGCCAGACCGGTGCCTGCGGGCCCGGCCGCAGGCCGTCCTGCCAGCCCCAGCCGGAGACGCGGTCCAGCACGGCCGGATCGTGGGCGACGATGGTGATCGGCACGTCCCGGCTGGCGTTCTCTCCGGTGACGATCGGGGCGGGTTGGTGGTCGCCGAGGAAGACGAGCACGAGGTTGTCGTCGCCGTAGTTCTCCACGTAGGAGATGAGGCTGCTCAGCGAGTATTCGATGGATCGCCGGTACTCGGTGCGTACCCGGGAGGGGTCGCGCCAGACGTCGTCCGGTGACTCGCCCTCCTTCGCGATCGAGTTGTAGACCGAGCCGTCACCGAGTTCGTTCCAGCCGACCATCCGGGGAATCGGCGCCCACGGGCCGTGGCTCGACACGAGTGGGATCTCCGCCATCACCGGGGCATGGTCGGGGTTGGCGCGCTCGAAGCGTTCGAAGGCCGACAGGGTGAACTGGTCGGGCACCGGGGCGTAGCTGAACTTCGGGCCGTGATAGCCGAGGTCGTCGACCCCGTAGACCTGGTCGTTGCCGAAGAACTTCCCCTCCGGCCAGGGCTGGGTCAGGGCCGGCATGACGGCGACCGTACGCCAGTCGGCCCGACGGAAGGCGCCGTTGAGGGTCAACCGGTCGCTGGCGAGCAGGTTGTTGTGCCGCTGCTGGTTGTCGATCCAGAGGCCGGACAGCAGGGTGGCGTGGGCCAGCCAGCTCCCGCCACCCGCGGTCGGCGAGGTGAGGAAGGCGCTGCGGGAGGCGAAGCCGGCCGCGTTCAGCCGCTGGTTGCCGGCGTCGAGAAGCGCACCGACCTGGGATGCCATCTCCGGATCCTCGACCGCGTCGCGTCCGTAACTCTCCACGAAGGCGAAGACCACGTCCTTGCCCCGCAGGCCGGTGAGCAGCTTGTCGCCGGGGGTGTCACGGAACGCGTCGACGGTGACCTCCTCGGCGAACGCGCTCTGGTCCCGCAGGCCCGCCCGCACCTGGAGCGTACGGTCGTAGGCGAGGTCGGCCGCGCTGTTGGCAGCCACGGGCAGCCCCGGAACGATCTGCGCGCCGAGTACGGCGCAGGTGACCCAGACCGCCCCGAGCGCCGCGACGGAGCGGGCCGCGGTGCTCCGGTGCCGTACCAGGGGTCGGGTCAGCCGCAGGACCGACAGGGTCATCAGGACCAGCACCGCGACGACGAGCAGCGCGAGCCCGATCGCGGCGGCGATCGCACCGAAGCGGCCGATCGAGTCGGTGAGGAAGGACAGCGCGTCGTCGAGCAGGACCCAGTCGAGGACCAGGTCGAACGGCCGGTCGAGGACCTCGAAGAAGCCCATGTCGATGATCTTCACGATGGTGAGCAGACCGAGTGCCACCCCGACGATCGCGGCCACCACCCGTCTCGTGCGACCGGGCAGGACGAGCAGCAGGGCGACGCCGACGAGCCCTTCGAGCGGGATGCGCAGGAACGCCGCGGGGCTGAGCCGACCGATCTGGTTCGGGGCGACGAGGGCGAACAGCACCAGCAGGGCCGCCAGGGTCGTGGTCACCCCCGCCAGGACCCGGCGCTTCCCGCGTACGGCAACGGCGTCGTCGGCCGCGGCGGCCGCGCCCTCGGTCGAGGGGCTGGCATCGGCGGCTGCGGCGTCGGTCGGGGAGCTGCCGGCGTCGGTCCGGGACCTGCCGGTCTCGTCGGCCGGCGGGCTCTCCGCGCGGTCGTCCGTCACCGAGTCGGGCTTCGTGGAGAGATCGTCCATTGTGGCTGGTACGTCCTTCGATCAGATCAGGGACAGGATGTGGCCGAGTCCCCGTGGGCCGGTGTCGACCGGCGGCGGCAACAGGAAGACGTGCATTCCGGCGGCCACCGCACCGGAGTCGGTCAGCGGGTTGTCGCCGACCATCAGGGTCCGTTCCGGGTTGACCCGCATCCGGTCGCACGCGGTCAGGAACACCTCGGCGGCGGGCTTGCAGATCCCCTGTTCGAACGACATCACGACGGTGTCCAGGAAGGGCGACAGACCCAACAGGTCCATGGCGGGACGAAGGTCGAAGCCGGTGTCGCTGACGATGCCGACCGGCAGACCCCGGTCGTGCAGCGCCTTCAGGGTGGGCAGGGTGTCCGGGAATGCCTCCCAGGACTCGGCACTGACGGTGAGCGCGTACAGCTCGTCGCTCAGCCCGGGGACGAGCCGCTCACAGCCGGCCGACGTGTAGAGGGCGGTCCACACCTCGCGGTGCCGGGCGCTCGACAGGTCACGACCCTTCGCCAGTTCCTCGGCCGTACTGCTGCGGCCGAGCACCCGGCGCCATACCGACGCCACCTCGTCCGGGTCGAGCGCTTCGGCACCGAGCCTGGCCGCGGCCCGGTGCAGCAGCTTCTCACCGCTGCCGGAGAGCCGGATCAGGGTGTCGCCCGCGTCGAACAGGACAGCCTCGAACTGACTCACGTCGGCGTCTCCTCGTGTGTTCCGGCCCGCGAACTGTGTGCACAGCAGGCGGGCAGTGTCGTCCCGGGTCGGTGGTGGCCGCCGCGGGCCGGGTCACGGGCGGTGCGGCGACGATCGAGCAACGGTGGTGTCCCGGTCACGGCACCGGGTCGTGGAAGCGGTGGGCTCGCCCGGCCGCCGCGCGGGCGATTCCGGCCGGGCCGGTACCGCGGGCCGCGACCGCGTGCGCCGTCATGCTCACCAGCAGTCTGCTCCCCGTACGCGGGGCAGGTGCCACCCGGACCGACGGTTCGGGCCGACGACGCCGGTCGAGCCGGGCCGGACGGTGCTGCCAGAGCCAGCCGACGTCACGGCCGAACGACTCCACCAGCAGGGCCAACCCCACCGCCACCGCACTCGCCGTCAACGGCCGGGGCAGCACGTCCGCCGCCGCGAGGACCAGCACGATGCCCTGGGTGGCCGCGACGACCTTGCGCCAGTAGCGCGGCGGCAGGGTTCCCCGCATCCACGGCAGCACCCAGATCGCCACCACGAAGACGTACCGCATGCCGCCGATCGCCAGCGCCCAGATGCCGACCGGTTCCACCACGTAGACGCTGAGTACGAGCAGCAGGAAGGCGTCGACCTCCATGTCGAAGCGCGCGCCGAGCGCGGTGGTCGTGCCGGTACGTCGGGCCACGTGACCGTCCACCGCGTCCAGTACGAGCGCCACGGCGGTGAGCGTGACCAGCAGCCCCACCGGGGTGGGCCGGTCGAAGGAGTCTGCCGTCAACGCCGTCACGCCGCCGACGAGCGTCGCCCGGCTCAGCGTCACCCGGTCGGCCGGACTCAGCCGGCCCGCGCCCGAGTCGCGCAGACCTCGGGTGAGCAGGACGCACATGACGGCCCCGTACGTGACTCCCGCGAGCCAGCCGGCGAGACCGAGACCGACTGTTCCGGCAAGGCCGGCAAGCAGGACAACCTGGACTATCAGCCCAATTATGGGACCGCTTTGAACCGTGCGCACCCTGCCTCCGTGTCTATCGTGTGTACGCCCTTGATAGGGAAACACGTAAAATGCGGCCGTTCGGTTCGATCGATCTTGAGGAAGGAGGAACCGGTGACGCGCGAGGCACACGCCTTCTGGCTGCGGTCGCCCGGCGAGGGCGAGATCCGCCCGGTGACGCTGCCCGACCCCGGCGACGGCGAGGTCCTCGTCCGCAGCCGCTACTCCGGCATCAGCCGGGGTACGGAGACGCTGGTGTTCTCCGGCGGGGTGCCGGTGAGCCAGTACGCGGCGATGCGCGCACCGTTCCAGGAGGGCGACTTCCCCGGCCCGCTCAAGTACGGCTACCTGAACGTGGGCGTCGTCGAGGAAGGCCCCGGGGAACTGCTCGGGCGTACCGTCTTCTGCCTCTACCCGCACCAGAGCGCGTACGTGGTGCCGGCCTCGGCCGTGGTTGCCGTACCCGATGGGGTTCCGCCGGCACGGGCGGTGCTGGCCGGAACCGTGGAAACCGCCGTCAACGCGCTGTGGGACGCCGCGCCGCTGGTGGGTGACCGGATCACGGTGATCGGTGCCGGCATGGTCGGTTGCAGCGTCGCGGCCCTGCTCGTCCGGTTTCCCGGGGTCCGGGTCCAGTTGGTCGACGCGGACCCGGGCCGGGCCGACGTCGCCGCGGCGCTGGGCGTCGAGTTCGCGCTGCCGGCCGACGCCGCGCAGGGACGCGACCTCGTGGTGCACGCGAGCGCGTCGTCTGCCGGACTCCAGCGGTCGCTCGACCTGCTCGCCCCGGAGGGTACGGTCGTCGACCTGAGCTGGTACGGCGACCGCACGGTCAACCTGTCGCTGGGCGGGGCGTTCCACTCCGGTCGACTGAACATCCGCAGCAGCCAGGTCGGCATGGTCGCACCGGCCCGCCGGTCGAGCCGCACCTACGCCGACCGGCTGGCGCTCGCCCTGGACCTGCTCCAGGACCCCGCGTTCGACACGTTGATCACCGGCTCGTCCCGGTTCGACGCGCTACCCGACGTGCTCCCCCGACTGACCGCGGGCACCCTGCCCGCGCTGTGCCATCTCGTCACCTACGGAGAGTGAAAACCTTGTTCAGCGTGACCGTCCGTGACCACATCATGATCGCCCACAGTTTCCGTGGCGACGTCTTCGGACCCGCCCAGCGGCTGCACGGGGCGACGTTCGTCGTCGACGCGACGTTCCGCCGGACCGCTCTCGACTCCGACAACATCGTGGTCGACATCGGGCTCGCCGCCCAGGAACTGAACGCCGTACTCAGCAAGCTCAACTACCGCAACCTCGACGACGAGTCCGACTTCGCCGGGATCAACACCTCGACCGAGGCACTCGCCCAGGTGATCGCCGACCGGCTCGCCGAACGGGTGCACGCCGGTGCCCTCGGCGAGGGCGCGCGCGGGCTGGAGGGCATCGCGGTCACGCTGCACGAGTCGCACATCGCGTGGGCGAGCTACGAGCGGCCCCTGTGACCGCGGCAGGTGGCACCGCCGCCGTGGTCCACGTGGTGCTGCCGAACGACATCGACGACCCCGCCACCCCGAGCGGCGGCAACAGCTACGACCGCCGGATCTGCGCCGGCCTCGCCGCATCCGGCTGGGCGGTACACGAACATGCCGTACGCGGCACCTGGCCGCAGCCCAGCATGACCGAGCGGGCCGAGCTGGCGGGCGTACTCGCCGCGCTGCCCGACGACGCGCTGGTGCTGCTCGACGGGCTGGTCGCGTCGGCCGTACCGGAGGTGCTGGTGCCGCAGTCCCACCGGTTGCGCCTGGTGGTCCTGGTCCACCTGCCGCTCGGCGAAGAAGCCGTGCGGTCGCGTGCCGCGGAGGGCGAGACCCTGGCCGCCGCGGTCGCGGTCATCACCACCAGCGCGTGGACCCGACAACGACTGATCGACCTGTACGCACTGCCGGCCGACCGGGTCCACGTCGCCACCCCGGGGTCGGAGCAGGCACCCGTGGCGCCCGGATCGGCCACCGGTTCGGAACTGCTCTGCGTCGCGGCCGTCGCGCCACACAAGGGGCACGACGTGTTGACCTCCGCCCTGTCGGCGGTCGCGGACCTGCGGTGGACCTGTCTCTGCGTCGGCGCCCTGGACCGCGACCCGGACTTCGTCGACCGGGTACGGCAACAGGCGACCACGTCCGGCCTCCAGGACCGGATGCACCTGGTCGGCCCGCGTACCGGGGTCGAACTCGACGCCGCGTACGCCGCAGCCGACCTGCTGGTGCTGGCGTCACGCGGAGAGACGTACGGCATGGTGGTCACCGAGGCGCTGGCACGCGGAATCCCCGTCCTGGCGACCGCGACGAATGGGCTGCCCGAGTCCCTGGGGCACGCCCCGGACGGCAGCCTGCCGGGGATGCTGGTGCCGCCCGACGATCCAACGGCGCTCGCCGGTGCGCTGCGCCGCTGGCTCGACGACGCCGCCCTGCGCGACCAACTGCGGCACTCCGCCCGTGGCCGCCGGGGCACGCTCACCGGCTGGGCGGTCACCTCGGCGCTCGTGGCGAACGTCCTTGCCTGCGTACCGGTGACCGCGGGGAGGTCGGCATGAGCGAGGAGATCGGTCGTGTCAGCGCGGCCTGGCTCGGGCTGCGGGAGCCGGCCGATGCTGCCGCCCGCGCACCGGAACTCGTCGAACCGGTCCGCCGTCACCTGGCCGGCAGCCCGCTCACCGTGGTCCACGACCTCGGCACCGGCACCGGGTCGATGGGCCGCTGGCTGGCGCCGCGGCTGTCCGGCCCGCAGCACTGGGTGATGTACGACCGCGACGCCGACCTGCTGGAACACGCCAAGGCCGAGATGACCGACACAGCCGCCGACGGGGCCCCGGTGACCGTCGAGACCCGGCAGCGGGACATCACCCGGTTGAGCGCCGAAGACCTCGCCGGCGCCTCCCTGATCACCGCCTCCGCGCTGCTGGACATGCTGACCGTCGAGGAGATCGAGCGCATCGTGGCGGTCTGCGCCGACGCCGGTTGCCCGACGCTGCTGACCATCTCGGTGATCGGCCGGGTGGCGCTCACCCCCGCCGACCCTCTCGACCCGGAGATCACCGAGGCGTTCAACGCCCACCAGCGGCGCACGGTCGGCGGCCGGATGCTGCTCGGGCCGGACGCAGCGCAGGCCACCGTGGAGGCGTTCGGCCGGCGCGGGGTGGACGTGACGGTGCAGTCCAGCCACTGGCGGCTCGGCCCGGAACAGGCGGACCTGACGGCCGAGTGGTTCGACGGCTGGCTCGGCGCGGCGTGCGAGCAACGACCGGAGTTGACCGGCCCGGCCGCGCCGTACGCGGCACGCCGTCTCGCGGAAGCGGCAGCCGGTCGGCTCGGGGTCGTGGTCGAGCACAACGACCTTCTCGCCAACTGTGAATGAACCTTTGACCACCGCAGCACGTGTACCCGAGAAGATGTTCTTCGAGGGAGGCCGGTTTGCGAAAGGTACCCACACCACGTCCACCCTGCCGCCGCCCGCTCGGGTCGTCCCGGTGATCCGCCCGAACTGGGCCCTGGTACGGACGGTGAGCGGGATCGGCGTCCTCGCCGTACTGCTGTGGTGGCTGGGCACCGGCCCGTTCCTCGACGGGCTGCGCCTGATCGACGGCTGGGCGCTCGCGGCGGCGCTCGGCATCGGCGTGCTGACCACGGTGTGTTGTGCCTGGCGGTGGAGCCTGATCGCCGGCGGCCTCGGTGTCCGGCTGCCGCTGGGTACCGCCGTGGCCGCCTGCTACCGAGCGGTGTTCCTGAACTCGACCCTGCCCGGCGGCGTGCTCGGTGACGTGCACCGGGCGGTACGCCACGGGCGGGACTCCGGTGACGTCGGACGCGGTATCCGGGCGGTGGTGTGGGAACGCACCGCCGGGCAGGTCGTCCAGGCCGTCATCGCGGTGGCCGTCCTGCTCGCCTTCCCGTCGCCGGTACGGCCGTACCTGCCGGCGGCGACCGCGCTGGTGGTGGCCGGTGTGCTCGGTGCCGTACTGCTGGCTCGGGTGCTGCCCACGCGCGGGCCCTCGCGGTGGGCGCGGGCACTGCGCACCACCGAGGCGGACGTCCGCGACGGCCTGCTGGCCCACGGCAAGTGGGTGGGTGTGCTGATCGCCTCCACCGTCGTCGTCGCGGGCCACCTGGCGACGTTCCTGGTCGCGGCCCGGACCGCGGGCGTCACCGCACCGCTGTCCCAGCTCGTGCCGCTGACGCTCCTGGCCCTGCTGGCCATGGGTGTGCCGGCGAACGTCGCGGGTTTCGGGCCGCGTGAGGGGGTGGCGGCGTGGGCGTTCGGCGCGGCCGGGCTCACCGCCTCCCAGGGCATCTCCACCGCCATGGTGTACGGCGCGCTGGTGCTGGTCGCGAGCCTGCCCGGCGCCGCGGTACTGCTGATCCGGCGGGTCCGGGTGCCGGCGTTCGTGCCCCGGCGAAGCGCCGCGCATGGCTGAGCGCCACAGGGTCGGCACGGTTCAACAGAGGAGAACAATGTACGAAGCACTGCCTGTCGCGACGGTTCGGACGCAGGTCACGGTACCGCTGGAGTTCCCCGACGGATTCGCCACGACCGCGCGGGTGTTCACGTTCGACGGGTTGGTGGACGGCCGGGAACATCTCGCGTTCGGCCTCGGTGACTGGGCGGGGGCGCTCGACCGGCAGCACACCGAGGGCCCCGTCCCGCTGGTCCGCCCGCACAGCGAGTGCCTGACCGGCGACGTGTTCGGCAGCCAGCGGTGCGACTGCGGCCCGCAGCTGCGCGAGGGCGTCGAACGCATCGCGGCGGCCGGTGGTTTCCTGCTCTACCTGCGGCAGGAGGGACGCGGCATCGGCCTGTACGCCAAACTCGACGCGTACGCGCTGCAGGACGCCGGCCTGGACACCTACGAGGCGAACGTGGCCCTCGGCCACGGCGAGGACGAGCGTGACTACAGCGCCGCCGCCCAGATGCTGGCCACCCTGGGGGTGGAGCGCGTCGCCCTGCTGACCAACAATCCGGACAAGGCCGAGCAGCTCGGCGAACTCGGGTTGGTGGTGACGGAGTGCGTACCGACCGGGGTGTTCCTCTCCCCCGCCAACGCCGACTACCTGGCGGCGAAGGCAAGCCGGGCCGCCCGTGCCTCCGACCTACCGTTCGTCCGGTGACCCGCCTGGTAGCAGAAGGTGGGCGTTGACCGTGCGGACCTCGTCGGCGAGGTCGGGTATCTCGACCACCTCGACACCGGCTTCCCCGAGCAGTTCCACGGCGTGGCAGTCGGCCAGCAACGGCGGCTCACGCAGCGCGAACACCACCCGTCTGAGCCCGGCGGCGATGATGAGCTGGGTGCAGGTCCGCGGGCGGGACCTGCGGACACTGCACGGTTCCAGCGAGCTGTAGATCGTGGCGCCGGTGAGGTCCACGCCGGCCAGTTTGGCCAGGGCCGACTCCTCGGCGTGGACGTGCGTGTCGGTCTCCCGGGAGAAGCCGTGGGCGAGCTGCGTCCCGTTGGCGTCGACCACGATCGCGCCGACCGCGTACGCGAAGCTGACGGGCGGGCTGTCGTACGAAAGTTTGACGGCGGCGGTCAGCCAGTGCCGGTCGTGGTCGGTCACGGCGCACCGAACCGGTCGGACAGGGCGTAGCGCAGCAGCACGACATCCTCGATCTGGCGGACCTCGGCCAGGTGGGCACGGCGCCCCGGGTGCCACGGGAACCGGCCGTCGCCCACGAAACGGGGTGCGCGGCAGTCGCCGACGAAAAACGGGGCGATCACCAGGTGCAGTTCGTCGGCCAGCCCGGCGGTGAGGAACTGGGTGTGCATCGTGCCGCCGCCCTCGACCACCAATCGGCGTACGCCACGGGCGGCGAGGTCGGCCAGCGTCCGCTCCGGGGTGACCGGGTCGCCCGCGTCCACGACGGTCGCCGAGTCACCGAGGCGGGCGCGGGTCTTGTCCACCGCCGCCGACGCGCAGTACACGATCTTGTCGGTGTCCCCGGCGGTGAAGAAGAGCGCGTCCGGATCGAGGTCACCCCGGCCGACCACGGTGACCTTCGTCGGCGACGCGGGCAGACCACGCGCGACCCGCCCGTCCCGGCGCTGCTGCGAGCGCACCAGCAGCCGCGGGTTGTCCAGCCTGATGGTGTTCGCGCCGACCAGGATCGCGTCGCAGTCGGCGCGTACCGCGTCGACCCGGTCGAAGTCGGCGTCGTTGGAGAGCAGCAGCCGCTGGTCGGTCGCGTCGTCGAGGTAACCGTCGATCGAGGTGGCGCAGCTGAGCAGTACGTAGGGTCGCTCACTCACCGGCCGACTCCCTGCTCGTGTCCCGTCGTTTCAACCGGCGACCGCGATCCAGGTGGCGCGGGCGCGGGCCAGTTCGGCACCGTCGGGGCCGTACAGGGTGCTGTGCACGAGAGCCTTGCGCCCCTGCGCGGTGGCCAACTCGCCCACCACCACGCACTGGTCACCGGGCGCCGGCATGCGCTCCAGTTGTACGGCGATCCGGCCGAGCACGTACGGCCGTTCGGGGCCGATGATCGCCCAGCCGCCGGGACAGTCGAGCGCGGCCCACACCATCGGCGGCGACACGTCGTCCGGGACCGTCCACGGTGCGGCGGTACGGCCGTCGGCCACCGGGCCGGGGAAGATCCCCAGGCCGTCGCTGCGGTCGGGGCCGCAGACGTAGCAGGTGGGGAACGGGTGGCCGGTGAACCCGACGTACGCGGTGGAGGCGCGCTGCGCGGCGGCGTACCCGATCGGCGGGACCACGGTGTCGACCGCTCCGGTCGGCGTCACCTCGGCCACGACGGCGCCGTCCGGGTCCCGGACCCGGCCCTCGACCAGCGACAGCGGCGTGTCCAGCGGCGGTGGCAGGCGCAGCGTGACCTCGTACGGTTCGCCGTCGGCGAAGACCCCGGCGCTGTAGCCACCGTTACCCGAGCCGGGTGGCCCGTTGAAACGCCCAGGGATGATCACCCGTCCCGCCCTTCAGCCTTGTCGCCCGCGACCGGCTCCCGGATGCCATGGCGGCTGGGCCGGGCGGCACAGCGTCCCGGCCGACCTGCCGTGACGATACCGCGTGCCGTGCCGGCGGCCGCCGACCGGCTTTCGATCATGCCCTTGTCGGGTCCGGTCGACGACTGCGGACGATCAAGGCTCGAACCAGAATTGTTACTAGCGCCAATCAGTTTGTTATGGAAACCTATTGGCATGACTTCAGATGCGGTTCCTGCCGGCGGCGATCCCCGACGGCTGCTGGCTGACGCGCGCGAACTCGCGCGCCGGGTCCGTCTTGCCCAGCGGGTGACGTGGCTGCCGTTACTGGTGCTGGCCCTGGTGACCTTCGGTGCGATCCCGGTGTACCGGTACGGCCACCAGGTGCTCAGCGAGTGCCGTCCGGTGGACGACGGCGAGGTGTGCAAGGTGTGGTTCCAGTCCGCCTCCATCTACTGGTGGACGGCGCTGGCCCTGGCATACGTGGTGATCGCCGGCGGGTACCTGCGGGTCGCCCGGTCCCGGGGCCTGGGCACCCGGGTGGCGCCGTACGTCATCGTGGGCATCACGCTGGTCGCCCTGTTCACCGTCATGCACCTGGTGGTGGGGAACTACCTCCCACCGCCGGACCGCGCGGACCCCCTGCCCTGGGTCGTCCTCGCCCTGTTCCGCCTGACCGACTACACCGGCTCGATCGGGCTGGCACTGCTCGTGCTGGCCTGGCTGGAGCGCCACCCCGCACTGCTGCTGTTCGCCCTCGGCTACCTGACGGTCCTGGCGGTGCCGATCAACTTCGGCTGGGGCACCCACTGGGGAGGCCAGTGGGAGTTCGCACCGATGCTGGCCATCAGCGGCGGCGTGCTGCTGCTGGGCAGCGCCGGCTTCGCGATGGCACGACGGCTGCGGCGGACCCGGTGAGCGACCCCGTCGACAGCCCGGACGAGATCGACTCCCCGCATCCGGTCACCGGCCTCGACGACGTGGTGCACCAGCGGGTCCGGCTCGGAATCCTCACCATCGCGCACGAGGCACGCCGGGTGGAGTTCGGGTTCCTGCGTACCCAGTTGGAGCTGACCGCCGGGAACCTCTCCCAGCACCTGGGTGTGCTGGAGACAGCCGGTCTGGTCCAGGTCGAGAAGGGCTACGCCGGGCGCCGAGGCCGGACCTGGATCACCCTCACCCCGGCGGGCAACGCCGCGCTGGCCGAGGAGATCGGACGTCTCAAGCAGCTCATCGCCCGTGTCGAGACCACCAACGGCCAGTAGCGACAACGGCCGAACCCGCACCCGACGCCCGCCCGTGGCATGATCGAAAACAATATGACCTCATTCGAACTCTGCATGGACAGCCTGGAGGGGTTGTCGGTGGGCGACGCGCTCGGCGCCCAGTTCTTCGTACCCGGCACCGCCGTCGGGGATCTGATCGCCGGGGTGATGCCCGCCGCACCCTGGCCGTGGACCGACGACACCGAGATGGCCTGCTCGGTGGTGCGCGAACTACTCGAACGCGGGCACCTCGACCAGGATCGCCTGGCCGCCGCGTTCGGCGAAAACTTCGAGCCGTACCGGGGCTACGGCGGGGGTGCCGTGGTCATCCTGCGGCAGCTCCGCGAGGGTGCCTCCTGGCGGGAGGTCTCCCCGGCCGCGTTCGACGGGCAGGGCTCGATGGGCAACGGGGCCGCGATGCGGGTCGCACCACTGGGCGCCTTCCACGCCGGAGACTCGCGGACCGCGGCACTAGAGGCGATGCGGTCGGCGGAGGTCACCCACGCGCACAGCGAGGGCGTCCTCGGCGCGGTCGCCGTAGCGGTCGCCGCCGCCGAGACGGGCTGGGCCCGGCTGGTCCACAACCGACCCGCGCCCTCGGACCTGCTCGACGCCGTACTCGCCTACCTGGTCGAGAGCCGGGTGAAGACCGGGATCGAACGGGCCCGCACCCTGCTCGGGGCCAGCGTCCGCGAGGCCGCGTACGAGCTCGGCAACGGTAGCCGGGTGCTGGCGCAGGACACGGTGCCGTTCGCGCTCTGGGCCGCCGCCACCCACCTGGACGACTACCCGTCGGCGATCGTCGCCTGCCTGCGGGCGGGTGGAGACGTCGACACCACCTCGGCGATCGTCGGCGGGATCGTCGCCGCGTACACCGGTAAGGGAGGCAACGGGATCCCGGCTGCCTGGCTGGCACACCGGGAGCCACTGCCGAGTCTCGTACGACAGTGAAGCGTCGGGGGGGGGGGGGGGGGGGGGGGCCCCCCCCCCCCCCCGGGGGGGCGGGGGCGGCCCCGGGGGGGGGGGGCGGGGGGGGGCGCGCCCGCGGGCGGGG
>NZ_JBFAPP010000031.1:0-80645 GCF_040676775.1 Micromonospora sp. NPDC049523 | reverse complement strand
ACCCCCCACCCCCCCAACCCACACCCCTTATGTTTCTTATCTTTAGCGCCACCCTCTCACTTGCCCGACCACTACAAAACTAAACAACCCACGACAGGTTCTTCAGGGGGTGGGGTTAGAAGTCGCCGCCGCCGCCGAAGTCGCCGCCGCCCCAGTCGCCGCCACCGCCGCCCCAGTCGCCGCCACCGCCCCAGTCGGAGGAGTCGGGGGCGCCGAAGCCGGAGTCGGAGGAGTAGTCGGCGGCGCTGTAGTCGCCGCCGCCGTCGTAGCCGGCATCGGTGTAACCGGCGTCGCCCGTACCGGCGTCGCCGGCACCGGGATCACCGCCGTCGCCGTTGTCGGCACCGTCGGAGAAGCCCTCCTGGTAACCGGCCTCGTAGCCGTATCCGGGGTCGGCGAACGCGGGCGAGAAGAGCGCGTCGGCGATCAACATGCCGCCGAGTACGCCCGCGCCGGCCGCCAGGCCGGTCTTCCACCAGGGTGTCGAATACCAGCCCGAGGGCACCGGCCGGCCCTGGTAGCGACCACCGGGGTAGTAGTAGGGAGTGCCGGCACCCGGCTGCGGACCGGCCCGGAAGGTCTGCCCCTGGACGTTGACCTCACGCTCGCGGGTGAGCGTTCCGGTGCCCCGCGCGGCAGCCAGCGGCGGCAGTTCGGGGCCGGGGTCGAGACCGAGCGCGATCCGGGCCGCGCGGACGTACGCCAGGCCCTCCAGCGAGGTCTCCCGGGCCAGCTCGTACTGCTTGATGCTGCGGGCCTGCTCCAACTGGCCGCCGGCCGCGTTGTAACGCTCCCCGGCGTCGCTGAGCGCCTGCCGCACCGCCGGCTCGTCGCCCCGCAGCCCCAGCACCTGCCCGCCCAGGCGCTCGTACCAGCGCACCGCGTCGGCCCGCGCGTCGGCCAGCTCACGCGCCTGTCGGGCGCCGGTCTCCCGCCGCCACCAGGTGACGCCGCCGACCAGCAGGACCAGCAGAACCAAGACCCATACCATGCGTACGACGGTAGCGCCGTCCGCCAACCGCCCGCCTTCCCGGCGATCCAGGTCACACCGGTGTCGTACGCGTTTGGCATGCTCACCACCGTGGGACTGTCGGCGGTGCTCCTGGTGATCGTCTGTCTCGGCGCCGGTGGAGCGCTGGGCTGGCTGGCCGCCCGCGCCCGCTCGGCGGCCGAGATCGCCCGGCTGGACGCCACCCTGAATGCCACCCGCGACGGCGAGGCCCGACTGGAGCAGTCGATGCGGGCGCTCTCCTACGAGGCGACCGCACAGTCCCAGGAGGCGGTGGCCCGCGCGGTGGCACCGCTGCACGAGACGCTGCGCCGCTACGAGTCCCAGGTGAACGAACTGGAGCGCGACCGGGTCGACGCGTACGCCGAACTGCGCGAGCAGGTGCGCTCGATGGGCGCGGTCTCCGGCGAGTTGCGTACCGAGACCAAGCAGCTGGTGGCGGCGCTGCGGGCGCCCCAGGTGCGGGGCAGGTGGGGCGAGCACCAGTTGCGCCGGATCGTCGAGGCGGCCGGGCTGCTGGAGCACTGCGACTTCGCCGAGCAGGTCACCTCGACCGTCGAGGACCGGGTGGTCCGCCCCGACCTGGTGGTCCGGCTGCACGGCGGCCGGTCGGTGGTGGTCGACGCGAAGGCACCGTTCGAGGCGTACCTGACCGCGATGGAGGCGCGCGACGAACGTGGGCGCGACGCCCACCTGGACAACCACGCCCGGCACCTGCGCGCGCACGTGGACGCGCTGTCGGCCAAGGCTTACTGGTCGGCGTTCGCGCAGACGCCGGAGTTCGTGGTGCTGTTCGTGCCGGCCGACCCGTTCCTTGACGTCGCGTTGCAGCGCGATCCGACGTTGCTGGAGCACGCCTTCACCCGCAACATCGTGCTCGCCACACCGGCCACCCTGGTCGCCCTGTTGCGTACGGTGGCCTATGCCTGGCGGCAGGAGGCACTGGCCCGCAACGCGGTGGCGGTGCACACCCTGGCCAGGGAACTCTACGGTCGACTGTCCACTCTGGGTGAACACGTGGCCAAGCTCGGCAGCTCGCTCGGCGGAGCCGTGACCGCTTACAACCGCGCGGTCGGATCGCTGGAGTCGCGGGTGCTGGTCAGTGCGCGCAAGCTGGCCGACCTCGGGGTGTCCGGCGAGGAGTTGCCGGCACCGGCGCAGATCGAGCTGACCACGCGCCAGCTACAGGCGCCGGAGCTGACCGATAACGGCCAGCGCGAAACTCACACAGAGTAATTGAATAGTAACATATCAATATTCGAATACCATTCGCTCAATATCACGGGCTGGTCACAACGATCTCAGGACTAGTGACAGGATCCGAGCTGACGCGAAGGATGCGCTCACACGTGCCCTGTTTCTAAGGGCCCTGTTCTCTGGAGGAAGAGAACGTGAGTAAACCCCGCACCTGGAGTCGGCGTACCTCCGCCGGTCTCCTCGCGTCAGTCGTGGCGGCGGGCGCCATGACACTGACGGGTGGTGTCACCACCGCCAGCGCCAACCCGTCGACCGAAGCCGACGTTCTCAAGGGGACCCCCACGGACACGTTGGGTTCCCATGATCTCGAACTGCTCGCCAAGGCCGAGGCCAACCGCGAGAAGGACGTCACGGTCATCGTGGCGACGGACAAGGGTGAGACCAAGGACGTCGCGGCCGAGCTGAAGAAGCTCGGCGGCATCGTCGGCAAGCAGGTCGACGGCGTCGGCTACGTTCGCGCCCGGGTACCCACCAGCTCGGTACTCAAGGCCGCCAAGCTGCCCGGGGTCGCCGCACTGGACCTGAACGAGACGATCCAGCTCCCCAAGCCGGAGCCGGTGAAGGCGGGCACCAAGGCCGCGGTCACGGTCAGCGGGCCGAACGCGGACACCCCCGCGGTCAACCCGTACATGCCGACCAGCGAGACCGGGGCGGTCGCCTTCAAGCAGGCGCACCCCGAGTGGGACGGCCGCGGGGTGACCATCGGCATCATGGACTCCGGTGTCGACCTGGACAACCCGGCGTTGCAGACCACCACCACCGGCGAGCGCAAGATCGTCGACTGGTTCACCGCCACCGACCCGCTGTTCGACTCGGACGGCACCTGGCGCGCGATGCTGACCGACGTGGTCGGCCCGGCCTTCAACTACGGCGGGACCAGCTGGACCGCGCCGGCCGGAACGTACAAGATCAACCGGTTCTCGGAGAACATCACCGCGGCCAGCTCCCCCGGCGGTGACGTCAACCGTGACGGCGACACCACCGACGCGTTCGGTGTGCTGTACGACCCGGTGAGCCACGACATCCGGGTCGACGCCAACCAGAACCGCGACTTCAACGACGACGCGGTCATGCGCCCCTACGGCGAGCGGTACGACATCGGTCACTTCGGTACCGACAACCCCGCCACCGCCGTACGTGACCAGATCCCGTTCGTGGTCGAGTACCGCGAGGACGTCGACGTGACCCCCGCCGGCCTGCCCGGTGTCGCCGACTTCGTCAACATCGGCATCATCGAGGACGAGCACGGCTCGCACGTCGCCGGCATCACCGCAGCCAACGACATGCTGGGCAACGCCAACTTCGACGGCGCCGCCCCCGGCGCCAAGCTGGTCTCCGCCCGCGCCTGCTCCTGGGGCGGTGGCTGCACCGCCGCCGCGCTCACCGACGGCATGGTCGAACTGGTCGTCAACCGTGGCGTCGACGTGGTCAACATGTCGATCGGTGGCCTGCCGACGCTGAACGACGGCAACAACGCCCGGGCCGAGCTCTACAACCGGCTCATCCAGGACTACGGCGTACAGATGTTCATCTCGGCCGGCAACGACGGCCCGGGCGTGAACACCCTCGGCGACCCGTCGACCGCGACCGACGTGGTCAGCGTGGCCGCCGGCATCAGCCAGGAGACCTACCTGGCCAACTACGGGTCGGAGACCCGTACGCCGTACCAGCTGTTCAACTTCTCCTCGCGTGGACCGCGTGAGGACGGCGCGTTCAAGCCGAGCATCACCGCACCGGGGTCGGCACTGT
The DNA here is from genome assembly GCF_040676775.1 of Micromonospora sp. NPDC049523. NCBI lineage: Bacteria > Bacillati > Actinomycetota > Actinomycetes > Micromonosporales > Micromonosporaceae > Micromonospora > Micromonospora sp. NPDC049523. The sequence continues at coordinate 76,630 of NZ_JBFAPP010000031.1, read as the reverse complement.
CGACCACGCCGGTGTGGCAGCCGGGCATCCCGGTGGCCGAGGCCGGCTACCAGCTCCCGCCGGGCATCCAGATGATCAACGGCACCTCGATGTCCTCGCCGCAGGCCACCGGCGCCGCCGCGCTGCTGCTCTCGGCGGCCAAGGCCACCGGCAAGGACGCCTCCCCGGTCAAGCTCCGCAAGGCGATCTACTCCTCCGCGACGTGGATCGACGGCGTCAGCGCGCAGGGCCAGGGCAACGGCAAGTTCAACGTGCCGGGTGCCTGGGACCTGCTCGCGGGCGGCTTCGAGGTCCGCGGCTACGAGGCGAGCGCACCGGTCTGCACTCCGCTCTCCGACTTCCTGGCCACCCCGGACAAGGGCGTCGGGATCTACAACCGGTGTGCGGTGACCGAGGGCGGCCAGCGGCCGAACACGGCGAAGAACTACACCGTCAAGGTCACCCGTACCACCGGGGCCAAGAAGGACATCAAGCACACGGTCAAGTGGGTCGGCAACGACGGCACCTTCCGTAACGCGCCGAAGAACCTGATCCTCCCGCTGAACAAGACCGTGACCTTCACGATCGAGGCGCGGCCCGGGTACGGCACGCACAGCGCGATCATGCAGGTGGACGACCCGGCGACCCCGATCGTCGACTTCGCCTTCCTCAACACGGTCGTCGTCTCCAACGTGCCGACGAAGCCGAACTTCGACTTCACCACCAGCGGCACGGTGGACCGGAACAACTTCAAGAGCTACTTCGTCACCGTGCCCGAGGGTGCGGCGGCGTTGCAGGTCAACCTCTCCGGGGTGGCCGGCGGCTCGCAGACCCGGTTCATCGCGAACAACCCGTACGGCGTTCCGGTCGAGAGCACCTCGAGCCTGAACTGCTACACCAACTTCTCCGACCCGGCGGTCTGCAAGCCGGACGAGCGGTCGTACCTGAACCCGGTTCCGGGTATCTGGGAGATCGAGGTGGAGTCCCGCCGTACGTCTCCGCTGCTGGAGAACCCGTTCGCGCTGCAGGCCCGGATCCAGGGTGTCGCGGTGCAGCCGGCCGTGGTCGAACTGCCCAGCGTCACCGCCGGTCAGCCGACCCCGGTCACCTGGTCGCTGAGCAACACCTACGGCCCGGTCACGGTGGCCGGCCAGGGCGGTTCGCTCGGTAGCGCCCTGTCGGAGCGTCCGACCATCGGCAACCACGAGGTGCAGAGCTTCGAGGTCACGGTGCCGGCCGGCGCCACCCGGCTCGACGTCCGGATCGGCAACACCAGCGACCCGGGCGCCGACCTGGACCTGTTCGTCTACCGCAACGGAGCCCTCGTCGGCCAGGCCGCCGACGGTGACTCCGAGGAAGCGGTGTCGGTGACGAACCCGCCCGCGGGCGTCTACACGGTCGAGATCGACGGGTACGCCGTACCCGCCGGGACCACCGCGTACGACTACCGGGACGTGTTCTACTCGGCCGCGCTCGGCAACGTCTCGGCGTCCAGCACGTCGGTGACCCTGCCGAAGACCGGCGCGACCGCCAGCATCACCGGCTCGGTCACCGCCCTGAGCGCACCGGCCGCCGGCCGGCAGCTCTTCGGTGAGCTGCAGGTCGTGACCAACGAGGGCGCGATCGTCGGCCGCGGCAACGTGTCGATCGGCTCGGTCAGCTAACCCGTACCACCGCTAGAAGAAACGTAGAGCCCGTCCCCGGCAGGGGGCGGGCTCTACGCGTACGGGCGATTGGGTCAGGCCGGCTTGACGCTTTCCACCATGAACGGGGTGCCCTGCTGGCAGGTGGTCATCATGCCCGGTCGCACCTGACCGGTCACCGTCACCCGAGCGCCGCTGCGCAGCTGGTCGCGCGGCCCGTTCAGCAGCAGGTAGCCGTCGAGCAGCAGGCAGTTGGGCTCCACCCCCGCCGTGACCACCCCGGTCAGGGTCAGCGCACCGGCCGAGGCGGGTGCGCCGGGCGACTTGCTCGGCGTGGGACCTGCGGGGTTGGGTCGGGTCGGGCTGGCCGGCGCGGTCGAGTTGGCCGGCGGCAGCGGCGGTTCCGCGTTCGGATCACTGGGCTTCACGGATGACAACGACGGTCCTCCTGACGGGTTGACCGAGGGGGCGTTCGCGGACTCCCCGCAGGCGCCGAGTGCCAGGCAGGCGGCCACCGCGGCAAATCCGATCCGGATCGACTTCATGGGGGATCCGACGGTGCCAGATCCCGGCCCGTTCCACCGCCGAGGTGTGCCGTTCCGCACCCCGCTCCCGGTGGGGCGCGGTACGGTCCGCGTGGTGCGCTCGTCGGCCGGCACCGCGTACCCCGGTCAGCCGTTGCCGGCGCTGGCGGCGAGCGCGGCGGCCTCGACGGACCGGGCAGCGGCGGCGGCCTTCATGTCGCGCTTCAGCTCCTGCGGCAGGGAGAAGGTGAGCCGCTCGTCGGCGGTGGTCACCTCGGCCACGTCGGTGAAGCCACGCTCGGCGAGGTGGTCCAGCACCTGCATGACCAGCTCGTCCGGGACGCTGGCACCCGAGGTCAGCCCGACCGTGGTGGCGCCGGTCAACCACTCGTCGGAGATCTCCGAGGCGTAGTCGACCAGGTAACCGGCGCGGGCGCCGGCATCGACGGCCACCTCGACCAGGCGGACCGAGTTGGACGAGTTGGGCGAGCCGACCACGATCACCACGTCGCAGTCGGCGGCGATCTGCTTGACCACGTGCTGGCGGTTCGAGGTGGCGTAGCAGATGTCGTCGCTCGGCGGCGACTGCAACAGCGGCAGCCGCTGCTTGAGCCGGGCCACCGTCTCCAGCGTCTCGTCCACCGACAGCGTGGTCTGGGACAGCCACACCACCTTCGACGGGTCCCGTACGGTCACCTGGTCGGCGCCGTCCGGCCCGTCGACGAGTTGGATGTGCGCGGGCGCCTCACCGGCCGTACCGACGACCTCCTCGTGGCCCTCGTGGCCGATCAGCAGGATGTCGTAGTCCTCGGCGGCGAACCGCCGGGCCTCGTGGTGCACCTTGGTGACCAGCGGGCAGGTCGCGTCGATCGCACGCAGTGAGCGCTGTTTCGCCTGCTCGTAGACCTCCGGGGCGACCCCGTGCGCGGAGAAGATCACGGTCGCCCCCTCGGGCACCTCGTCGTTCTCCTCCACGAAGATCGCGCCCTGCCGCTCCAGGGTCGAGACCACGTGCTTGTTGTGCACGATCTGCTTGCGTACGTAGATCGGCGCGCCGTAGAGCTTGAGCGCCTCCTCGACGGTCTGCACCGCCCGGTCGACGCCGGCACAGTAGCCGCGCGGCTTGGCCAGCAGCACACGCTTGCGGGTCTGGGGAGTCGCCTCAGCCTCGATCACAGGGGTCAGTCTACGTGCCGATCCGCGCCGGGGCAGCGGGCCGCCGCAGCGCTGCCTGCCGGGCAGCGGGCCGCTGTGACCGGGGACGCGCCGATGGCCGGGCACGGGACGCGCCGATGGCCGGGCACGGGGCGGGCCGGGCCGGTGCTCGGGCGGGCCGGCCGTAGGCTGACCGGATGACCGAGGCCGGCGCTGGACGCAGCACCCCCGAAGAGCCATGGCCGGTACGGGTGGTCAGCCAGAAGGTGAGCGCCTGGATCGCCAAACTGGGCTGGGTCTGGGTCGACGGGCAAATCGCCCAGATCAGCCGTCGTCCCGGCGCGGCCACCGTCTTCCTCACTCTGCGTGACCCATCGGCCGACCTCAGCCTCACCGTCACCGCCAGCCGGGACGTGCTCGACACCGGGGCACCCGAACTCGCCGAGGGCGCCCGGGTGATCCTGCACGCGAAACCGGAGTTCTACGCCGGACGCGGCACGCTGAGCCTGCGCGCCGACGAGATCCGCCAGGTGGGGCTCGGCGAGCTGCTGGCCCGGCTGGAGAAGCTCAAGAAGCTGCTCGCCGCCGAGGGCCTCTTCGACCGCGCCCGTAAGCGACGCCTGCCGTTCCTGCCGAACCGGATCGGGTTGATCACCGGCCGGGCCTCGGCGGCGGAGCGGGACGTCCTGCTCAACACCCAGCGCCGGTGGCCGGCGGTGGACTTCCGGACGATCAACGTGGCGGTCCAGGGGCCGACCGCCGTACCGCAGATCATCGACGCGCTGCGCGTACTGGACTCCGACGAGAGCGTGGACGTGATCGTGCTGGCCCGGGGCGGGGGTGGAGTGGAGGATCTGCTCCCCTTCTCCGACGAGGCGCTTTGCCGGGCGGTCTTCGGCTGCCGTACGCCGGTGGTCAGCGCGATCGGGCACGAGAGCGACGCTCCGCTGGTCGACTACGTCGCCGACCTGCGCGCCTCCACGCCGACCGACGCCGCCAAGCGGATCGTCCCCGACCTGGCCGAGGAGCAGCGGCTGATCGGTCAGGCCCGGCACCGGCTGGACCGGGCCGTGCGTGGTCTGCTGGACCGGGAGTCGCACCGGCTCGACGGGCTTCGGTCCCGCCCGGCGCTGGCCCGGCCGGAGGTCATGGTCGACCAGCGGGCGGCCGATCTCGGTGCGCTGCGCGACCGCGCCGGCCGCTGCCTGGACCACCGGATCGGGACCGCGACCGGGGACCTGCGCCAGACCGTGGCGCGGCTGCGCGCGCTCTCCCCCGCGGCGACCCTGGAGCGCGGGTACGCCATCGTGCAGCGCGCCGACAACCAGGTCGTACGCGCCGCGGGCGAGGTAGCCGACGGTGACCCGCTCCGGATCCGCCTCGCCGAGGGTGAGCTGTCCGCGACCGTGAACGGCTGACCGGTGATCTTCCGACGCGACCTGCCGTGCTGTGCCGAGATGGGAAGTCATGACTGACGAGAAGAAGCGGACCGCCGCCCCGGACGAGAAGCTCAGTTACGAGCAGGCCCGGGCCGAGTTGGCGTCGGTGGTGGAGCGGCTGGAGACCGGCGGGACGTCGCTGGAGGAGTCGTTGGCGCTCTGGGAGCGCGGCGAGCGGCTGGCCGAGGTCTGCCAGCGCTGGCTGGACGGCGCCCGTGACCGGATCGACGCCGCCCGGCGGGCCCGCGAGGGCAACGTCACCACCTGATCCGCGAGCGCCGCCGGCCCGGCCCCGAGTACGCGATGGGGACGGCAGGTAGCCGTCCCCATCGTGTCGATACCGGGTGCCGACCTACTTGAGCAGGTCGTACACCGGGGCCGGCGTTTCGACGACCTCGCTGGCCGGCGGTGCCGTCGGGGCGGTGGCCGAGCCGTAGTCCGCGTAGGTCACCTGGAGGTCCTGGGCCGCGTTCTGGCCGACCGCCGGCACCTTGATGGTCAACTGGACGAGCCGGCCCTGCTGGTCGACCTTCGCTTCGAAGGGCAACTTGGTCGCCTGCGCGCCGAGGTTCTTGATGACCGACTGCTCGGCCAGCCGCGAATCGGTTGCCTTGGTCAGGTCGATGTTGCCGGTGAACAGGTCGACGCCGCTCTTCTGTACGTCGACCACGGCCTGGGTGAGCGCGGCGGCACCGGCGGGGTCGACGTTCTGGAAGTCGAAGTCCAGGGCCGCGATCCCCTTGATCTTGGTCTTGTCGAGGTGGTGGTACTTGCCGGTGGCGAGCTGCCCCAGTCCGGGCACGCTCTCCAGGCCCTCACCCTTGATCTTGACCCAGCTGTCCGACCCGATGTAGACCATGTCCATCGCCAGGGCGGAGCTGCCGGCGTCGCCGGTGGTCAGCTTCACCCGCGCGCTGTTGCTGGGCAGGTGCACCACACCCTCACCCGCCAGGCTCTCGCCCTTCATGACGAAGCTGAAGTTGCCCTTGGCGATCTCCAGGGTCGAGGCGAGCAGGGCCTGCTTGGGATCGGTGGAGGTGGCCGGGCTCTGCGAGGCGGCGGTCTTGACGCCCCCCGGCTCGCACGCGGCGAGCCCGGGGACGAACAGAACCGCGCCGACGAGAACGATGACGCTCGAGCGCCGAATTCTCACGTGGGGATCCCCTTCAGGATGTCTCGGCGTCAGTACGCCGCTGGCTGAACGCCGTAGCCTAACGCCTAGACATCTTTGCCGCAGAAACCCTTAATTGTTACATAAACCTAGCTCAGGTCTGCCATAAATTTCCCGCTCACGGCACCACCGTCGACTGCAGTTCGGAGACGTGCGCGCTTTCGGAGACGTGCGCGCTGACGATCCGCCAACCGACCGGCAGGCGTACCCAGGTCTGGGACTGGCGTCCGGTCGCGTCGCCACCGGCGTACCCGAAGAGGGTGGTGACCACGGCGAAGTCGGCGCCGAACGTGGTGACCCGCGTCCCCCGCAGCCACCGACCCGGCGGCAGCGGCGGCTGGGCCGCCCGCCACACCCGCTGCTCCTCGAAGCCGTCCTGACGGTCGGCGATGCCGAACCGTACCGTCTGCGGCGCTTCCCAGAAGTAACCGACGATCCGCTCCGGGTCCCCGGCCACCAGCGCCTCCTCGTACGCGAGGAAGGCCGCCATGACCTCGGCCACCACCTCACCCCGATCCACCGCCAACTCCACACTCGTGTCCACACCCGTCTCCACCCGATGGCTCAGATCGACGAGGCGGGGGCGGGAACGGGGGCGGGTTCCGGGGTGGGTGGGGAGTCGAGATCCTGCTCGTCGGGGTCGGGTACGCGCGGCGGGATCTTCGCGAGGGCGAAGGCGGCGCAGATCAGGGCGACGAAGAGGTATCCGAGGGCGACCTGGCCGTTGGCGTTCCACTCGATCTGCGGGCCGTGGATCAACCCGATGAAGGAGAGCACCGCTCCCGCCCCGGCCGTGATCGTCGCCTGCCAGAAACGCTTGTCGATGATGAACGCGACCAGCGCGCCCAGCACCAGCCCGGCGAGGATGGCGCCCTGACCGAGCACCAGCAGCCCGTCGTACACCACCCCGGCGCCGGCCAACGCGGCGTCGCCGACCTCGGCGGCGCTCGTACCGGCCGCGGCCAGGGCGTTGTCCATCTGACCCGTGGCCCACGCGGCGATGTTCGGGATCAGCGCCGCGACCACCGCCGCCGCGTGCGCCCTGGGCGTCGCCTGGAACGCCTGCGCCCCGATCAGCAGTCCGATGTAGAGCAGGATCGGTACGATCGCCGCGGTCGGGAAGATCGTGGACAGCAGCCCGAACATGCCCAGGAAGCAGAGCAGCGCGATCACCACTCCGGTGGCCATCGAATAGCCGCTCCGGCCGCCGGCCGCCTTCCAACCGGGATGCCCGACGTAGACCGCGGGCGGGAACGGGGAGCCGAGCGCCGCACCGACCACCGCACCGGCACCGTCGGCGAGCAGCACGCTGCGCAGGTTGTAGTTGTCACCGGCGGTGGCCGCGCTCTCCACGTTCGTCATGCCCTCGGTGAAGTTGTAGACCCCGAGCGGGATGGCGGTGGCGAGCAGCGGCGCCATGTCGGTGAGCCCGTCGACCAGCAGCCCGAACTCGAACGACGGTACGGCGAACGCGATGTCACGCGCCGCCGCGCTCACGTCCGGCACCGACATCGCCCCACCGATCCAGCCGATGGCCGTACCGAGCAGCAGGGCGGCCAGGCCGATCGGGATGTTGCCGGGCAGTTTGACGTCGGTGAGCAGGCCGATCAGCAGCAACGCCAGCACCGGCAGGGCGATCCAGGCCATCCGCCACATCTGACCGGCCGGGTTCATCGAGATGAAGGTGATGGAGATGCCGGCGAGGGTGCCGAGCAGTGCGGCGCGCGGCGCGTACCGGCGGATGTAGGGGCCGACGAACGCGCCGACGAGCACGATCACGCCGATGATGAACGCCCAGGCGACACCGGCCTGCCAGGCTTGCCGGGGGTCCTGCGTACGCAGGTAGATCGGCAACATGATCACGAAGATGACGATGAACATGTGCGGCACGCTCGGCCCGTACGGCAGCGCGGTGACGTCGGTCCGGTTCTCCCGGCGGGCCAGCCGGCGGGCGAGCAGCGTGTAGTACACGTTGCCGGCCACCAGGGCGATGCCCAGCGCGGGCAGGATGGTACCGAACACGTCACCGGAGCCGAGTTTGATCACTCCGAGGCAGAGCCCGGTCAACGTGAGTACGTTGACCAGGACGTTGACGCCGAAGCCGAAGAAGGCGTTGGTGTCGCCGCGAACCCAGTACGGCAGCGGGGCGGCGGACGACTCGATCTTGACCATGACTGCTCCCGGTCAGGAGGATTGCAACACGGACGTGGTGTGCAGTGCGTGGCGCAGGTCGGCGGAGTCCCCGACCCAGCCGAAGATCCCGCCCTGGGCGGCGATCATGTCGAGCCCGACCCGCTGGAACTCGGGGAAGTAGGACCCGACGCAGTCGGCGAGCACGAGGCACTCGTACCCCCGGTCGTTGGCTTCCCGGACCGTGGTGTGCACGCAGACCTCGGTGGTCACCCCGGTCACCAGCAGGCTGCGGATCCCCCGCTCGGCGAGCAGGGATTCGAGTTCGGTGTCGTAGAAGGCGCCCTTGCCGGGCTTGTCGAGCACCGGTTCACCGGCCACCGGCTTCAACTCGTCGATGATGTCGTGGCCGTACTCGCCACGGATCAGGATCCGGCCGTTCGGTCCGGGGTCACCGATCCGCTTGCTCGGTGCGCCCCGGTGCAGCTTCGCCGGTGGGCAGTCGGACAGGTCGGGCCGGTGACCCTCGCGGGTGTGGATCACGGTCAGGCCGGCCGCCCGGACGTCGGTCAGCAGCGCGGCCAGCGGGGCGATGGTGCGCCTGAGTTCGGCGACGTCGTTGCCGAGGCTCTCGCCGAAGCCGCCGGGCTCCAGGAAGTCGCGCTGCATGTCGATCACGATCAGCGCGGTGGTCGCGGGGTCGAAGGTGTACGGGGAAGGGCGCGCGTCGACGCTGCGCATGACCACTCCTCAACAGCTCAGGGGTGCCGGATCAGGTCGTGGTGGCGTTGATGACGTCGTCGGCGGTGGCGACGGCACCGAAGACGCCGCCCTGCATGGTGACCATGTGCAGCGCGGCGGCGTGGTTGGTCGGGTCGGTGGCACCGGTGCAGTCGGCGAGGATGAGGCACTCGTAGCCCCGGTCGTTGGCCTCCCGCATGGTGGTGTGCACGCACACGTCGGTGGTGATGCCGGTGAGGATCAGGTGGGTGATGCCCCGCGTACGCAGCACCAGGTCGAGGTTGGTGGCGTAGAACGCGCCCTTGCCGGGCTTGTCGACCACGACCTCGCCCGGTGCCGGTGCCACCTCGGGCACGATCTCCCAGCCCGGCTCGCCCCGTACCAGGATCCGGCCGCGCGGACCGGGAGCGCCGATCTCCGCGCCGATTTGCGCGGACCGCCACCGCTTGTTCGCCGGCAGGTCGGACAGGTCCGGGTCGTGCCCCTCCCTGGTGTGTACGACCAGCATCCCGAGCGCCCGGACGTGGGCGAGCAGCCGGGCGGTGGCCGGCAGGCCGGCCCGGGTCAGGCCGATGTCGTAGCCCATGCTGTCGACGTAGCCGCCCGGCCCGCAGAAGTCGGTCTGCCAGTCGATGCAGAGCAGTGCGGTGCGCTCGACCGGAGCCGAACCGTCGTACGGCCATAGGTACGGGTCGGCCTTGACCGGCCCTATCCGCGTCATGTGGTCCTCCCTGTTGTCGTCGATGCCACGGTCCGGCGGTACGCCCGCCAGCCGCCGGTCGCGCTGATGTCCTCGGTTTCAGGTCCGGTGGCGTAGGCCTCGCAGAGGAAGCCGAGCACCTCGCGACCGTCGGCGAGCCGGAGCCAACCCAGGCCGAGCGGAGCGGGCACGCCGCCCAGCAGGCCCCCGAGGGCGGTCGGGGGCAGTCGCCAGAGCTCCACCTCGATCGAGGTACCGGTGCCGGGGCGGACGGTGGTGCTTACCCGGACCAGGCCGGGCAGCCCGTTGCCGTCCGGCGTGGGCAGCCGGTAGAGCCGGTAGAGCGGGGCCGTGTACGCCGTACCCGCCAGCACCGCGCCGCGTTCGAGCAGCTCACCGTTGTGCGACTCGCCGGTCAGGTGCCGCCCCACCACGGCGACCAGCAGCGCCGGCTCGTCGACCAGCCCCGCCGTGGCCGGCGCACCCGCGCTCCCGTTGGCGGTCGGCTCCGCGGCAACAACCGGCGGCTCAACCGCGCTCCCACCGACGGCCGGCGCCGCGGCGGCAACCGGCGCCGGACGGTCCGGTGCGGTGATCGCGGCGGCGAGTCGGGAGAGCGTGGTGTCGCTGAACGCCGGCCCGATCAGGGTGAGGCTGGCCGGGCGGCCGTCGGCGGTGGAGCCGTTCGGTACGGTCACCGCGGCCAGGTCGAGCAGGTTGACGAACTGGGTGTACCGGCCGAGCACCAGGTTGCGGGCGATCGGCTCCTCCGCGATCTCCGCGAGGGTGAACGTGGTCCCGATGGTCGGCAGCACCAGCACGTCCACGTGCTCCCAGAGCCGGTCGGTCCACGCCCGAAGCTCCTGCAACCGGTGCAGCGCGCGGAAGGTGTCGACCGCGTCGAAACGCCGACCGCCCTCCAGCACGGTACGGGTGACCGGCAGCAGCGCGTCCGGATGTGCCCGGAGGAAGTCGTCGAGGGTGGCCAGCCGTTCGGCGACCCAGGGCCCCTGGTAGAGCAGGTCGCCGGCTTCGAGCAGCGGCACCAGGTCGATCGGTGACACGCCGGCCACCGCCCGGGTCAGCCCGGCCAGGCCGTGCGCGTACCGGTCGGCCTGGCCGTGGTCGCCGAAGAAGTCGAGTTGTTCCGCGGGCGGCAGACCGAGCCGGAGCGTCGCCGGGTCGCGCGCCTCGACCAGATGCGCCGGCAGCGGGCGGCTCCACGGGTCGTCGGTGTCGACACCGCGGGCGACCGCCAGCACGGTGGCCGCGTCGGTCACCTCGGCGGTGAAGATGGAGACACAGTCCAGCGAGCGGCAGGCCGGCACCACACCGGAGGTGCTGAGCAGTCCGCGGGTCGGCTTGAGGCCGACGATGCCGTTGAGGGCGGCCGGCACCCGACCGGAGCCGGCGGTGTCCGTACCCAGGGCGAAGGTGACCGAGCCTGCGGCGACCGCGACGGCCGAGCCGGAGCTGGAGCCACCGGCGACGAGACCGCCGCCGAAGACGCTCTCGACCCTGCCGTACGGCGAGCGTGATCCGGTCAGCCCGGTGGCGAACTGGTCGAGGTTGGTCTTGCCGACCAGGATCGCTCCCGCGTCGAGCAGTCGCCGGACCACCGGGGCGGTCCGCTCGGGCAGGTACGCGAATTCGGGGCAGCCGGCGGTGGTGGGCAGCCCCGCGACGTCGATGTTGTCCTTGACCGCGAACGGCACCCCGTAGAGCGGGAGCCGGTCCATCCGGTCCCGTACGCCGTGCAGCTCGGCCGCGCGGGCCCGCAGCTCCGCCGCCGGCACCGTACTGATCCAGACGTTCCGGTCGTCCTCGCGGGCCAGCTCCGTCAGGACCTGTTCCACCGTGTCGACGGTGGTCCGCCGTCCTTCGGCGTACGCCTGCCGCAGGTCGGTCAGCGGGGATGTCTGGGCTGCCATACAGTCGATTGTCGACAGTTTCTGTTTCGACGAACGGCGGCAAAGGTAACGACAATGTGTCGCGGATCACTTCCATTGGACCGCCAGAGCAGCCCGCCGGGGCCAGGATCAGTCGAGGTACGAACGGCCGCCGTGCGCGCCCAACTCGGCGATCACCGCCGCCGGCTCCCCCGCCGCCACCGCCTTGAGCAGCCGCTCGTGCCGGCGTACGGCGTCCGACGGCTGCGCGTTCTCGGACTCCCGGCGCAGGTTGACCGCCATGTAGAGCTGCAACCGGACCAGGATCGACTCGTAGATCACGGTGAGCTGGCGGTTGCCGGCGAGCGCGACCACCGCCACGTGGAACGCCCGGTGCGCCTCCGCCACGCCCAGCCGGTCATCGTTCCGGGTCGCCTCGCGCATCCGCTCGATCGCGTCCCGCAGCCCGCCCAGGTCACTGTCCTGCGCCACCGGCAACGCGGACTCAACCGCATGCCGCTCCAGCACGTCCCGTACGGCATACAGCTCGGCCACGTCCCGGTCGGAGAGGGTGGCGACCCTGGCCCCCCGGCGCGGTACGTGCTCGACCAGCCCCTGCTGGGCCAGCAGCCGCAGCGCCTCCCGCAACGGTGCCCGGCTGATCCCCAGCCGCCGGGTCAACTGCTCCTCGACCAGCCGCTGGCCGGGATCACTCTTGCCGCTCAGGATCTCCCGGCTCAGCCGCAGCACGGCCAGCTCCACCAGGCTGAAGCTTTCCAGCTCACCATCCACCGGCGATGCGGCCACGTCGCTCACCCTGATGAGTCTGCCATTGCCGGGCCGATCTGCCCCCGGCCCGGTTTCCGGGCGGCGGCGCAACCGGCCTAGCGCAGTGACCCGGCCAGGTCGCGCAGCTCGCTCTCCCGGGCCGAACCGACCACGATCACCGTACGTCCCGGTTCCATCAGCACCAGGGCCCGCTCACCCGCCCGAGCCGTGTACGTCAGCCAGCTCCGCCCGGCGACATCGGCCGGGCCCTGCGGCTGGCCCTGGTCGGTCAGCTCCACCGGCAGCAACCGCTCGGCCGGTACGTTGCTCTGCACCAGCTGGACGCCGCCGCCGTTTGGGCTCAGGTAGCCCAGTCGCAGGGTCACGGCACCGTCCGGCCGCTGGAGGGTCGCGGTGATACTCCGCCACCCCTCGGCCAGCCCGGCCGGCTCGCTGACCGGGAAGGCGTTGATCGACCGGGCCTGGGCGACGGTCGGCGACGGGTCGATCTCGGCCGCCTGGTCACCACCGAGGAAGACCCGGTAGAACCCGATCAGCAACGCGATCGGGATCAGGAGCACGAGCAGCGACATCGCCATGTCCTTGGGCGAGCGCTCGGAACGGGTGGCGGTCGCCACAACCTCTTCCGTGGCGACGTCGTCCGGATCGGCCCGATACTGGTCACTCGGAGTGCGGTCACTTGACCCGAGCCGGCCCGGCGCGCGGTCACTCTGGGTACGGTCGGTCGGGGTGCCGTCGAACGAGTCACGGTCGGTAGGCGCAGCGGAGTCCACGTACCCATCTTGGCAGCCGCTCCGGCTGCCGCGACCTGGACCACCCGCGCCCCGAACCTGATCAACGTTCGGAACCATGCCAGGATCTATGACATGGCCGGCGGCAGGCTCGGCCTTCCGCCGGTTCACCCCGCACCGTCGCGAGGAGGAGCCCCGCCATGACCGTCACCAGGACTCGAATCCCCCAGGACCTGGACCGCAACCTTGCCCTGGACCTGGTCCGGGTGACCGAGGCCGCGGCCATGGCCGCCGGTCGCTGGGTCGGCCGCGGCGACAAGGAGGGCGGCGACGGCGCGGCTGTCGACGCCATGCGCAAGCTGATCAACTCGATCCCGATGCGCGGTGTGGTGGTGATCGGTGAGGGCGAGAAGGACAATGCGCCCATGCTATTCAACGGCGAGGTGGTCGGCGACGGAACCGGCCCCGAGGTCGACGTGGCGGTCGACCCGGTGGACGGCACCACGCTGATGAGCAAGGGCATGCCGAACGCGCTGGCCGTACTCGCGGTCGCCGAGCGGGGCGCCATGTTCGACCCGAGCGCCGTCTTCTACATGGAGAAGATCGCGGTCGGCCCGGCGTACGCCGACGTGATCGACATCAACGCCGGGGTGGCCGACAACCTGCGCCGGATCGCCGAGATCAAGGACACCGAGGTGTCCGACGTCACGGTCTGCGTACTCGACCGGCCCCGGCACGACGGGCTGATCCGGGAGATCCGGCGGGTCGGTGCCGGCATCCGGTTCATCTCCGACGGCGACATCGCCGGTGCGATCGCCGCCGCCCGGGGCGAGTCCGGTGTCGACGTGCTGATGGGCATCGGCGGCACCCCGGAGGGCATCACCGCCGCCTGCGCGCTCAAGTGCATGGGCGGGGCGATGCAGGCCAAGCTCTGGCCCCGCGACGAGGAGGAGCGGGCGAAGGCGCTGGCCGCCGGGCACGACCTCGACCGGGTGCTGTTCACCGACGACCTCGTCACCGGCGACAACTGCTTCTTCGTCGCAACCGGGGTCACCTCCGGCGACCTGCTGCGCGGGGTCAGCTACCGCTCGGGTGGGGCGTACACGCAGTCGATCGTGATGCGCTCCAAGAGCGGCACGATCCGCGTGATCGACTCCTACCACCGGCTGGAGAAGCTCAACCTCTACTCGGCCGTCGACTACGACGGCCGCCCGCTGGCCGAGCAGGAATGAGCCTGCTCGAGACGCGTACCGTCGCACAACCCGCTCCCGACACCCGCCGCCGGGCGGGCGCCGTCGGGCTCGCCGTCGTCTCCGGCGGCGCGGTCGCCGTGCAGTCACGGATCAACGGCGAACTCGGCGTACGGCTGCACGACGGCATCGCCGCCGCGGTGGTTTCGTTCGGCCTCGGGCTGATCGCGCTCGTCCTGCTGGTCTTCGGCAGCCGCGCCGGACGCCGACACCTCGGTGTGTTCCGTTCCGCCCTGCGCGACGGCTCGCTGCGGCCGTGGCAGTGCCTCGGCGGGGCCTGCGGCGCGTTCATGGTGGCCAACCAGGGACTGACCGTCGGCCGGCTCGGGGTGGCGATCTTCACCGTCGCCGTGGTCGCCGGCCAGTCGGCGAGCAGTCTGGTGGTCGACCGGGCCGGGATCGGACCGGCCGGGCGGCAACTGGTCACCCCGGCCCGGTTGGCCGGTGCGGCGCTCACCGTACCGGCGGTGTTCCTCGCGGTCGGTGACCGCCCGGACGACCCGGCCGGGCTGGTCCTGGCCCTGCTGCCGCTCCTGGCCGGGCTCGGCCTGGCCTGGCAGCAGGCGGTCAACGGCCGGGTACGGGCCGCCTCCGGCAGCGTGCTGACCGCGACGTTCGTCAACTTCGCGGTCGGCGCGGCGGCCCTGCTCGCCGCGTTCGCGGTCAGCCTCGTGTTCCGGGGCTGGCCGTCCGGCTCGCTGCCCGCCGAGCCGTGGCTGTACCTCGGCGGGCCGATCGGGATCCTGTTCATCGCGATCGCCGCCACCCTGGTCCGGTTCACCGGGGTGCTGCTGCTCAGCCTGGCGACGATCGCGGGGCAGGTGGTCGGCGCGGTCCTGATCGACCTCGCCGCACCCGGCGACGCCGCCCGACCGGGACCGTTCACCCTGCTCGGAGCGGCCCTCACCCTGTTCGCGGTGGTTGTCGCCGGCCGCCGCGACAAGGCCGCCGCCTAGGCACGCCGGGCGTGGGCGATCGTCTCGGTGAGGGTGTCGTCGAGCGGGGTGGGGGCGATCCCGAACAGGGCGGTGGCGGCCGTGGAGTCCAGCACGAACGGTCGCTGGAACTGGTACAGGACCTCGCGCATCTCGCGCACGGTCGGGTCGAACAGACCACCGAGCCAGAGCACCGGTGCCGGCATCCGGGCCAGCCGTGGGGCGGGCGCTCCGGCGAGAGCGGCAAGCCGGGCGGCGACCTGCCGGATCGACACGGCGGGCACGCTCGGCACGTGCCAGGCCCCACCCCAGGCCCGCTCGTCGTCGGCCGCGGCGACCAGCGTACGGGCGACGTCACCGACGTACGTCCAGGTGTGCGGGGCGTCGAGGTCACCCGGTACGACCGCCCGCCGTCCGGCCAGCACCTTCGGCACCATCACGATGGTGAGCGTGGACTGCGCGCCCGCGCCGAGGTAGTCGGAGCCGCGTACCTCGGTGGCCCTGATCCGGCCGGCCCGGTGCGCCTCCAGCGCCTGCTGCCACATCCGCACCCGTACGCCGCCCTTGACGCTGTTCGGCCGTAGCGGCGTGGCCTCGGTCATCGGGCCGTCGACCGAGCCGTAGCCGTACAGGTTGCCGACGGTGGCGAGGACCGCACCGGAGTGTTCCGCCGCCCGCAGCAGTGCGTCGGCGAGCGGTGGCCAGTCGGTGGCCCAGCGGTGGTACGCCGGATTGGCGCAGTTGTAGAGCGCGGTCGCCCCGGTGGCGAGTTGGGTGAGCCGGTCCGCGTCGGTCGCGTCGGCGGCGACGCGTTCGATCGCCGGGTGCTCGGGGCCGGTGCCCCGGCGGGTGAGCAGGCGAACGCGTTCGCCCCGCTCGGCGAGGAGGGTGGCGGCGGCGGAGCCGACCGGACCGGCACCGACGATCACGTGAACCGACATGTTTGGCACGCCTTCCAGATCAGGGATTCTTTTGGAGAGCACTGCTCTCTCTGTTCGATGCAGCCTGGCAGGGCCCAACGCGTCCGTCAAGAGCGCTGCTCTCTTTTTTGATGACTGATCTCGAATGTGGCACGCTGGCACCATGACCGCACCTTCGATCCGAGCCCGGGTACGCGCCGAGCTGACCGAGGAGATCAAGTCGGTGGCCCGGCGGCACCTTGCCACCGACGGCGCCAACCTCTCGCTCCGCGCCGTCGCCCGCGAGTTGGGCCTGGTCTCCTCCGCGCTCTACCGGTACTTCGCCAGCCGCGACGAGCTGCTCACCGCGTTGATCGTGGACGCGTACCGCGCTCTGGGCGATGCCGCCGAGGCGGCCGACGCGACCGCGACCGACACCGACCTGCGCGGCCGTTGGCTCGCCGTCTGCCACGCCGTCCGGCAGTGGGCACTGCACCACCCGGCCGAGTACGCCCTGATCTACGGCAGCCCGGTGCCCGGCTACGTCGCCCCGGCGGACACCACCGCGTCCGCGCAACGGGTGGTGCTGACCCTCGGCGGCATCCTGCTCGACGCTGCCCGCACCGGCCGGCTCACCCCGCCACCGACGTCCGCACCCCCGCCCCCGGTACGCGCGGACCTGGCCCGGCTGATCGCCCAATACCCCGACGCCGCCGATCAGGGCGGACGGGCCGCCGGATCGCACGATGCGCTCACCGAGGAGCAGCTTGCCCGCGGCCTCGCCGGCTGGAGTCAACTCTTCGGACTGGTCAGTTTCGAGATCTTCGGTCGCCTCGAACAGGTCGTCGACCAGCGTGAGCTCTACTTCGACCACCAGATGCGGCTGATGGCCGACCTCGCCGGCCTCCCCTGATCCCACCCGGTCCGGTACGCCCGCAGGGTCAGCCCGCGTCTGAGGAGTGACCGGGGAACAGGTGGGCGGCGGGGTCGATCACCACGGCGGCGTTGTTGACCGCGGTGGCCGCCTCGCCGAACCCGGTGGCGATCAGCCGGACCTTGCCCGGATATTCGGTGATGTCACCGGCGGCGAAGACCCTCGGCAGGTTGGTCGACATGGTGCTGTCGACCAGGATGTGCCGCTTGTCGAGCGCCAGTCCCCACTCGGCCAGCGGACCGAGGTCGGCGGTGAAGCCGAGCGCGGCGACGACGGTGTTCACCGGCACCGTCTCCGCGACGCCGCCCTTGACCACGATGTCCGCGCCGGTGACCGTGCCGTCGC
This sequence comes from Micromonospora sp. NPDC049523, assembly GCF_040676775.1. Lineage (NCBI taxonomy): Bacteria > Bacillati > Actinomycetota > Actinomycetes > Micromonosporales > Micromonosporaceae > Micromonospora > Micromonospora sp. NPDC049523. The sequence goes on along the minus strand of NZ_JBFAPP010000031.1, from coordinate 59,376 downwards.
CGTGGAGCCTGGTCACCTCGGCGTTGACGACGATCCGGACCGGCAGCTTGCGTACCCGCTCCACGGTCGCGGCGTGCGCCCGGAACTTCTCCCGCCGGTGCACCAGGGTGACCGACGCGGCCAGTGGCGCCAGTGCCTGTGCCCAGTCGAAGGCCGAGTCCCCGCCACCGATGATCAATACGTCGTGGCCGGCCAGGTCGGCCAGGTGCGGTACGAAGAACACGATGCCGCCGCCGACGAAGCTGTCCGCCGCCGGCAGCGGTCGGGGGGTGAAGCTGCCCAGCCCGCCGGTGATCAGGACCGATCCGCAGTGCAGGGCGGTGCCGTCACTCAGGCTCAACACCGGCCGGTCCGCCTGGTACGAGAGCTTCTCGGCCCGTACGCCGAGCAGGTACTCGGGGCCGAACGCGGCGGCCTGCACCACCAGGTTCGACACCAGGTCCCGACCCTTGATCGCCGGGAAGCCCGCCACGTCGTAGATGACCTTCTCCGGGTACATGGCGGTCACCTGCCCGCCGGGCTCGGGCAGCGCATCGACGAGGGCGACGGACAGGCCTCGGAATCCGGCGTAGTAGGCGGCGAAGAGGCCGGTCGGACCAGCCCCGATTATGGCGACATCGACCTCACGCATGTGCTCACCGTCGCCTTCCGCCTACGGATCAACAGCTGCTGATTTCGACCGTAGGTGGCCGGATGAGGACTAGGCAAGACACTTCCATGGTCAATGTGGCCGGCGGCGGCCCCGACGAGCAGGGAAGATCTCCGGTCAGGGATAGCTCAGCGTCGACTCGGAGGAGTAGGCGTCCCGTTGCGGGCGGCGTCGGAACAGGATCGCCGCCACCAGCCCGCCGATCAGCCCGAACAGGTGCCCCTGCCAGGAGATCGGCTCGTCGGTCGGCAGTACGCCGAACAGTTGCCCGCCGTAGAGGAGCCCGACCAGCAGCACCACCGCGAAGTTCCACCAACTCCGCTCCACGATGCCGCGCATGAGCAGCAGTCCCAGGTAGCCGAAGATGATCCCGCTGGCGCCCACCACGACCGAGTTCGCCGAGCCCGTGAACCACACCCCGAGCCCGCTGACGAACATGATCACGAGGGTGGAGTAGAGGAAACGGCGGGCTCCGGCGGCGAGCACGAACGTACCGAGCAGGATCAGCGGGACGCTGTTGCTGTAGAGGTGGTTGAAGCCGTGGTGCAGGAACGGCGCGAAGAAGACGCCGTCCAGGCCGTCGATCCGGTGCGGGATGATCCCGGCCGTCGCGTCCAGTCCCGCGCCCAGCCAGTAGTCGATCCCCTCGATGGCGAAGAGCACCGGCACGACCGCGCACATGGCCACGAACGCCTTGCCGAGGGAGGCGTAGAAGGCGTCGGTGCCGAACCGGTACGGGTCTCCGCCGCTACGGGAATCGAATGTCACCCTCAAGTAGCTATCAGCTATTGCCGACAACCGCCACCCGACTCGGCACGTCCGGCACCGCTCCCACGGCCAGCCGACGTGAATCTCCCGGTCCGCCCGGAAACAGACGGAAGGGGTACGGGCGCTCGCCCGTACCCCTTCGACGTCGCTGCGGTTCTCCAGTGCTCAGTAGTAGCCCTTGCTCTGGAAGAACGACCACGCCCCGCAGGGCGTCTTGTACCGACTCTTGACGTAGCCCAGCCCCCACTTGATCTGCGTGGCGGCGCTGTTCTGCCAGTCCGCACCGGCGCTGCTCATCTTGCTGCCGGGCTTTGCCTGCGGGATGCCGTACGCGCCCGAGGGGTTGCTCGCCTTGGGGTTCCAGCCGCTCTCCTTGGTCCAGAGCTTCTCCAGGCAGGGCATCTCGGCCAGCGGGAACCCGGCTTCCAGCATCAGCGCGCAGCCGATCGCGCGGTTGCCGCTGTACTCGTTGCACGAGTCCGGGATCGGACCCTCGTACGGCTTGACCGGCGCGTTGGCCGCCTTGGCTTCCCGCTTCTTCCGGTCGGCCGCCGCGTCGGCCTTGCGCGCCCGCTCGGCGGCTGCCTTCGCGGTTTCGGCGGCCTTGCGGGTGGCTTCCCGCTCGGCGGCCAACTGGGCGGCCATCGCCTGCTTGTGCGCGGCGTTGCGCTCACGCAACAGGTCGAACTCCGCGCGCTCCGCGTCGGCGATGAGTTGGGCGTTGATGCCGACCTGCTGGGTTTCCCGGTCCTGGCCCAGGAAATATCCGCCGGTGACGCCCACCACCAGCAGTGAGACCGCGAGTGTCCGGACGCCGAAGCGGCTCCACAGCCGACTCACGAAGTGATCCCTTCGTCGGGGACAAGGACTGGCGCGAACCGGCCCGGCGGCCGGCACGTACGCGCCGCGAGCACCCAGATCCGGCGGATCTCCGGGCCGGACGACTCGTGATCATCCGTACCGTTTGCCCCTGGTATACCGATCTTCACCGATGTCCGTGGGGCAGGAGTTGCTCGAAGCACACCATTGCGCACAGTGAGTCGGCTGGGAAACCAACAAGCACGATTGTGACCTGGACCACTCAAATAATAGCCTTAAACCAGGTCAAAGGCCCCAACGCATCGCCGCTACAACGGGATGTCCTCCAGCAGATCGGTGACCACTTCCGCGATCGGGGACCGTTCCGACCGGGTCAGCGTGACGTGCGCGAAGAGCGGATGCCCCTTCAGCGCCTCGATCACCGCCGTGACCCCGTCGTGCCGGCCGACCCGGAGGTTGTCGCGCTGGGCGACGTCGTGGGTGAGCACCACCCTGGATCCCTGGCCCACCCGCGACAGCACGGTGAGCAGGACCCCACGCTCCAGCGACTGCGCCTCGTCCACGATGACGAAGGCGTCGTGCAGGCTCCGACCCCGGATGTGGGTCAGCGGGAGCACCTCGAGCATCCCGCGGGCGAGCACCTCGTCCATGACGTTGTCGTGCACCACCGCGCCGAGCGTGTCGAAGACCGCCTGCGCCCACGGCGACATCTTCTCCGACTCCGACCCCGGCAGGTAGCCCAACTCCTGGCCACCGACCGCGTAGAGCGGGCGGAACACGATCACCTTCTTGTGTCGGCGGCGTTCCATCACCGCCTCCAGCCCGGCACAGAGCGCCAGGGCGGACTTGCCGGTGCCGGCCCGGCCACCAAGCGAGATGATCCCGATCGACTCGTCGAGCAGCAGGTCCAGCGCGATCCGCTGCTCCGCCGAGCGGCCGCGCAACCCGAACGCCTCCCGGTCGCCGCGGACCAGCCGTACGGTCTTGTCCGGGGCGGTCCGGCCGAGTGCCGAGCCCCGGGGCGAGTGCAGCACCAGACCGGTGTGGCACGGCATCCCGGCCGCCTCGTCCAGGTCCAGCGGCTCACCCGCGTACAGCTGGTTTATCTGCTCCTCCCCCAGCTCCAGCTCGGTCATGCCGGTCCAGGTCGGGTCGCTGGCCTGGCCGTGCCGGTACTCGTCGGCGGTCAGGCCGACCGAGGCGGCCTTGACCCGCAGCGGCATGTCCTTGCTGACCAGGATGACCTCGCGGCCCTCGGCGGCCAGGTTGAGCGCGACCGAGAGGATCCGGGTGTCGTTTGACTCGTTGCGGAAACCGGGCGGCAGCACCGAGTCGTCGGCGTGGTTCAGCTCGACCCGCAGCGTGCCGCCTGCGTCGTTGGTCGGCACCGGCTGGTCCAGCCGGCCGTGCTTGATCCGTAGTTCGTCGAGCATGCGCAGGGCCTGACGGGCGAACCAGCCCAGCTCCGGATGGTGTCGTTTCCCCTCCAGCTCGGAGATCACCACGAGCGGGAGCACGACCTCGTGCTCGGCGAACCGGTGGAAAGCCGCCGGGTCGGAGAGCAACACCGAGGTGTCCAGAACGTAGGCGCGGCCGGTTGGTGCGGGCTCCAGACCGGCGGCCGGGGCCGTGGTGGCCCTCCGTCCGCCCTTTGCACGGCCGGTCGCGGGAGTCGCGCCCGGGTCCTGGTCGGCCCTGGAGTTGGTACGGCGAGTCGTCACAGGCTGCTCCGGCGGGCGTGCACCCGGTCCACCCGCGTTCCGCCTCGTCCGGTGCCCGGAACCACGGGGTCGGATGCGGGCCCCATGGATCAGTACTCAGAGTCCGGGCCGGCCGGCTGGCGTGGGAGGACCCCTCGCCATGCCTAGACGCTAGCTGCCGGACGCCGACGCGGCTAGGGCATACGGAATGCATCTCGCCATAGCCCGCTCGCCGCCCGTCCACGCCGCTCGCGGTCACTCGTGAGTGCCGGTAACAGCAGGTAAGCGCCCTGGGGCGGAGGCGGCGGCCCGCGCCGGTGCTACCCGCCGGGCCGGGAGTCCGATCAACCCCCGGCCCGGCGGTACGGAGACCGGCCGGGATGCATGCCCCCTGCGCGCACCCCGGCCGGTGGGATCACCGTCACCGGTCTGACGTGATCCCGACGGTGCGTGTCCGCCGCGGACGACGCACCGTGATCGCGGGTGACCGCTCACCCCACCGCACCGCCGGCTAAGCGTTCCGGCCGGCGTACGCGTCGGTGGAGTGCCGTCCGCCGTTGGTTGCGGTCCCCGCGAAAGAAGAACCCGTGTACGTCGTGCCCTGGTCCCCGGCGGCGGGGTCCGGAGCGGCTGCGGTACCGGTCGGCGGACCGGCCAGTACCGAGGCGATGGCGGCCTGGGCTTCCCGCCGACGGCGGTTCCAGGCCCCCCGGTCGCCGTCGAAGTAACCCTGGCGGTAACCGAACCGGTAGCCGATCCGGTAGCTGAGCTGGCCGTGCAGGCGCCCCGCGGCGTAACTGGACGAACCAAGCAGGAGTACGAGGAAAACCGCGAAGAAGGGGCTCATCGGGCCACCCCGGCCGGTACGTGTCGCCCGTTCATGAGTCCTCCGACTCGGTCGGGGTGGGATCGGCGATGAGCAGCCGATCGAGATCGTCCGTACTCACCTCTTCGACCAGCTCGACACTGATCCGGCAGCCGTCGAGCACGATCTCGGCGACGGAGGCCCGACGGATCTCCCCGCCCGCGTCGTAGACCCGCACGCTCAGCTCGGGGCAGCCCAGGTGCGTACGCCACGAGTTCCACTCGGCCCGGTCGCCGACGTTCAGCGACAGGTAACGACAACCCCGGGCCAGATAGAGGCGCCACGGGGCACTGAGCCCGGCGGCCACCCCGTCGGCGATCAACCCGAATGCCTGGGCACGGGTTGCGAGTTCGGTCACCGAATCCCTCCTGTCACGAGGAAGTGACCCACGTGAGCACAGATGGTCTCAAGCACGTGACACACGTTAGATCGTCCCACGTACGTGACAGTATCATCTTTTCGTCTGATTACCCCCAGACCCGCGTACCACTAGTCTGACCACGTGATACCCCTCAACACGAGCACGAAGTCGTTTACCGGGATCCCCACCCAAGTGTCACGTGCACGGCACGAAAGCACATCGGCCCCGGCAGAATCCGACGACTGGCCGTACCGTCACCGCGTGCCGGACAGTGCCCACGGGCGCAAGATCGCCTTCGCCGCCTTCGTACGCAAGGCCCTCGACGACGCCCGCGCCACCCGCGCGTGGTCCGGCACGGAGGTCTCCCGGCGTACCGGCGTCTCCCGCCAGACCATCAACCGATGGGTACGCGGCGAGTGGGCCAGCGACCCGGAGGCCGAACGCGTCGTCGCGTTCTGTGAAGGACTCGGCATTCCCGCGACCACCGCCTTCGGGGTGCTCGGCTGGGACCGGGCCACCTCAGGACGACCCGCACCGAGCGCTCCGCCGATGGACCCGGACGTCGAAGCGCTGCTCCGCCGACTGGTAGATCCAAATGTCTCCGAGGCGGAGAAATTTCACATCAGAGAGACAATCAGATATCTGGCTTACCGGCCCACCTTGCCAGGAGATGTCCGAAAAGGAGGTAAGCGAGCAGGCTAGTTCCTCAAATGGCGCAAGAATCTACATGCTTCTCATGCGTACCGCACCAGCACCTGAACACGCGCGCTAACGTGCCTTTTCGTACTGCTTGGGCTCGTCGTCGGCGGGGGGACGGGACAAAGCCGAACCCAGCCCTGCGGGACAGAAGGAGGGGTCTAGCCATGACCCTGAAATGGATGGCAGTCATGGTCGCGGCGGTGTCAGTGACACTGTGCGTGACCGCCAATGTCGTGCTCGGCACGGTCAACGGCGCGGAGCTTCCGGTAGTGGTGAACATGATCGCTCTCACCGCCACCGGGGTCGCGACCGTTCTTGCCGTCGTCGCCGATCTGCACGAACGACTCAACGAGCGAGTCACCGCGCTCACCGAATTCCTCATCGCCCGCCTGAACGAACTCGACAGCCATGCGGGCGACCGCAACACCGGGTTCGTCGAGGGCTACCTGCTCAGCCACCCCGACCCGTCGGTGGTGCCGATCGGGCCACGGATGCACAGCCGCCGCGCCATGCTCGGAGGCGACGACTGAAGGTTCAGCTGGACTCCATCTAAGACCGTAACGACCGGGGTACGCTGACGCCCGTGCGGCCGATCAACACGGGCAATCAGCGCCCGACCCGTCCCCTCACTGCGGAACAGGCCTGGCAGGCCACCACTGACCGGGCCGGGCAGTGTGCGCTCTTCTTCGACTTCGACGGCACGCTCGCCCCGGTCCAGGACGACCCGACCGCGGTCCAGCCGGCACCGAAGGTCCTCGCGGCCCTCGACGCCCTGGCCGGCATGGTGCAGCGGGTGGCGATCGTCTCGGCCCGTCCGGTCGAGTTCCTCCGCGACCACTTCAACGGGCTGGCCGAGGTCGACCTCTACGGGCTCTACGGGCTGGAACACAGCCACGGGTCCGGCGAGACGGTGACCGAACCGACCGCGCTGCCCTGGGTGCCGACCATGGCCGAACTGGCCCAGCAGGCCCGCGACGAGCTACCCGGCGGCACCCTGGTCGAGTACAAGCGGCTCTCCGTCGCCCTGCACTACCGCACCGCGCCGCAGCTGGGCCGGGCCATCGAGTCCTGGGGCCGGGAGCAGGCCGAGCGCCGCGGCCTGCGGGTGCAGGTCGGGCGGATGGTCATCGAGATCAAGCCCCCGGTCGACCGCGACAAGGGCATGGTCATCGGGGAAGCCGTACAGGGTGCCGGCTGTGCCTGGTACTTCGGCGACGACGTCTCCGACATCAAGGCCTTCGCCGCGTTGCGGGCCCGCGAGGAAACCCACCCCGACTTCTTCGGCGTGTGCGTGGCGGTCGCGAACCCCGAGACCGGCGAGGAGGTCGCCACGGCCGCGGACCTCACCATCGACTCTCCCGAGGCCCTCGGCGACTTCCTCACCGAGGCCGTCCACCGCTTCAACTGACCCCACCCACCCCACCCCACCACTCACGTGGTTCCGCGGCCCCTCTTGTAGAGAAGCGGCCCCTCTTGTAGAGAAAGAGTGGCTATCCCAGCGCGGTTTCGCACTCTTTCACTACAAGAGCGGACCGAGGATGGGTACGGAGCGGGGGCGAGGGGTGGGTGCCCGGGGGGGGCGGGCTAGACGCCGTAGCGGCGTTGGCGGCTGGCGTACGAGCGCAGGGCGCGGAGGAAGTCGACGTGGCGGAAGTCGGGCCAGTTGGCGTCGCAGAAGTAGAACTCGGAATGGGCCGACTGCCAGAGCAGGAAGCCGGACAGGCGCTGCTCCCCGCTGGTACGGATGACCAGGTCAGGGTCGGGCTGGCCGCGGGTGTAGAGGTGCTCGGCGATGTGCTCGACGTCGAGGACCTCGGCTAGTTCCTCGATGGTCCCGCCGGCCGCGGCGTGCTCGTAGAGCAGCGACCGTACGGCGTCGGCGATCTCGCGGCGGCCGCCGTACCCGACCGCGATGTTCACCTGGGCACCACCGGCCCGTTCCTGGGTACGCTCCTCGGCGGCCTTCAGCGCGCTAGCGGTTTGTGCCGGTAGCAGGTCGAGTGCGCCGACCATCCGTAGCCGCCACGGATTGCCCTCTTCGGCGAGTTCGACGACCAGGTCTTCGATGATCTGGAGCAGCGGGTCCAGCTCACTCGCGGGCCGGCGCAGGTTGTCGGTGGCGAGCAGATAGAGCGTGACGTGCCCGATGTCGGCCTGGTCGCACCACTCCAGGACATGTTTGATCTTGGCGGCACCAACCCGGTGGCCGTCGTTCGGGTCGACGTAGCCCATCTCGCGGGCCCATCTTCGGTTGCCGTCACACATCACGCCGACGTGCTGGGGCACGGGCTTACCGGCCAGCTTCGCCGCCAACCGCCGTTCGTACGCTGAGTAGACCAGGTCCCGCAGAGTCATCCCCTGCAGACTAACGACCTAAATCCCGGGGCGAGCCGGGGGCGCCTATCCCCGGGCGGCGAGTCCGCGTCCGATCTTCCGCATGGTGCGCAGGTCGAGCAGCCCGTCACCGAGCCCCAACTCGACCATCACCCCGAAGACTCGCCGGTCACGCTGCGCCGCGCGGATGGCCGCGTCGACCACCAGCCGGTGCCGGGCCAGCCGCGCGACCGCCGAACTGTGCCTCAGGTGCCGGCCGAGACGGCGCCGCAGCGCCTGGGCGTACCGGTCGGCGGCGTGGCGCGGGGAGCGGGCCGCGGCCGTACCGGCGAGGGCACCGGAGAGGACGGCGTAGAAGATGCCCTCCCCGGTGAACGGGTTGACCAGGGAGAGCGCGTCACCGGCGAGCACTATCCGGTCCCGGCCGGGCGCCGGTCGGCGGGTGGACAGCGGCAGGTGGTGGGCACGCAGGTCGGTCACGGATTCGGCCGCCAGGTCGGGCAGCAGGGTGTGCAGGCCGTCGAGCAGGCGGGACCGGCTGACCGGGGTACCGCGCAGGACCTCGCCGTACCCGACGTTGGCCCGGCCGTCGCCGATCGGGAACGACCAGGCGTAGGCCGGCCACTCGGTGCCGGAAGTGATGATCTGCTGCTCGAGCGGGCCGTCGGCGGCCGGGGCGTAGCCCCGGATGGCGATGGCCAGGTGGCCGTCGGGGTTGTTGCCGTGGCCGAGCGCACGGCGGACCACGGAACCGGCGCCGTCGGCGCCGACCACCGCCCGCCCCGCCAGCATCCGGTCCAGCACCACCCGGTCGGGCCGGCTCTCGATCCGGCGTACGGTGTGCCGGCGCAGTTCCGCACCGGCGGCAACCGCGGCGGCGACCAGACGGGCGTCGAAGACCCGCCGAGGCACCGTGTACGCGGGCCGGGGCAGCGGTCGGGCGACCTGACCCCCGCCCGGCGCGACCATCCGCAGCGCCGGCACCGCCGCGAAGCCGGCGACCGCGTCCCGGACCCCCAAATCGGCGAGTACGTCCAGCGTGTGGGCGGCGATTCCGTCCCCGCACGCCTTGTCCCGGGGAAAGTCGGAGCGGTCCAGCAGGAGCACGCTCGCCCCGGCCCGGCGGGCGGCCAGCGCGGCGCTCGCCCCGGCCGGCCCGGCACCGACCACCACGACGTCGTAGCAGTCCATGGTCACCGCAGTGCTCCGGCGGTCGTCGCGCACCCGATCGGACCGGCGGTCGGTGCGTACCCGGTCGGAGCGGCGGTCGGTGCGTACCCGACCGGACCGGCGGTCGTCGCGTAGCCGGTCGGAGCGGCGGTCGGCGCGACGGCGGGTGGGCAGCGGGACGGCCGCCGAGCACTGGTCCCGGCGGCCGTTGTCATGCTGCTGATGATGCCCGCTTCCGGGCGGGACGGATAGCTTGTCCCGCCTCGGCCGGCGTGTCCTTTTTTCGGCTCAGGCAGGCTGCTCGGCGTCCAGGCGAGCCCGCAGCGCGTCCAGTTCGGCCCAGAGCACACCCGGCAGCTTGTCGCCGAACTTCTCGAACCACTCGTTGATCATGGGCAGCTCGTCGCGCCATTCGTCCACGTCGACCTTCAGCGCGATCCGGACATCCTCCGGGGTGAGCCCCAGACCCTCGACGTCGAGCGCGTCCTGCGCCGGCACCATGCCGATCGGCGTCTCGACGGCGGCCCCGCGGCCCTCGATCCGCTCGACGATCCACTTGATCACCCGCGAGTTCTCACCGAACCCGGGCCAGAGGAAGTTGCCGTCCTGGTCCTTGCGGAACCAGTTGACGTAGTACACCTTCGGCAGCTTGGCCGCGTCACCGTCGGTGCCCTTGCCCATCTCGATCCAGTGTCCGAAGTAGTCGCCCGCGTTGTAACCGATGAACGGCAGCATCGCCATCGGGTCGCGGCGGACCACACCCACCTGGCCGGCTGCCGCGGCGGTCGTCTCCGAGGAGAGCGTCGCTCCCATGTAGACACCGTGGACCCAGTCCCGGGCCTCGGTGATCAGCGGAATCGTGTCCTTGCGCCGGCCGCCGAAGAGGATCGCGTCGATCGGCACCCCGTTCGGGTCGTTGAACTCGTCCGCGACGATCGGGCACTGGGCCAGCGGCGTACAGAACCGCGAGTTCGGGTGCGAGCTCAGTTCACCGTTGTCCGGCGTCCAGTCCTTGCCCTTCCAGTCGATCAGGTGCGCCGGCGGCTCACCCATCCCCTCCCACCAGACGTCGCCGTCGTCGGTACGCCCCACGTTGGTGAAGATGGAGTTGCCCCGGTCGAGGGTGCGCATGGCGTTGGGGTTGGTCTTCCAGTCGGTGCCCGGCGCCACCCCGAACAGACCGAACTCGGGATTGACCGCGTACAGGCGGCCGTCCTGGCCGAACCGCATCCAGGCGATGTCGTCACCGATGGTCTCGACCTTCCAACCCGGAATGGTCGGCTCCAGCATGGCGAGGTTGGTCTTCCCGCAGGCGGACGGGAACGCACCCGCGATGTAGTGCACCTTCCCCTCCGGGGAGGTGACCTTCATGATCAGCATGTGCTCGGCCAGCCAGCCCTCGTCGCGAGCCATCACACTGGCGATCCGCAGCGAGTAGCACTTCTTGCCCAGCAGCGAGTTACCGCCGTAACCGGACCCGTACGACCAGATCTCGCGGGACTCCGGGAAGTGCGAGATGTACTTGGTGTCGTTGCACGGCCAGATCGAGTCCTGCTGACCGGGTGCGAGCGGGGCACCGAGCGAGTGCAGTGCGGGTACGAAGTTGGCGTTCTTGCCCATCGCCTCCAGTACCGTCGCACCCATCCGGGTCATGATGCGCATGGACGCGACCACGTACGCGCTGTCGGTGATTTCCACGCCGTACATGGGGTCTTCCGCCTCCAGCGGGCCCATGCAGAACGGGATGACGTACATCGTCCGGCCACGCATTGATCCGCGGTAGAGGTCCGTCATCAGCCGTTTCATCTCGGCCGGCGCCATCCAGTTGTTGGTGGGGCCGGCGTCTGCCTCGTCGACCGAACAGATGTAGGTACGGTCTTCGACCCGCGCCACATCGGAGGGATCCGTACGCGCCCAGAACGAGTTGGGCTTGCGCTCCGGATTGAGCCGGACCAGCGTGCCTGCCTGCACCAACTCTTCGGTGAGCCGTTGCCACTCCGCCTCGGAGCCGTCCACCCAGACCACACGTTCGGGTTGGGTTAGCTCGGCGACTTCTTTGACCCAGGCGAGCAGCTTCGAGTGGGACGTAGGAGCTTGATCGAGCCCCCGGATGGTTGCCGGAGCAGACATGACGAATCTCCTTGTGGTCGACGCTGACCGATATGAGGGGTGAAGCAACACCCGGCGGGCTGGAGATGCTCGCCGGTGTAAAAGCCTGGGATTTCCACCAGCCTAAACCGAATAGCCGATCGGGGCAGCGGGACCGGTTGTGAAGAACTGCACAAGATACGGTGGTTTTGCGGTAAGGCGAGCAATCTCCCGCTCCCACGCGCAGTTTCACGCAAATCTTTGCGAGCGCTCCCGCGCGGCAGCGACCCGACGTGCCGCCGGATGTGTCGTCGGATGTGCCGCGCGACGATTTGCGGAGGGCGCGAGAACCGCACCCGGCCGAGGCGCTTGTATCCCAGCCGTACCAGGCGGCCGTCTGTGTCCCGCTGTCACCGTTGGGTGACAGTGGACCCGTTGCGGTGCAGCGGTTTCCGCTTGTCCGGCGCGCCCGGGGACGACTCGCGGTAGCCGGGAGTCAGGGCGGCCCCGGAGCCGGTAGGCTCGACACGTGTCAGCGACCGTAACCGGCGACCAGCCCTCTTCCCCGGGCACCCGGCAGGGCCTATTCCGCACCCTCCTCAACCGGTTCGGCCATCTCGTCCGCGAGTTGGGCAAATTCGGTCTGGTCGGTGGGGTCGCGTTCGCCGTGGACCTGGCGGTGTTCAACGTCGCCCGGCAGGCCTGGGAGATGGAGACACTGAGCGCGAAGACGGTCTCCACCGTCGTCGCCGCGACGATCGCGTTCGTCGGGAACCGGTTCTGGACCTGGCGGCATCGGGAACGCACCGGCATGGCCCGCGAGTACGGGCTTTACTTCTTCTTCAACACGGTTGGTCTGGGCATCGCCCTGGCCTGCCTGGGGATCAGCCACTACGCCCTCGGCAGCATCTGGCCAGGCGTCTTCAAGTCGCTGCTCGCCGACAACATCGCCGCGAACCTGGTCGGTGCCGCACTGGGCACTCTGTTCCGGTTCTGGTCTTATCGGCGGTTTGTCTTTGTTGGTCCGGCAGCACAGGATGCTCCGGACGTAATTACCAAGAGTGACAAGTAGCGTGACCTGGCGCCCACCTGCGCGCCGACCGCTGCCGGTCGGAGTTGTCCTGCCCTAAGGTGTCCAAATGCGTCTTGTCCGGCTGCTCCCCGACCGTTGGCAGAAGTTCGCCCGCGAAGCCGCGAAGTTCGGCATCGTGGGCGGATTGAACACCATAGTCAACTTCGCGGTGTTCAACGCGCTGGTGCTGACGGTCTTCGTGAACGGGCAGCTCAAGGCAACGGTCATCGCCACCGTTATCGCGGCGACCAGCTCATATCTGATGAACCGGTACTGGACCTACCGGGACCGCCCGAAGTCGGCGATGCGCCGCGAATACCTCCTGTTCTTCCTGTTCAACACCACCGGGCTCGCCATCGAACTCGGGGCGGTGGCGGCGGCAAAGTACGGCCTGGGCATCCACGGGCTGCTCGCGCTGAACATCGCCAAGGTCGTCGGGGTGGGCGTGGCGACGGTGTTCCGCTTCTGGTCGTACCGGACCTTCGTCTTCCAGCCGGTGGCGACGCACGACGGCGGACACGACCACACCGCGGACGGGCTGGTCGAACTCGACCCGGTGGCCGAACTGGCCGAGGCGGTCACCGAGTTGGAGGAGTCGTCCCACCGGGCGCCGGACGGCCACACCAACGGCAAGATTCCGGCGGTCGAGCAGGACCTGCTCGGGGTCAAGGACGACCTGGCGGCCGAGTTCGCCGACGAATTGCGAGCCGCTGCCGTCCACCGTCCCACCGCGCACTGAACGACCCGACCGCGGTGACCGACAGCAGCACCGCACGGACCGGACAGTCGGTGCGATCCGGCACCGGCGCCCCGGCCGACCTCTTCTTCGAGGACCTGACCCCCGGTCGGACCTTCGACCTCGGCGTGACCCGCGTCGACGAGGCCGAGATGCTCGCCTTCGCGGAACGCTTCGACCCGCAGTGGTACCACCTCGACGCCGAACTCGCACGGGAGAGTCACTACGGCACGAGGATCGCCAGCGGCTTCTTCACGGTGAGCCTGTTCATGCGCGCGTACGTCGACCACGTGCTGTCCCGTACCGCCGCCGACGCCTCGCCCGGGCTGGAGGAACTGCGCTGGCTCGCCCCGGTACGGGCCGGTGACCGGCTCGCCACCCGACTCGACGTGATCGGCCGCAAGCACTCCATCGCCCGGCCCGGGCTCGGTACGGTCACCCTGAACGCCACCATGTTCCGGCTGGACGATGACGACCAGCCGGAACAAGAGGTGCTGCGGACCAGGTTCCGCGGCTGGTTCGCACTACGCGAGCCGGCCGTCCCGTCCGGCGACGGTGACGACACCGGGTTCTGACACCCGGTGCCGGCGATCCGTCCGAAACGGCGCGAGCCAGGTCAGGGCTTCTCGCGCAGCGGCTTGCCCTCGCTGACGTCGGCGAGCACCTCACGCAGCTCGCCCTCGCCGAGCGAGTGCTTGTCGTGGTCCGCCTCGACCAGTTCGTAGAGCCGGGTCTGCACGTGGCTGACCTGCGGAATGTCGGTGAGTACCGTCTGTCCGCGCTCGCCGGCCGACTCGATGGTCAGCGTGCCGCAGCCGAGCAGCCGCTCGACGAAGTGCTGGTTCATCGTGTGGTCGTTCACCCGGCCGAGCGGGATGTCCCGCCGGTCCAGGTGGAAGACACCCTGTTGCAGCACCACCCGCTCGTTGGTGAACAGGTAGTGGGTGGCCCGCCAGACCAGGAACGGCCAGAGGCTGAGCCAGAGCACGGCCACCAGACCGATCGCCGCAATCACGTACAGGCCGATCGTGCCGCCGTTGCCGTCGGGCAGCAGCACGGCCCCGGCGATCACCGCGGCGATGGCGAGCACCAGCACCAGTACCGGCCGGATCAGGGCCTTCCAGTGCGGATGCAGGTGCAGCACGACGTGCTCGTCCGCGGTGAGCACATCTTCGGGGAAAGCCACGCAAACCTCCTGGGATACGTCAGTGTTCGCGCTGACCGTAGCGGCTCCGGGTTACCGGGCGCGTCACCTGATCGTCGACACTCCCCCGATGTGACACGGCGGTGGTTCCGCCCTGGTTGTCCGACTCGACCCTCGATGATCAGCGCAGGTGCAGCACGTCACCGGCCGCCACCCGGTGCTCACCGTCGGCTGCCTGGACGACCAGCCGGCCCTCCGGATCGACGGTGCTCGCCGAGCCGACCAACTCGTCGCCGGCCGGGAGCAGCACCCGTACCCGCTGGCCGACCGTGGCGCTGTGGCCCAGGTAGGCGGCCCGCAGGCCGGACGCCTCGGCGTCACCGCCGGCCGAGCGCCAACGCCCGTACCAGTCGGCCAGGCCGCGCAGCAGCGCCCGGAGCAACGGATCGCGGTCGACCACCGCCGCGCCGGCCAGCCGCAACGAGGTGGCCACCAGGCCCGTCGGATTGGTCGGCAGCTCGTCGGCCCGCAGCGTCACGTTCAGCCCGATCCCCACCACCACCGCGGGCGGCTCGCCCAGCGTCGCGCCCGGCACCGACTCGGCCAGGATGCCGGCGCCCTTCGCCGCCCCGAGCAGCAGGTCGTTCGGCCATTTCAGGCCGACCGCCAGTTCGTCGGGCAGCTCACCGATCCGGGTCACCGCCTCCACCAGGGCCACCCCGGCGAGCAGCGGCAACCAGCCGTACGCCGCCGGGCTGACACCCGGCCAGCCACGGTCGGCGACCGGCACACCCGGCCGGAGCAGGACGCTGGTCGCGATTCCGGCCCGGGGCGGCGACTGCCAGCTCCGTCCCCGGCGGCCGCGCCCGGCGGTCTGCACCTCGGCCACCACCGCCAGCCCCTCCGGCTCGCCCGCGGTCGCCGCGGCGACTGCGTCGGCGTTGGTGGAACCAGTCTCGGCGCGCAGGTCCAGCCGGGTCCAGAAGCCGTCCGGGGTGACCAGCGCCCGCCGCAGCCCGCGGGCGTCGAGCGGGGGACGGTCAAGATCGGTGTACGGAGAGCCCGGCATCAGCCCAGCCTACGGCCGCCCCCAGGCGAGTGAGGCCAAGCCCACCCCGGCGGCCGGCGACGGGCTGGCGGGCGCATCGTTACGATCCAGAACTGGGCGTACGTGAAGAGCAGCGCCGGGCGGCACGGGCACCGTGAGCGCGAGGGGCGAGGCTGGCGCCGCAGTCGCGAGGAAAGGCAGAACCGAAACGTGAGCGCGAGCAGCGAGGTCGAGAGCAACATCCACAGCACCGCCGGCAAGCTGGCCGACCTGCAACGGCGGGCGGACGAGGCGGTCCACGCCGGCTCCGCCCGTGCCGTGGAGAAACAGCACGCGCGCGGTAAGAAGACCGCCCGCGAGCGGATTGACCTGCTGCTCGACCCCGGTTCCTTCGTCGAACTGGACGAACTGGCCCGGCACCGGTCAACCAACTTCGGGCTGGAACGCACCCGCCCGTACGGCGACGGCGTGGTCACCGGCTACGGCACCGTCGACGGCCGGCAGATCTGCGTCTTCGCCCAGGACTTCACCGTCTTCGGCGGCTCGCTGGGCGAGGTCTTCGGCCAGAAGATCGTCAAGGTGATGGACCTGGCCATGAAGATCGGCTGCCCGGTGGTGGGGATCAACGACTCCGGCGGCGCCCGGATCCAGGAGGGCGTGGTCAGCCTCGGCCTCTACGGCGAGATCTTCTTCCGCAACGTCCGCGCCTCCGGCGTGATCCCACAGATCTCGCTGGTGATGGGACCGTGCGCGGGCGGCGCGGTCTACTCCCCCGCGGTCACCGACTTCACCGTGATGGTCGACCAGACCTCGCACATGTTCATCACCGGACCGGACGTGATCAAGACGGTGACCGGCGAGGACGTGGGCATGGAGGAACTCGGCGGGGCCCGTACGCACAACACCCGCAGCGGCAACTCGCACTACCTCGCCACCGACGAGGACGACGCGATCGACTACGTCAAGGCACTGCTGTCGTACCTGCCGGCGAACAACCTCGACGAGCCGCCGGTCTACGACACCGACGCCGACCTGGAGATCACCGACGCCGACCGTGAGCTGGACACCCTGATCCCGGACTCGGCCAACCAGCCGTACGACATCCACCGGGTGATCGAGCACGTGCTCGACGACGGGGAGTTCCTCGAGGTGCACCCGCTCTTCGCGCAGAACATCGTGGTCGGCTTCGGCCGGGTCGAGGGTCGCCCGGTCGGTGTGGTGGCCAACCAGCCGATGCACTTCGCCGGCACCCTGGACATCGCCGCCGCGGAGAAGGCCGCCCGCTTCGTCCGTACCTGCGACGCGTTCAACATTCCCGTACTGACCTTTGTGGACGTACCCGGCTTCCTGCCCGGCACCGGCCAGGAGTGGGACGGCATCATCCGCCGGGGCGCGAAACTCATCTACGCGTACGCGGAGGCGACCGTCCCGAAGGTCACCGTCATCACCCGCAAGGCCTACGGCGGCGCGTACGACGTGATGGGCTCCAAGCACCTCGGCGCCGACCTCAACTTCGCCTGGCCGACCGCACAGATCGCGGTCATGGGCGCGCAGGGCGCGGTGAACATCCTCTACCGCGCCGAACTGGGCGCCGCCGAGGACCCGGCCGCGGTACGCGCCGCGAAGATCGCCGAGTACGAGGAGACCCTGGCGAACCCGTACGTCGCCGCCGAGCGCGGGTACATCGACTCGGTGATCGCGCCGGCCGAGACCCGTACCCAGATCGTCCGGGCGCTGCGGGTGCTGCGGACCAAGCGGGAGACGCTGCCGCCGAAGAAGCACGGCAACATCCCGCTGTAGCCCGGTCGCCCGCTCCCCAGGACCGGACGGTCACGTTACCGCCGTCCCCACTCGACGACGCTCAGCAGCGCGGGTTGGCGAACGGGCAGAGCCAGGCGGCAGCCCGGTCGGCGAGCTGACGCATCCGCGCGTCGTCGTAGTCGTACGACTCCAGCACGGCAACCAGGTCGCCGACCCGTACCACCGCGTAGAGGACGACCGTGCCGCTGCCGGGTCCCGTACCAACGGGGCTCGTCGGCGCGGTCACCTCCTGCCGGACCATCAGCGACTGGTTGCCGGCGAACCCGTCGCCGAGCACCCGCCAGGCATGCCGGGTGGCAGCGGTCGCGCCCGGATCGGTCCGCCCGGTACCGGAATCGGCGCCCCTGACACCGGGGCCTCTCGTGCCGTCGGGGTCACCCGTGCCGCCGGGAGCGGCCGAACCGGCGGCACCGGACGGCGCGACCGACGCGACCGGAGGGCTCGGTTCACCAGGGGAGGCCGGGCCGGTCGGGGTGGCCGGCGGAGTCGGGGTGACGTAGCCGGTCGAGACGGTCGGCGGGGCGTCGTACGACCGGCACGCCTCGACCACCCGGCGGACGTCGTCGACCACGGACCGGGCGGCGGCGCCGTCGGCGTACCGCGCCACCTGCTGGTTCAGTGACTGCCAGCGTCCGTCCTCGGTGTCCCCGCCGACACTGTGCCCGCGGCTGTACCGGTAGTTCTGGTAGCCGGTCAGGTGCAGGCCCGAGTAGGCCGGGCAACTCTGGGCGAGCCGGAACGGCCAATCCGGGTACGAGCCGGGCGCACCGCTGCGGTCGTCGCTGATCCGGAAATTGAGCCCGAGGTCGGCCGGCTGGAGCAGAGCGACGGAGGGAATCCAGGCCGGGTCGCGACTCGTCACCCCGCCCGCCGAGCGCAACGGTGCTGGCCCGTCCGGCGGCGGGGGCGCCTTCGCCGGCCCCACCGTGTCCGCACCCGGCTGCCCGGCGACGGACTGCGGCCCGATCCCGGCCCCGGGCAGCCCACCGGTCAGTCCCCAGATCGCGGCGAAGAGCAGCACGACGGCGGCCGGCACCCCCACCGCCGTACGCCGGGATCGCCTGCGGCCGACGGCCCGGATCTGTTCCGGCGCGGGCCAGCTCACTCCGGCCAGGTCGGCGGCGAGCCGTTCGGCGAGCAGCCGCGCCCGGTCGTCCAGCACGTCGGGCAGGACCGGATCGGGGTACGGATCCGGTGCCGGCTCCGCCATCAGCGCCGCCAGCGACTCCGGCAGTACGTCGCGCCTCGGCTCGGCCGACAGGTCCATCAGCGGCTCCGCCGCCGAATCCACTTCGGACTCCCGCTCGGCTCCAGGTTCCGTCGTCGCGTCCCTCGCCGGGTCCGGTTCCGGCACCCGCTCGACCCACGGCTCAGGCATCTGCGGCCTCCTCCAGTTCGACGACGGCCAGCAGTCCGGCCAGCGCCACCCGTCCCCGGGACAGGCGGGCCTTGACGGTGCCGACCGGCGCACCGGTCTCCCGTGCCACCTCGGCGACCGGAAGGCCGAGCAGGTAGTAGAGGGCCAGCGCGGTTCGCTGCTCCTCGGGCAGGCGGCGCAACGCGGCCACCACGTCGACGGTGTCGGTGCTCGGTCCCGGCGTCACGGTCTCCACCGCACCGTGACGCAGGTACGCCCGCGCCCGGCTACGAATGGTCCGCCAGCGGCTGACCGCGACCCGGGCGGCGACCACCCGTACCCACGATTCCGGGTCCTCGTACCCGCTCACCGTCGACCAGCGCTGCCAGGCCCGGATGTACGCCTCCTGGACCGCGTCCTGCGCCTCCGACAGGTCACCGGTCAGCAGGTACACGTAGCCGAGCAACCGTTGCCGGCTCCCCCGGTAGAACTCGTCGAATCCGCCGACGTCGGGCACCAGCTACCTCCCCTGGGCGTCGGAGGTCATACGCGTACGGGCGGGTGGTCGGTTGCCGACGGCACCGACTTTTCCGGCGCCGCCGTCTAGGGCAGCAGTTCGGCGCGGGGGAAGCCGCCGGCCGGGATCCGTTCGCGTACGGCGCGCCGGACGGCACGCTGCACGGCGGCGTTCACCGGGGTCGGTACCCCGTGCAGGCGCCCCAGCAGCACGATCTCGCCGTTGAGGTAGTCGGTCTCGGTCGAGCCGGTGCCCCGGGCCAGGCTCTGCCAGGTCGAGCTGCCGCCGCGCTCCCGACCGGCCACCGGGTGGGCCTTCACGTTGTCGGCCCGGTCCGCCGCCTCCTCCTCGCGCGAGGTGTGCGCGATTCCGGCGGCGGCCAGGGCGGTCACCCCCTCGGCACGCAGCCGGTCCACCAGCTCCGGGTCGGGGTTGCGGCCGAAGAGCGCGTCCGCCCCGTTGCCGAGGTTGGCCAGCAGCTTGCCGTACTTCCAGCGCATCACGTCGTCCCGGACCCGGGTGACGAAGCCGCTCTTGGCGAGTTCGTCGGCGATCTGCCGCACGGTGTCGTCCGCGCCGCTCGGGTAACCGCCGAGCTGGAGCATGCCCGAGTGCGGATGACCCTCGGCGGCGATCACTCCCGGCTCCAGGAAGGTGGCGGGCAGCCAGAGGCAGACCGGGTAGACCCGCTCGAAGCGGCGCAGCGCGGCGCGTTCGTTGGCCACCCCGTTCTGGGCGGTGAGCAGCGGCAGTCGGTCGGCGGCCGTACCGCCGTCGGCGACGGGTACCCCCGCCCACTCACCGAGCGCGGTCTGGGTGTCCTGGGACTTCACCGTGAGCACCAGCGCGGTGTCCGGCGTCAGCACCAGCTCGGCCGGGCCGGCGACCGCGGGCAGGTTGACGGTCTGCTCGCCCTCCGGGGTGGCCAGGGTCAGCCCTCGGGAGCGGAGCGCGTCCAGTTGGGCGCCGCGCGCCACCAGGGTCACGTCGTGGCCAGCCTGGGCCAGCCGTACGCCGATGGTCCCGCCGACCGCACCGGCGCCGATGATCACATACCGCACGGGTTCATTCTGCTCCTGCCCGCCGGGCCAGGCTCGGGTGGCCCGCGGTGGTCGCTCCGGCGCCGGTTTTGCCGACGGCTCGGGGACCCGTTGCCGGGTGGGCGGCTGCCGGGTGGGCGGCTGCCGGGTGGGCGGCTGCCGGGTGGGCGGCTGCCGGGTGGGCGGCGCGGGCTCAGAAGGGCAGGTCGAGGTTGGCCAGGTGGGCGCCGGCCAGCAGGCTCGTACCGACGCCGAGCGCCAGCAGGTTGACCAGGCCGAACAGTCCGACCCAGAAGATGGCGGGCAGGAAGGTGACCCCGGCGAGCTGGTCGGCGTCGGAGGCCGGCATCCGCCCGCGCCGCCGCAGCGTCTGCAACTCGCCGACCGGCCTGATCCCGCCGATCAGCAGGAACCACACCCCGGTGTACGCGAACACCGCCTGCACCTGCGGGCCGGCGAACCAGGAGACGCCGAAGACCACCGCGGTGGTGACCACGATCGACACGACGCCGAAGGCGTTGCGGATCATGACGAGCATGGCGAGCAGCAACACCACCGCTATCCAGAGCAGCAGGGTGATCCGGTTGCCGCCGAGCAACCAGGCCCCGGCGAGCCCGATCAGCGACGGGGCCAGATAGCCAGCGAGCAGCGTGAACGCCATGCCCGGTCCGGACGGCCGCCCAGCCGACAGGGTCAGGCCCGAGGTGTCCGAGTGCAGCCTGATGCCGTGCAGGCGGCGACCGGTCAGCAGCGCGGCCAGGGCATGCCCGCCCTCGTGCGCGATGGTGATGGCGTTACGGCCGATCCGCCATGGCAGCCGGGTCAGCACCACGGCAAGCGCGGCCAGCCCGGTGAGCAGTACGAGTAGTGGCGGTGGATCCGGTTGGGCGTCGAACAGCCGGTTCCAGACGTCGGTAAAGCCGTCGATCGACACAGCCGGGGAGCCTAGCCCACCTGCGCGAGAGCGACGACCTGGCGATGAACCCGTCGTTTCTCGGCAAGCTCTGTGTCGAATACCCGGTAACGGGGAGCGACGATCGCACTCGCCAGACCCACGACACTTGATGAACATTTAAGGCAGACGATCTGATCCGCTCGCCTGCTGTGCCCGTACCCAAAGGTGCTGCAACCGGGCAGCACGTGATCAAGGGAGCGGTGCATGTACAGGAGAGTCAGGACGACCGGCCGGGCGCGGAAGCTGCTCATCGGTGTGGCCGCGACGGCCCTGCTCGGCACCGCCCTGGCGGTCGGTACGGGGATGAGCAACGCGGGCGAGAACTGCAACGGTCTCGACACCGCCCTGCGCAACAACCTGAACTTCATGGCCGACCAGCGGGCCAACCCGGACGCCCTGTCGGAGGCGCGTATCGCCAACCGGCAGGCGGTCGTCGACCTCATCCAGCAGCGCCGGGTCACCGCGGGATGCACCCGTCAGGTCAACGCGGATCGCCCGGCACCGCCCGCCCCGGCGAACCCGCCGGCCCCGGCCAACCCGGCGAACCCGCCTGCCGCTCCCGTAGCCGGTGACCCTGCCGCGGGCGGTGGTGGTACCGGCGCTGGCGAGGTCGTGTGCAAGGGCTCGACCGTGACGCTCTTCAACGAGGACGCCGCACCCGGCGCGTCCAGCGGCACGTTCCCGATCGGCACCCAACTCAAGGTCACGAACCTGGACAACAACAAGAGCACCACGGTCCGGGTCACCAGCCCGTCCGGCAGTTGCGTACTGCTCAACAACTCGGCGTTCGAGCAGGTCCGGGAGCCGGGCAAGTTCCTGATCCGGCGGGCGGTCATCGAGCGGGTGGGCTGACCGGAGCCGTACGGATCGCGAACAAGCAACAGCCGGATCGGTCGTCCCGTCTGGGCGGGATCACCGGTCCGGCTGTCGCTGACGCCCCGAACACCACGTCGTCGTCGGTCCGGGGCGGTAGAACCCGGCGGAGTTCTCAAGCCCTCCGTCGGGCAGTCATCGGGGCCCGCGCAACTTCCCTGGCCGGCACCGTCGGCCGCAGCAGCCGCCAGGCGCCAACCACCCCGACGGCCATAGTCACGACGCTCGCGAGTGCGATCAGCGCGACCATCCCGAAGCTCGCCAGGATCAGTGCAAGGTCGCCCACGGCGACCAGCATCCACAGCGCCACGCTGGGCTTCGTCGTACGTTGTCGGAAACTCATGTCGTACCTCCTTCCGTCGTCGGGTCATCAGTACCCCGACGGACGGAAGGTCATGCCGATCAGTTCGGCGCGGGTAGGAATCCGTCCGAGATGAGCTTCAGTTCGTCCAGGTTGTCCTGCCACGCGGCGGCCGGCGTCGACCAGTAGATCGCGTACCCGTGCTTCGGGCCGGTGACAAAACCCCGGTTGACGACGTGCAGCGGGTTGCCGTTGCTGGAGGTGTAGGTCCACTCCCAGTCCGCTGCTTCGAGGAAGTAGTCGATCTTCTTGATCGTAACCTGCTTGTAGTTGCGGTACCGGCCGGCTCGGATCCGATCCGCCTCCTGCCGCCTCCAGTCCGCCACCGCGTCCGGCTGCGGGGTGCTCGTCTGATCGATCATGAGCATCCGGGCACCGTTGGGCTCGTTGAACTCGACCGAGGTCCGGTTGCGCTGCACCCGCCAGCCAGCCGGCACCGGCACGGTGAACCCGGTCGGATCCTTGTGCCAGACCCAGCCCGTCGGCAGCGGACCCTCGCCCCGGGTCATCGCCGCAGGCGTCGAGGGCGGGGCAGCCGGCTCGGTTGTCGGTGCGGCGGGCGGTGGGGCGGCCGGCTCGGTCGTGGCCGGCGGAGCCGAGGCGGACGCCGACGGGGTCGGTTCCCCACCTGTCTGGGCCGCGTTCCGACTGTCGTCCGAGTCGCGGGTGGCCAGCGGGATGACCACCACCAGCGCGATAAGCAGCACCGCGACCAGCCCACCGACCAGCCACATCCGCTGCTTGTTCAGGAAGGAACCCTTGTCGCCGGACTCGGGACGCGGCTTGAACGGGCCGAACGTGCTCCCGCGCGCCACACCGGCAACAGCCTCGGTCGGCGCGGCGGCGACCAGCGCGGGTTCGTCCTGGTCCGGCGTACGGTCGGCAACCGGTGCGGCGGCAACGGCCGTCGGCGGATCGACCGATGACGGGGGCGCGGCGGGAGCGTCCAACTTCGCCGTCTTGTCCGCAGCGGACACGGGCGCGTCGACCTGCTCGTCCGGTTCCGCCCCGCTCGACGCGGCGGCTGGTTCGGTGGCGGTCGGCGTACCGTCGGTGTCCGGCTGGTCCTCGGCGGACCGTTCCGCGGCGGCGGTCTCCGCCGCTGCCGCGGCGGCGGGCACCGCCGGCACGGCGGGACCGGACCCGGCCGTACCGATGAAATCAGCGATGGAGGACGACGCGGACTCCGCCGGCTCGGCCGGTTTCGCCGGCTGACGTTGCGCCGGCAGCGGCACCACCCGGGTACGCGCCTCGCGCGGACCGTACGGGCTCGGCCGGCGTACCCCGTCGAGCAGTGAGATCGCCCCGCGCGGCCGCTTGTCCGCCGCGCGCCGCAACAGCCGCTCCGCCACGTCGGCGGTGATCCGCTGCGCCGGATCCTTGCGCAGCAAGCCGTTCAGGACCGCCTTCAGGGGGCCGGCCCGCTTCGCCGGTGGCGGCGGCTCGGTCGCCAAGGCGGCCAGCGTCGCGATCGCCGACGAGCGGGCGTACGGCGACTGCCCCTCGACCGCCGCGTACAGGGTCGCGCCCAGCGACCAGAGATCCGCCTCCGGACCGGCTGTGCCGTCACGCGCCCGCTCCGGCGCGATGTACGCGGGCGACCCCAGCACCAACCCGGTACGGGTCACGTTCGGGTCACCCGGCACGGTGGCCAGCCCGAAGTCGGTCAGCACCACCCGGCCGTCCTCGCCGAGCAGCACGTTGCCCGGTTTGATGTCCCGGTGCATGACGCCGGCCTTGTGCGCCGCCTTCAGCGCGCCCAGCACACCGAGGCCGATCTCGGCCGCCCGTCCCGGCGACACCGGACCGTCGGCGGCCAACGCGTCCTGCAGGGAACGGGACCGGACGTACTCCATCACGATCCACGGATCGGCGTCCGTACGGAGCACGTCGAAGACACGGACCACGTTGATGTTGTTCAGCCGGGCGATCGCGCGCGCCTCGCGCAGCGACCGCTCCCGCATCTCGCGCCGCTCGTCGGTGGTGAGTCCGGGCGGCGGAACCAACTCCTTGATGGCCACATCGCGGTGCAGCACCTCGTCGCGGGCACGCCAGACACGGCCCATGCCGCCCTGACCGAGCGGCTCCACGAGCCGGTACCGGTCAGCGATCAATTGGGGGGGCGCCTCGGACATCCCGTGGACGGTACCCGGACCGGAGCTTCCTCACACCAGCGGCACGCGCATGTGAGACGTACCCGAGCATGTGAGACGTACCTCCGTCGCCCGGTGCAACCTACTGCCAGGGCCGTTGCCTTGACTACGGCAACGCTGGTCGGCGTCGTAAACTCGTCCCGTGTCTGATCCTCGTGCCGTGCCCGACCCTGAGCCGGCGTTCCGCGTGGTGCGGGGCACCCCCACCGCGGAGGAACTCGCCGCGCTGGTCGGCGCCCTCATGCTGCGGTCGCGACCGGCCGTGCCGGCCCGCCACAACACCAGGTCACCCTGGGTACGCGCCGTGCAACCCGGTACGGTGTCCGCGTCCGGCCTACCCGCACGTCCGGGTATCGATGCCTGGCGGTTGTCCGGACTGCCCCGCTGAACGTCCGAACGGGGCTGCTGACACGGGCCCTCGCCGACTAGCCTCGGGTGGGCACCACGTCGTGACACCTGGGGAGGGGACACATGGCGATTCCCGAGGAGGATCTCCCGCCGGCCTGGCTGCGGGACTACGGCGACATCGAAGCCGACATCAGCAAGATGGAAGAGTTCGCTGCCAACCTCGACGCCGAGGTCCGGCAGAACTACGCCCCGCACCTGGACTACCTCCGCGAGGACGTGACCGCGGAGATACCGAAGCCGGCGGCGACCTTCCCCGAACTGGTCTCCTTCCTCCAAACACACCAGGCGATCCAGCAGGACAGCACCAACGTCGTCTTCCACTACCGGGACGCGACCGGTGGCTTCGCCCAGGCGGCGAAGGAGGTCAGCGAGAACTACGGCAAGTCCGACGCGTTCGCGCTGGCGCGGGTCAAGGAGGTCGAGTCCGCGCTGGACAAGACCTCGGCCGCACGCCTTCCGGAGGCGGGCACCACCCCACCTCCGGCCACGGACAACTCGGGAGTGTCCTGATGCTGATCGCCGACGGGGGTGGCGGCTACTCCGGCACCACCAACTGGTTCCAGTACGACGTCAAGCAGATGTGGGCGACGCTGGAGAACCAGCAGTCCGACGGTTACTGGCAACACGTCACCGGCTGGCAACGTACCCACGAGTTGGCCGGGACCCACATGTCACGCCTGCGGTCGTACCGCGAGGGCCTGATCCAAGCGTGGCCGCCGGAGAAGAGCGCCGCTTCGCGGGCGTACGTCGAACGGCTGGACTTCCTGATCCAGAGCGTCGAGCAGTCGTACGAGGCAGCCATCACCAACCGCTCGGCCCTGTCCGGCGCCACCAGCGCAATCAGTGACGCGCGTCGGGAACTCAAGACCATCCACGACGAGTACGAGCGCAAGCTAGCGGCAAAGCTCGAATACGAGCGCACCCAGAACCCTCCGGCGGCCTCGTCCTCGCCCAACCCGACGCCAACCCCGTCGCCGTCACCCGGACCGGCACCCACCCCACCGGTGACCCAGGCCGACCTCGAGCGCCTGAACGCTCGCGCCCGCTCCATCATGTACGGCCTCAGCGGCGAACTCGTGCAGGCCCAAGCCCAACTGAAGCAGCCTCCTCCGTACCGGGGCTTGCCTCAGAGGACTGACTACGATCCGGATGTATACGGCGGCGGACCACCGCCCGTCATCCCGCCCGTCGTCCCAGTGCCGAGCGGTGGGCCGGGTTCGTCGATGCCGAGCGGCGGTCCTCCGGTCCACCAAATGGTGCCGACGCCGACAGCGCCGTCGGTCGGACCGGTTCTCGGAGGAAGCGGGCCGACACTCGGCGGCATCACTCCGACCATTCCCACCGCCCCCACTCCTCCGGTGTCTCCACCCGTCATCACACCCACTCCGCCGTCCCCTCCCGGTATCGGGGCGGGTTTTCCAACACCGTTGCCGCCAACCCCGGGCGGAATCGGCACCACCTACCCCGGCCCGCGCGGCACCAGTCCTGTTTCCGGTGGGCTCACCAAGCCGGGCATGGGCGGAATGCCAACCGTTCCCCGCGTCATGCCTCCCGGGGGCATGATCGGCAGCGTGCCGGGGGTAGGACAGCCAGGTGCTGGCATTTCACCAGCCCGGCAGATCAATCCCGTTGGCGGAATGATCGGCGGTGGTGGGGGCATGGGCAGCACGGCTCCCATGGGTGGTGCGGGGCAGCGGCCGGGCGGCGCAACGCCGATCGGTGCCAATGGCGGCCAGCGCTCGGTCGTCCCGCCGGGCAGTCGCCCCGGCAGGCGCCCCGGTGAGGACGAGGACGGTCAGCACTGGGATCCCGACAACCCGTGGGAAACCGGCGAGGGCGTCGCTCCCGTGATGCATGCCCCTCGGGAGGTCGGCCGCATCGATCCCGGACCAGCTATCGGATTCAATCGGTGACCTTGCGTACGGTACGCGGGGCCGTGGCGGCACTCTGCGCCACGGCCATCGCGGTCCTACCTGCAGCACCGGCGCACGCCGACCGCATCCGCGACGACCAGTGGCATCTCCGGTACCTGAAGGTGGCCGAGGCCCACAAGCTGAGCCAGGGAGCTGGGGTCACGGTCGCGGTTATCGATACCGGCGTCGCCCCGCACCCAGATCTGCAAAATAACCTCCTAAATGGCACCGACACCATCCCTGGAGGCAGCGGCGACGGCCGGCAAGATGCAGCTAGCCACGGAACTGGGATGGCCGGGCTCATTGGTGCGCATGGCAACGGAGGCAGCAACGGCGCATTGGGAATCGCCCCCAAAGCAAAGATTCTCCCCATCCGCTACGCGACAAGTCCCGGAGACGGTGACCCCGATAGGTTCGCCGATGGCATCGAATGGGCGATCACACAGAATGCGCGAGTAATCAGCGCTTCGGTAGGCGGGTCAACCTCCCCCAAGTTGACCCAAGCAGTGAGGGCTGCAGTCGAGGCGGACATCGTGGTCGTCGCTGCCGCAGGAAACGACCCACCGGACTATGGAATTACGTTCCCGGCCGCCTTGGATGGCGTTGTTGCAGTAGGGGCGAGCGATCGCAATGGAAACCGAGCAGGCATTTCCGTCAAGGGTAACAAGATGGGGATCCTTGCCCCCGGCGTCGATATCTACAGCACTAGCATTAACGGAAATTACGGCAAAGGAACTGGCACATCACTCTCCACTGCGATTGTGGCGGGGGCGGCGGCTCTGATCCGGAGTAGGTATCCGGAGCTCTCCGCCGAGGAGGTCGTACACCGGTTGACGGCGACTGCCGTGGACAAGGGGCCGCCCGGACACGACGACGAGTACGGCGACGGCGTACTCGACCTGATGGCGGCGCTGACGGCGGACGTACCGCCGTTGGCGGCCAGTGCGACGCCGAGCGCGAGTGCGGCGACCAGCCCGAGCGCGACGGCGGCCGCGGAGCCCCTGCCCGACGATGCTCCCCGTGGCATGAGCACCGGAACGTTGCTGAGCGTCTTCGCCGTCTTCCTGGTGCTGGCCATCGTGGTCGCGCTGCTGGTCGTAAGGTCGCATCGGCGCGCTGCCGGGCGGGGCGCGCCGCCCGTCGACCCGGGCTGAGCTGGCGGCGGAGTCGGGCACGGTAGCGTACGGCTTCATGCGCCCGACGAATCAGCTCCGCTTCGTGCTCGCCTCGGCCAGTCCGGCCCGGTACAAGAGCCTGCAGGCCGCCGGCATCGAACCGGAGGTACTGGTCAGCGGCGTCGACGAGTCGAAGGCGAACGCCGAGTTGGCGGAAACGCTCTGTCTCGACCTGGCCAGGCTCAAGGCTGAGGCGATCACCGAGCGGGTACGGCCGACCAGTGAGCCGACGACGCTCGTGCTCGGCTGTGACTCCGTACTGGCCTTCGACGGTGAGATCCTGGGCAAGCCGGTCGACGCCGACGACGCCACCGGGCGCTGGAAGCAGATGCGCGGGCGCTCCGGTGTCCTGCACAGCGGTCACTGCCTGATCGACGTGACCGGTGGTCGCCGGGCCGAGGCGGTTGCCTCCACGACCGTGCACTTCGCCGACATCGACGACGACGAGATCGCCGCGTACGTGGCGACCGGTGAGCCGCTGCAGGTGGCGGGCGCGTTCACGATCGACGGGCTGGGCGGCCCGTTCGTAGAGCGGGTGGAGGGTGATCCGGGCACCGTCGTCGGGCTCTCCCTGCCTCTGCTGCGTAACCTCCTCGCCGAGCTTGACGTACGGATCACCGACCTCTGGCAGCGGTGATGCCGGCGGGCCGAGCGCGGTTCTACCGCACGCCGCCCGTACTGGTCTAGCGTCTGGGCATGACCACGAAGTCGCTGCCGTTGACCGAGGAACTGCACTCGTACCTCATCGCGCACGGTTCCCCGCCGGACGACATCGCCCGCGAGTTGATCGACGAGACGATCGACGCCCTGCCGGACGATGCCCAGATGCAGGTTGCTCCGGAACAGGCGGCGCTGCTCACCTTCCTCACCCGGTTGGTGAACGCGCGGCAGGCGGTGGAGGTCGGCACCTTCACCGGCATGTCGTCCCTGGCGATCGCCCGCGGACTGCCCGCCGACGGCCGGCTGACCTGCTTCGACATCTCCGCCGAGTTCACCTCCGTCGCCCGCCGGTACTGGTCGCGGGCGGGGGTGGACGACCGGATCGAACTGCGGATCGGGCCGGCGGCCGAGGGGCTGCGGTCGCTGCCGACCGAGCCGCACCTGGATCTGGCCTTCATCGACGCGGACAAGACGAGCTACCCGATCTACTGGGACGAGTTGGTGCCCCGGATGCGTCCGGGTGGGCTGATCGCGGTCGACAACGTACTGCGCGGTGGTCGGGTGCTCGCCCCGCGGGATGCGGCCGACCGGGCCATCGTGGCGTTCAACGCCGACGTACGGGCCGATGTCCGGGTCGACGTGGTGATGCTGCCGATCGCCGACGGCCTCACCCTGGCCCGCCGCCGCTGACCACCCACCGGCCCACCGGCTCACCGGCCCAACGGCTCAGCCGCTCATCGGCCCGCCCGCCCACCGGCTCACCGCGACGACAGTGAAACCCGGCTCAGGTCCCGGCTTCCACGGCGGGGGCGGTGGGGCCGTCGATCCGGGCATCCAATGGCGGGGTGGGGGCCGGGGGCAGGCGCAGGGCTCGGGCCAGGCGCAGGGCGAGCAGCGCGGCGATCACGATGAACAGTGGCAGCAGTAGGAAGGCCGGGTGCGGGCCGAACGAGTCGGCCACCCGGCCGAGTACGACCGGCGCGACGCCGAACCCGATCGCCACCGAGTACGACGAGTAGGCCGCCGCCCGGTCACGCTGTCCCGGCGCGGCGGCCAGCGCCATCGAGATGCCCAGCGGGTAGTGCATGGCGTTGCCCAGTCCGACCACGACCAGGCCGGTGACCGCCAGCCAGCCGATCGGCGCGGCCCAGAAGATGCCGAAGCCGACCAACGAGACGGCGAGGGCGGCGAGCAGGAACGGCACCGGGGCGACCCGGAGTGCGATCCGGCCGCCGGCCAGCCGGCCGAGGCACATGCCGGCGACGATCGCGGCGAGCGCCGCCGAGGCGGCTCCCGCTGACATACCGGCGTGGCCGCGCAGCACGTCGGCGGCCCATAGGGAGAGACAGACCTCGATCGAGCCGGTGACGCCGAGCAGCAGCCAGGCGATCCAGTAAGTGCGGGGCAGCCGGCCGGGTCGGGTGCCGGCAGCCGCGGTAGCGGGGGTGCCGGGCGGTAGGCGTACCCGGAAGACGAACGCGGACGCGGCGACCAGCGCGATCAGCCCGACCTCGATGGCGATCGCGGGTCGCCAGCCGTGGCCGGCGCCGACGGTGAGCCCGATGACGATCGGGGCGACGATACCCATGCCGGCGCAGACCGCGTTGGCCTCGCTGATCGCGGCCGGGGAGTTGGGTCCGTGGTGGTCGGCGAGGATGGTGTTGACGCCGTTGACCAGCATGAATCCGAAGGTGGCGGCGACGGTCGCGGCGGCGAGGGTGGTCGGCAGGGTGTCCAGCAGGCAGAGCATGACAACCGCGGCGACGATGCCGGCGAGCCCGAGCCAGTTTGTCCACCCACGGCCGATCTTCGCCGACAGCGAGGGGAAGAGGAACCCGCCGAGCAGGGCTCCGACGGCGAGTGCGGTGCTGTGCAGGCCGGCGACGGCCGCGGTGGTGCCCTGTTCGTCGCGGAGCAGGGGGACGACCGGCCCGAAGCCGTAGAGGAAGAAGCCCCAGACGCCGAGTTGGGCGTAGGTCAGCCAGGTGATCCGGTCATGCAGGAGGCGGGGCACGCTCCTTACGCTACAAGCGCTCGGAGCGTGCCCCGTTGACCAGGTGAAACAGCTTCGGAAAAACGGATTAACGTACGCTGCGCGCGAACTCGCGGGCCGCCCAGGCGACCGCGGCGGCGGTGAGTACGGCCACGATGCTGAGTCCCTGCCACACCCGGTCGTCGCCGAGGTCCCCGGCGAAGAGTGCCCGGGTCCCCTCGACCGCCCAGGAGAACGGGTTCCAGTCGGCGACGCCCTGGAGCCAGCCGGGGGCGAAGGTGAGCGGCAGCAGGATGCCGGAGAGCAGCAGCACCGGCTGGGCGATGGTGTTCATCAGGGGTGCGAGCGCGTCCTCGCTCTTGACCAACAGCGCGATCCCGTACGAGACCGCCGAGGTCATCAGCGCGATCAGGGCGAGCATCAGGTACGCGAGCAGCAGGTCGCCGATGAAGACGGTGAGTCCGAACAGGAGCGCCAGCAGGGTGATGATGATCGCCTGGACGATCAGCGACACGACGTCGCGCAGTGACCGGCCGAGGAGCAGGGCGAGCCGGCTGATCGGGGTGACCCGGGACCGTTCGATCACCCCGGCGCGCAGTTCGGCGATCAGGCCGAAGCCCTGGAACAGGCCGCCGAAGATGGCCAGCAGCACCAGCAGGCCGGGTACGAAGATGCGGTATGCGTCGGCCTGGGTCGGCGCGTTCAGTGCGGGCTTGAGCAGCGGCGCGAAGAGCAGCAGGTACATCACCGGTTGGAAGACGCCGACGAAGACCCAGATGGGTTGACGGAGGAGGAGCAGCATCTGCCGCTCGAAGATCAGCCAGGTGTCCCGGGCGAATTTCATCACAGTCTCCTGTAGCGGGGGCGGGCTCAGGACTCGCGCAGCGAGCGGCCGGTCTTGGTGAGGAACACGTCGTCGAGGCTGGGCCGGTGCAGTTCGATCGCGCGCAGCGGGACGCCGCTGGTGTCGAGTGCGCGCAGGATCTGCGGGATGGCGGTGGCGCCGTCGTCGACGTAGAGGCGCAGCCCGCCCTCGTCGAGGGTTTCCAGCTTGAGTACGAAGGGCTGGGTGTCGAGGGCCTCCGCGGCCTTCGGTGTGGCGGCGGAGTCGATGCCGACCTGGACCATTTCGCCGGATATTTCCCGCTTGAGTTCGGCCGGTGTGCCCTCGGCGACGATCTCGCCGTGGTCCATGATCGCGATTCGGTCGCAGAGCGCGTCGGCCTCGTCGAGGTAGTGGGTGGTGATGAAGACGGTCATGCCGTCGGCGCGTAGCCGCCTGATCTCGTCCCACATGTGGGCCCGGCTCTGCGGGTCGAGGCCGGTGGTCGGCTCGTCCAGGAAGACGATCTTCGGTTCGTGGATGATGCCGAGCGCGATGTCGACGCGGCGGCGCTGACCGCCGGAGTAGGTCTTGCACTTGCGGTCGGCGTACTCGGTGAGTTCGAACGCGGCTAGGGCGTCCACCGCGCGCTGCTGTGCCTCGGCCTTGCCGATGCCGTACATCCTGGCCTGTAGGATGAGTTCCTCACGGGCGGTGGACTCGTCCCAGGTGCTGCCGCCCTGGGCGACGTAGCCGATCCGGCGGCGCACCTCGGCCGGGTTGGCGCGCAGGTCGGTGCCGGCGATGACGGCCTCTCCGCCGTCCGGCTCGATCAGCGTGGCGAGCATGCGCAGGGTGGTCGTCTTGCCCGCGCCGTTCGGGCCGAGGAAGCCGTAGATCTCCCCCTCGCGCACCAGGAGGTCGACGCCGCGCACCGCCTCCACCGTCTTGGCCTGTCGACCCTGGCGGGAGCGGAACGATTTCCGCAGCCCCTTGGTCTCGATCATCTTCAGCTCCTGGTTGGTCGGGCCGGCAGACCGCCGACCACTGTCCCCCGGGGACCAACGCCACAGGCGCCCACCCCAACACTCGACCCGAGGCTAACGCGATATAACTTATCTAGTCAAGGTTGATTATTACTCGAATCATGTCTTGAGTATTACTCGTCGCCGGGCACCTCACGGTCCGTACCGGGGGCCGGCGCACGGTCCGCGTCCCCGGACTCGGCCAAGGCCTGCGTCTGCGCCCGCATCGCACCCCACCCCTCCGCGTCAGCCAGCTGATCAGGCAGGTACGACACTCCGGAGTCGATCCGCTCCGCGATCCGTTCGCACCAGCCGCTCTCCGCCTCGGCGCGGGCCATCCACAGCTCGAACATCCAGCCCACGTGCACCGGCTTGGACTTGCGTACCCAGTCCGAATCGAGGGAGGCGCGCATCGACTCGTGCGCGGCGCGCAGGAGCTGTGCCCGGTTGCGCAGCGCCGCCGCCGCCTCCTCACGGGGCAGGGCCGGCAGGAACGAGAACGCCGCCGCGAACGGGTCGGGCGGGGTCTGCAGCCGCCACCACATGTCCCGCAGCAGCGTCTCGAACTCGTCCTCCCCCTTCTCCGTCACCTCGTACGTGGTCCGGGCGGGACGGGCACCGACCTGCTCGGTCGCCACCTCGCGCAACAGTCCCTCCTCGGTCAGCTTGCGCAACGCGTGGTAGATCGAACCTGGCTGTACGTTGGCCCAGTCGTCGGCGCTCCAGCTCAGCAACTCGCGGCGCACGTCGTAACCGTGCACGGGCTGCATCCAGCGCACCAGACCGAGAATCATCATTCGGGTACTCGACACAGCACAAGCGTAATAAACAAATTTGACTAAACCCGGTAGCCGCCGGAGCCGACCCGCCAGGGCGAGGCCGACCAGCCGGGCGGGCCAGTGCCACAGCACACACGCCGGCCCGATGAAGTTGATCAAAAGCGCCGATAAACTCCCCGCAGTAGCCACCACCAGTAGGGGTGGATGCGGGAACAACGAACCAGGGACAACGAGGAAACGCCCGCCGGGCGGCCCAGCCGGACGGCCGGGCAGCTCGGGGAACGCGGTGACCGGCACCCGCCGGCCCACCGGAGGGCGGCCGTGGCCAGGAGAGGACGAGCGTGCGCAAGGTACTCATCGCCAACCGAGGCGAGATCGCCGTCCGGGTCGCCCGCGCCTGCCGGGACGCCGGCCTGGGCAGCGTGGCGGTCTACGCCGACTCCGACCGGGACGCCTTGCACGCCACCCTCGCCGACGAGGCGTACGCCCTGGACGGCGACACCGCCGCCGAGACGTACCTGCGGATCGACAAGCTGCTGGACGTCGCCGCGCGCTCCGGCGCGGACGCCGTACATCCGGGTTACGGGTTTCTCTCCGAGAACGCGGACTTCGCCACCGCCGTGATCGACGCCGGCCTGACCTGGATCGGGCCGACCCCGCAGGCGATCCGCGACCTCGGTGACAAGGTGACCGCCCGGCACATCGCGCAGCGAGCCGGCGCCCCCCTGGTGCCCGGCACCCCGGATCCGGTCGAGGGCCCGGACGAGGTGATCGCGTTCGCCGTCGAGCACGGCCTGCCGGTTGCGATCAAGGCGGCGTTCGGCGGCGGCGGGCGCGGGCTCAAGGTGGCCCGGACCCTGGAGGAGATCCCGGCGCTGTTCGAGTCGGCCACCCGGGAGGCGGTCGCCGCCTTCGGCCGCGGCGAGTGTTTCGTCGAGCGTTACCTGGACCGCCCCCGGCACGTGGAGGCGCAGATCCTGGCCGACCAGCACGGCAACGTGGTGGTGGTCGGCACCCGTGACTGTTCGTTGCAGCGCCGGCACCAGAAGCTGGTCGAGGAGGCGCCCGCGCCGTTCCTGACCGACGCCCAGCGGGCCGAGATCCACGCCAGCGCCAAGGCGATCTGCCGGGAGGCCGGTTATCACGGCGCCGGCACGGTCGAATACCTCGTCGGCGTCGACGGCACCATCTCGTTCCTGGAGGTCAACACGCGGCTCCAGGTGGAACACCCGGTCACCGAGGAGACCGCCGGCATCGACCTGGTCCGCGAGCAGTTCCGGATCGCCGACGGCGAGAAGCTGCGGCTGGCGCAGGACCCGACGCCGCGCGGGCACTCGATCGAGTTCCGGATCAACGGCGAGGACCCCGGCCGGGGCTTCCTGCCCGCGCCCGGCACCGTCACCGCGTTGCGCCTGCCCACCGGCCCCGGCGTACGGGTCGACACCGGCATCTCGGCCGGCGACGTCATCGGCGGCAACTTCGACTCGCTGCTGGCCAAGGTGATCATCACCGGGGAGACCCGTACCGAGGCGCTGGAGCGGGCCCGGCGGGCGCTGGACGAGATGACCCTCGACGGGATGGCCACCGCGCTGCCGTTCCACCGGCTGGTGGTCCGCGACCCGGCCTTCACCGCCGATCCGTTCGCCGTACACACCCGGTGGATCGAGACCGAGTTCGACAACACCGTACCGGCGTTCACGGCCACCGCCCCGGCCGCCGAGGCGACCGGCCCACGCGAGACCGTCGTGGTCGAGGTCGGCGGCAAGCGGCTCGAGGTCAGCCTCCCCGCCGGCTTCGGCACCGGTACGGGCGCCAGCCCCGCCCCCGGCCCGGTCGCCCGCCGTGGCGCCGCCCGCGGTTCGGCCGCCCGAGGCGGTACGGGCGCGGGTGCCGGTGGCGACGCGCTGACCTCGCCGATGCAGGGCACCATCGTGAAAATCGCGGTCGCCGACGGTGACACCGTGGCCGAGGGCGACCTGGTGGTGGTCCTCGAGGCGATGAAGATGGAACAGCCCCTGTACGCCCACAAGGCGGGCGTGATCGGCGGTCTCGGCGCCGAGCCGGGTGCCGTCATCACCGCCGGCGCCACCATCTGCACCATCCGCTGACCCCGGCCGGGGCGGGTCCCGCTGACCAGGAATAACGGGTCCCGCCCGGGGGCATGATGATCGGGTGCGGTTTCTCTCCGGCGCGGCCTCCGCGCACGACCTGACGTACAACGACGTGTTCATGGCCCCGGTCCGGTCGGACCTGGCGTCCCGGCTCGACGTCGACCTGAGCACCTCCGACGGCACCGGCACCACGATCCCGATCGTGGTCGCCAACATGACCGCGGTGGCGGGTCGGCGGATGGCCGAGACGGTGGCCCGGCGCGGCGCGATCGCCGTACTGCCGCAGGACATCCCGATCGAGGTGGTGACCGAGGTCGTCGGCTGGGTGAAGCAACGCCACCTGGTGCACGACACCGCGATCACGCTCGGCCCGACCGACACCGTCGGAGACGCGATCCACCTGCTGCCGAAGCGCTCGCACGGCGGGCTGGTGGTCGTCGACGAGGAGAACCGGCCGCTCGGTGTGGTCACCGAGGCGGACACCGAGGGCGTGGACCGGTTCGCCCAGGTACGGCACGTGATGTCGACCGAGTTGCACACGGTGCCGGCGGAGGCGGATCCGCGTACGGGATTCGACCGGCTGTCCCAGGGACGGCGGCGGCTCGCCCCGGTGGTCGACGTCGAGGGCCGGCTGGTCGGGGTGCTGACCCGGCAGGCCGCCCTGCGGGCCACCCTGTACCGCCCGGCGCTGGACGGCAAGGGGCGGCTGCGGGTGGCGGCGGCGATCGGGATCAACGGTGACGTGGCCGGCAAGGCAGCAGCGCTGCTCGAAGCGGGCGTCGACACGCTGGTCGTGGACACCGCGCACGGCCACCAGGAACGGATGATCTCGGCGCTGCGTGCGGTCCGGGCGCTCGACCCGGCGGTCCCGCTGGTCGCCGGCAACGTGGTCACCGCCGACGGCGTACGCGATCTGGTCGACGCCGGTGCGGACATCGTCAAGGTCGGCGTCGGTCCGGGCGCGATGTGCACCACCCGGATGATGACCGGTGTGGGCCGGCCGCAGTTCTCGGCCGTACTCGACTGCGCCAGCGCCGCGGCCGAACTCGGCCGGCACGTCTGGGCCGACGGCGGCGTACGGCACCCGCGCGACGTCGCCCTGGCGCTCGCCGCCGGCGCCTCGAACGTGATGATCGGCTCCTGGTTCGCCGGCACCTACGAATCCCCCGGCGACCTGTACTCGGATCCGGACGGACGGCGTTACAAGGAGAGCTTCGGCATGGCGTCGGCGCGTGCGGTGAGCGCCCGTACGGCCGAGGACAGCCCGTTCGACCGGGCCCGGAAGGCGGTATTCGAGGAGGGCATCTCCACCGCACGGATGTTCCTCGATCCGGCCCGCCCCGGCGTGGAGGACCTGATCGACGAGATCATCGCCGGGGTACGCAGCGCCTGCACGTACACGGGCGCGAGGAACCTGGCCGAGTTCTCG
This sequence comes from Micromonospora sp. NPDC049523, assembly GCF_040676775.1. Taxonomy (NCBI): domain Bacteria; kingdom Bacillati; phylum Actinomycetota; class Actinomycetes; order Micromonosporales; family Micromonosporaceae; genus Micromonospora; species Micromonospora sp. NPDC049523. Next base: position 22,530 of record NZ_JBFAPP010000031.1, on the reverse strand, counting down.
GCGAACGCGCTGATCGGCGTGCAGAGCGCCGCGGGTTACACCGAGGGGATGGCGCTGCCGACAGGCTGGTGACGACGACCGCCGCCCGGCGCCACGTCAGGTGACAGTTGCGGCGCGGCGCCGCGTCAGGTGACAGTTGCGGCGCGGCGCCGCGTCAGCCGACGCGGAACAGGCCCTGGATCACGGCTCGGCTGACCGTCGTCGGGTCGTCGCCGACCTCCGGCGGGAGTGCCCCGCCGAGCCAGAGCGTGGCGAAACCGTGCACCATCGACCAGGCGGCCAGTCCGGCGAGCCGGGGATCGCGCTCGTCGCCCGGCGTCTCGCCCAGCGTCGCCACCCCGGCCTGTAGCTCGTCGGTGGACCGCTGCTTCGCCGCGACCAGCAGCGGATCGTCTGGGCGATACAGCTCCGGGCGGAACATGACCTCGAAGTGCGCCCGGTGCTCGACAGCGAACCGGACATAACCCACGCCGATCTCGAGCAGGCTCCCGGTTTCGTTGCGTACCCGGCCGAGGTTGTCGGCGAGCAGGTGGAAGCCCTGGGTCGCGAGCACGGTGAGCAGGCCGGCCTTGTCGCCGAAGTGGTGCGTCGGCGCCGCGTGCGAGACCCCCGCCCGCCGAGCCAGATCCCGCAGGCTCAGCGCCGTCGGCCCCGACTCCTCGATCGCCGCGACCGCCGCCTCCAGCAACACCCGCTGCAGGTCACCATGGTGGTAAGGCCGCCCCGCCGCCATCTCCCCAGTCACCCCCCAACCCTATCTAGTTACCGACAAGATCCCCCCACCCCACCCCCAAGATCGCCCTCTTGTAGAGAAAGTGCAGGAATTCCGCCTGAGATTAGGGGAGGGGGGTGGAGTGGGTGGGGGCGAGGTTGGTTATGAGGGATAGGGCTTTGGGGATGGGCATGGGGTCAAGGGAGCGGCCGTCGCGTTGGCGCAACGAGACCAGGTTCTCGGCTGCTTCGCGGGGGCCGATCACGGCGGCGTACGGGACCCGGCGGCGAGCCGAAGCGCGTACGCGGGCGCCCAGCGAGCCGTCGGCGGCGAGTTCCGCCCGCAGGCCGGACTCGACGGCGGTACGGGTGAGGGCCGCCGCGACGTCGTACTGTTCCGGACCGACCGGCAGCACCTCCAGTTGCACCGGGGCGTACCAGACCGGGAACGCCCCCTCGTGCACCTCGATCAGGTACGCGAACAGCCGCTCCATGCTGCCGATCAGGCTGCGGTGCACGATCACCGGCCGACGTGGCCGACCATCGGAGTCCATGTAGGACAGGTCGAACTTCTCCGCCTTGTCGAAGTCGAGCTGGATGGTGGACAGGGTCGACTCCCGCCCGGCCGGGTCCTGGACCTGGATGTCGATCTTCGGCCCGTAGAACGCCGCCTCCCCGGCCGCCTCGACGTACGGTTGCCCGGCCGCGTCGAGCGCCTGCCGGAGCAGGTTCTCCGCCCGCTCCCACACGTCGTCGTCGCCGACGTACTTCTCGCCCGGCCCGCGCAGCGACAGCCGGAACCCGGCCGGGCGTACGCCGAGCGCGGCGTGCGCGGTCCGGATCAGCCCGAGTATTTCGGCGACCTCGTCCCCGACCTGCTCCAGGGCGCAGAAGTTGTGTGCGTCGTTGAGCCAGATCGCGCGTACCCGGCTCAGGCCGCCGAGCACCCCGGACCGCTCCGGCCGGTACATCCCGCCCAGTTCGCCGACCCGCAGCGGCAACTCGCGGTACGACCGGCCGCGCGCGGCGAAGACCAGGCAGTGGTGCGGGCAGAGCGCCGGCCGGAGCACGAACTCGTCGTCTTCGGATAGACGCATCGGCGGGAACATGTCGTCGGCGAAGTAGCCGAGGTGTCCCGATCGTTCGAACAGCTCGCGTTTGCCCATCGGGGGCGAGTAGACGTGCTGGTAGCCGGCGCGGCGCTCCAGCTCACGGACGTACTCCTCGACGGCGTGCCGGGCCGCGGCGCCAGCCGGCAACCAGATCGGCAGGCCCGCGCCGGAGAGGGGGTCGGCGTGGAACAACTCCAGTTCGCGGCCCAACCTGCGGTGGTCGACCATGTCGTGCTCCTAACTCGGGTACGACCCTGAGCCCGGCCACCCGTGTCGATTCGGGTGGACGGTCGGAGCGGACCGGTCCGGAGTACGAAGCAGCCCCGGAGCGGTTCGCCCCGGGGCCGTTGGTTGACGGTGAGAGATTCGCGTCAGCGCGGCACGCCGGGGTGTCCCGGCGTCGTCGTCACTGCCACGAATTGCTGCATGCCGGGCAGGTTACGCCGCCCTCGGCACCCACCGCACCCGCATTTGCCCCTCACCGCAGCCGGGTGATGGTGACCTCCACGCCCTGGCCGGTGTTCTTGGGGCCGGAGTAGACGCCCTTCAGCGGCGGTACGTCGCCGTACTCCCGGCCTCGGCCGACCACGACGTGCCGTTCGCCGATCGGGATGCCGTTGGTGGGGTCGAAGCCGGTCCACCGGCCGACCCACCATTCCACCCAGGCGTGACTCTGCCCGACGACGCTCTCGCCGATGCTCGCCGACGGTGACGGGTGCAGGTAGCCGGAGACGTAGCGGGACGGGATCCCGGCCGAGCGCAGCAGCCCCACCAGCAGATGGCTGATGTCCTGGCAGACTCCCTTGCGCTGGCGCCAGGCCTGCACCGCGTCGGTCTGTACGCCGGTCGCCCCGGCCGTGTACGCCACCTCGTCGCGGATCTGTTCGCAGAGCGCCAGCGCGGTCGCGTGCGGGGTGGCGTGCCCGGCGCGGGCGATCTCGGCCAGCGCGGTCAACTCCTCGTCCAGGGCGGTACGCGGGGTCGGCAGCAGCAGTTCGTGCCACCGGTCGACGTGTTCGGGCCGGGCCAGGTCGGCCCAGCTCGCACCGCCGGTCGGCGGGAGCAGGTCACCGGCGGGCAGGGTCTCCACGGTCGACGCGGCGGTGACCCGCAGCGCCTCGTGCGCGCTGTGTACGTCGAACGCGGTGACCGAGGTGCCCCAGTAGTCCTCGTAGCGGTAGGTCCGGGCCGACGGCCAGACCTCCACCCGGGCGTCGAGCACCGCCTGGCGGGTTTCGTTGCGGGGCGACATCCGGGCCTCGTTGTACGAGGACGCGACCTTGCCGGCGTAACTGAACCCGGTCCGGTGGATGATCTTCAATCGCCAGCTGTTGACGCTCACGCGGTTTCCTCCGGTGCTGCCCTCATGCCACTGCCTCCGGGACCCACAGGACCGCCGAGGTCTGGCGGAAGTAGCGGCGCGAAACGGCCTCGTTCACCTGTGAACAGGTGCGTTCGAGGCTGGCCAGCACGCTCGGGAAGTCGGCCAGGAGTTCTTCGGCGCCGCGGAATTCGAGGTTGGTCCTGGCCCGACCGACGATCCGCTGCGCCTCGGTGGCGACACCGACCCGACCGGGCTGACCGCCGGGGCCACCGGTGGGTTCGAGGTCGGTCAGGCACGCCTCGGCGGCCGACAGGGCGGCGAAGACCGAGCGCGGGAAGAGCCGGTCGAGCAGGAGGAACTCGGCCGCGTACCGGTCGTCGAGCGAGCCTCGGTAGGTGCGCAGGAAGGTTTCCCAGGCACCGCACGAGCGAAGCAGGGTCAGCCAGGACGGGATGCTGCCGCCGGCCCGTACGTGGGTGGAGAGCAGCCGGGCGGTCATGTCGACCCGTTCCACGCTGCGGCCGAGGACCATGAACAGCCAGCCCTCGTCCCGGCTCATGGTGGCGTCGGCGAGCCCGGCGAGCAGGGCGCAGCGCTCGCGTACCCAGCGGAAGAAGGCGTGCACACCCTGCTGCTCGACCCGGCGACGGGCGTCGGGCAGGCCGTGCCAGGTGGCGTTGAGCCCTTCCCACATGTCGGCGGAGATGGTTTCCCTGGCCCCACGGGCGTTCTCCCGGGCGGCGGCGAGCGCGCCCACGACCGAGCTGTGGCTGCTCTCGTCGAGGCCGAGCAGGCCGACCACGCGGGCGGCGGAGACCGGCTGCTCCGGTGGTGGCACGCCCATCACGGCGAGCAGCGAACGGCAGGCGGTTTCCTCGTCGGCCCACGGGTCGGCGAGCATCCGGTGCAGGTGTACGTCGAGGATGCGGGCGGTGTCCTCGGCCCGCTCGACGTACCGGCCGATCCAGTAGAGCGATTCCGCGATCCGGCTCAGCATGCCGCTGCCCCGCCGATCCGGGCGGACTGCTGCTGCTGTTGCTGCTGGACGGCGACCGGACCGGAGTCGGGACCGGGGTCGGGGCTGCGCGGCGCCGGCAGGCTGGTGCCGTCCGCCACGGTGGTCGTACCCGATCCGGCCGGTTCGTCGGGGGCGAGGTAGACGGCCGGTGCTTCCGACGCGGCGGCGACCGTGATCGCGGCGACCGGCGCCTCGGCGAGCACCCAGGTGTCCTTCGACCCGCCGCCCTGGCTGGAGTTGACGACCAGCGCACCTTCTGGCAGTGCCACCCGGGTCAGCCCGCCGGGCAGCACGGTGACCCGTTCGCCGTCGTTGACCGCGAACGGGCGCAGGTCCACGTGCCGGGCCCGCAGCCGGTTGCCGACCAGCGTCGGCACCATGGACAGGGCCACCTCGCGCTGGGCGATCCAGCCGCGCGGGTCGTGCCGTACCTTCTCGGCGAGCAGCGACAGTTCCTCGTCGCTCGCCTGGGAGCCGATCACGATGCCGGCGCCGCCGGAGCCGTCGACCGGTTTGAGCACCAACTGGTCGAGCCGGTCGAGTACGTGTTCGAGCACGTCCGGGTCCTCCAGCCGGTAGGTTTCCACGTTCGGCAGGATCGGCTCCTCGTCCAGGTAGTAGCGGATCAGCTCCGGAACGTACGTGTAGAGCAGCTTGTCGTCGGCGACGCCGTTGCCGACCGCGTTGGCGATGGTGACGCGGCCGGCCCGCGCGGCGTTGAGCAGGCCGGCCACGCCGATCACCGAGTCGGCCCGGAAGTGCACCGGGTCGAGGAAGTCGTCGTCGATCCGCCGGTAGATGACGTCGACGCGTTGTTCACCCGCGGTGGTCCGCATGGCTACCTCGTTACCCACGCAGACCAGGTCCCGACCCTCGACCAGCTCGACGCCCATCTCGCGGGCGAGCAGGGCGTGCTCGAAGTAGGCGGAGTTGTGCACGCCGGGGGTGAGGACGACCACGGTGGGCTCGCTGACACCGACCGGCGCCGCGGCGCGCAGGGCCCGCAACAACTGCCCGGGGTACGACTCGACCGGCTGGATCCGGGTGGCGGCGAAGACCTCGGGCAGTACGTGGGCCATCGCCCGCCGGTTCTCCATCACGTAACTGACCCCGGACGGCACCCGTACGTTGTCCTCCAGCACCCGGAACGTGCCCTGCTCGTCGCGGACCAGGTCGACCCCGGCGACGTGGATGCGTACGCCGTTGTGCGGGTTGATCCCGGCGACCTCGCGGTGGAAGTGGGCGCTGGTCACCACGATCCGGCGCGGCACCACCCCGTCGGCGAGCACCTGGCCGGCACCGTAGATGTCGGCCAGGAAGGCCTCCAGGGTGCGGACCCGCTGCGCCACCCCGGCCTCGACCACCCGCCACTGGTCGGCGGCGATGATCCTGGGCACGATGTCGAGCGGGAACGGCCGCTCGATGCCCTTGAGCGCGAACGTGATGCCCTGGTCGAGGAACGCCCTGGCCAGTACCTCGGCCCGGATGCCCAGCTCGACGCTGGACAGTGGTTGCAGCGTGGCGTGCAACGCCTCGTACGTTTCCCGCGGCATGCCCGGCTCGCCGAACATCTCGTCCCATCCAGGGCCGAGGCGGTAGTCCTCGAACAAGTCCGCCATGTCCTGACGCTACGCCGATCTCGTTGCGCCCACGTAACGACGGAACTCGTCCGTACGTCCTTACCTGCGCCGGATCCGGACCGCCAAGGTGATCTTCTTCCATTGATTGTCACCTTTCGGACATGGGCGCATCCATCCCGGTTCGGTGCTGGTTGGGCAGGGTGTCCACCCTGATCGGTCGACACGGAGATTCCCCTCGGGAGGCACCCCATGACCCCCACCACCACCCAGACCCGGCACCCCTGGCGGGCCACCGCCCGGACCATCCTGGCCGCGCTCGTCGGCGCCCTGTCCCTGGTACCCACCGTGGCGGCGACCGCCGGGCTGGACACCGTACCGGCGGTCGCCCAGCTCATCGTCGTCGCCGGTGTGATCACCCGGGTCCTGGCCGTCCCCGGCGTGGACCAGTGGCTGCGCCGGTTCCTGCCCTGGCTGGCCTCGGCACCGCGCAACGACGCGCAACCGGTGATCTGACCGGCCGGTGCCCCCGGCGCAGCGGTGGGCCGCCGGCGCGGGACCCGCCGGCGGCCCGATGGCTAGCCGTAACCGTCAGGAACGGGGGGACCTGAGGTGGCGGGTCGCGCCCCTCCAACGGTACGCCGACAGCCCGGTTTGCCGGGTCCCGCGAAGCGCACCCGGTGGCAACACGAACGCCACGGGCGCGACACCGGCAATATCACACCCCGATCCGTGGCCGATGGCCGTAGCGTGGCCGGTATCACCACTGGTCGGGCCCATGTGAGGCGGCGGAGAGCGCCGGTTCAGGCTCGACGGAGACCATGGCGGCCGATCGCGTCGAGGTGACCCGAGTGCTCGAACTTCTCACCAACGTCGCGTCCCCCACGTCGGCGTACCTGGCGCTGTTCGGCCTCCTCGTCGTGGACGCCTTCGTGCCGGTGGTACCGACCCAGGTAGTGATGATCACCGGCGGTGCCCTGACCATCTACGGCAACCTGAACCTGCCGCTGACCATCGGCGTCGGCGCGCTCGGCGTGTTCTGCGGCGACACCGCCTGCTACCTGCTCGGTCGGACCGGGGCGGGGCGGCTGCTCAGCGGCTGGCGCAGCGCACGGAGCCGGGCCGGGAACGGCGATGAGCAGGTCGAGCGGGTGAACGGCTCCCGGTCCCGGCAGGCCGCCGGACGCTTCACCCGCGCCCTGCGGCAACCCGGACCGCTGGTCATCCTGCTCTGCCGCTTCGTACCCGGCGGCCGCATGATCGCCTGCTTCAACGCCGGCCGGGTCCGTTACCCGTACCGACGCTTCCTCGCGTACGACGCGCTGGCCGCGCTCGGCTGGGCGGCGTACGGCGCCCTGGTCGGCCACCTCGGCGGCGCCGCGCTCACCGACTCGGTGTGGCGGCTCGCGACGGTGGCCCTGGTGGCCGCGGCCGGCTTCGCCGCTGCCGGCTGGGCGTTGACCCTGACCAGCGGTCGGGCGGCGGTGGAGCTGCCAGCGCCGGAGCCGGCGCTGGCAGCCTCCGGGATCACTCCGAACCGTGCAGCATCAGCTGACGCGCCGCCTCGGTGACCGAGCCGGACAGCGACGGGTAGATCGTGATCGTGTGGGCTAACTGGTCCACGGTCAGGTTGTTCTCCACCGCGAGGGTGATCGGCAGGATCAGCTCGCTGGCCTTCGGTGAGACCACCACCCCGCCGATCACCTGACCACTGGCCGGCCGGCAGAACAGCTTCACGAAGCCGTCGGAGAGGTCGGCCATCTTGGCCCGCGCGTTGCCGGCCAGCGGCAACATCACCTGGCGGGCCGGGGTACGACCGGAGTCCACCTCGTCCTGCGACACCCCGACGGTGGCCAGTTCCGGATCGGTGAAGACGTTCGCCGCGACCGTACGCAGCCGCAGCGGCTGGACCGCCTCGCCGAGCGCGTGCCACATCGCGATCCGGCCCTGCATCGCGGCGACGCTCGCCAGCGGCAGCACCCCGGTGCAGTCCCCGGCCGCGTAGATGCCCGGCACGTTGGTCCGGGACACCCGGTCGGTGGTGACGTACCCGCCCGGGGAAACCGCCACGCCGTACTCGGACAGGCCGAGGGAGGCGGTGTCGGGGATCGAGCCGACCGCCATCAGGGCGTGCGAGCCGGTGATCGTACGGCCGTCGGAGAGTTCCACCTCGACCCCGTCGGCGGTACGCCGTACGCCGTTGGCGCGGGAGTTGTTCAGGATGGTCATGCCCCGGGCCCGGAACACCTGCTCGATCGCGGCGGCGGCGTCGGCGTCCTCGTGCGGCATCACCCGGTCCCGACTGGAGACGAGGGTCACCCGTACGCCCATCGCCAGGTAGGCGCTGGCGAACTCGGCCCCGGTCACCCCGGACCCGATCACGATCAGGTCCTCGGGCAGTTCGTCCAGGTCGTACACCTGCCGCCAGGTCAGGATCCGCTCCCCGTCCGGTACGGCGGTCGGCAGCACCCGGGGCGTGGCACCGGTCGCGATCAGTACGGTAGAGGCGTCGACCGGATACTCGGAGTCACCACCGGTCGGGGTGACGAGCACCCGGTGGGTGTGACCGAGCGTGTCCTCACCGAGCCGGGCCCGACCGGCGATGAAGGTGACGCCCGCTTTGATGAGTTTGGCGTGGATGTCCGCCGACTGGGCCAGTGCCAGGCGCTTGACCCGCCCGTACACCGCCTCGGCGTCGACCGTGACCGCCTCCAGCCCGTCCGAGTGCACCCCGAACTCCTCCGTGTCCCGGTACCCGGTGACCACGTCTGAGCTGGCGATGAAGGTCTTGGACGGGACGCAGTCGGAGAGCACGCAGGCCCCGCCGGCCCCCTCGGCCTCGATGACGGTGACGTCCGCGTCCAACTGGGCCGCTACCAGCGCGGCCTCGTAACCGGCCGGCCCCCCGCCGATGATCACGATACGGCTCACAGAACTTGCCCTTCGTTGACGCTCACAGTGACTTTCTTCTCCCCAACCCGTCCGACACGCACTGTCGTATTCTCCACCACCCGTCCGCCGGGCTATCGTCATCGCCGTGCGTCACTACGCCGCGTACGGCTCAAACCTCGATCCTGCCCGGATGCGTGCTTACTGTCCGCATTCGCCCATGATCGGCACCGGCTGGCTGGAAGGCTGGCGCCTCACCTTTGCCGGTGAGGGGGTGATCGGTTGGGAGGGTGCGGTCACCACCATCGTGGAATCTCCCGGCGATCGCGTCTTCGTCGCGATCTACGACGTGCATCCCTGGGATGCGGCCCAACTCGACGAGGTCGAGGGGGTGATCGCGGAGACCTACCGCAAGCTGCACGTACGGGTGGTGACGCTGGACGGCGAGGTGACCGCCTGGGTCTACGTCTTCGCCGGGTACGAGGGGGGCCTGCCCACCGCCTGGTACCTCTCGGAGATCGCCAACGCGGCCGAGAAGGCCGGTGCCCCGGACGACTACGTCGCCGAGCTGCGAGCCCGACCGACCGGGACCGCCACCACCACCTGACGCCCCGGGCCATCCGATCGGCACGGCGCCGGGCGGGTCAGGTGAGAGCCGGGCGGTTCAGGTGAGACCGGTACGCAGGCTGCCGAGCAGGTCGACCAGTTCGATCCGCTCGGTGTCACGCAGGTTGCGGAAGCCGGTCGCGGCGAGTTTGTCGGTGACCGCGTCCGCCCAGAGCCGGCGCCGGATCAGTGCGGCGACCTGCGGGTACGGCGGCTGCCAGCCGTTGGCCAGTGCGCCTGCCTCGCCGTCCGGCCCGGCCAGGATCGCCTCCAGCGGGGTCAGCCCGGCGACCCGTACGGCGATCAGGTGCGCCGCACTGCGATGCTCCCGCAGCAGGTACAGCAGCACCGCCATCCGGCCGGCCGGGTCGTGTACCGGTGCCGGCACCGCCCGCCAGGCCGCGAACAGCGGCATGCCGGTCGCGTCGGCGTCCTCGACGGCCCGGGACGTCAACTCGAGCAGCCGGTCCAGCTTGGGGAAGCCGTGCAGGTGTTGCGTGCCCCAGCGGCAGCACTCGGCGAGGTTGCTCGCCGCGACCTCGGTCGGCCGGGCCACCCGGCGAGCGGCCTCCCAGCCCTCGGCGACCGCGTCCGGGGCGAGGAAGCCGAGCGTCGCGGCCACCGTCTCGGGAGCCACGTCGCCGAGCACCCCGCCACGCCCGGCGACCTGGAACGCCCAGCCGGACAGGCCGAACACCCGCGCGCGGTGCTGCGTCTGCGGGCTTTCGCCGAACGCGCCGACCAGCGCCGAGATGCTCGGTCCGGCCGCCGCGGCGGCCTGTTCAGGGGTCAACTGGTCACCCTTCCCGCGATCCTGCGTACCTCGGGGTGGTCTTCGATCGAGCTTGTTCGTTCCCCGGGTCTGCGGGCACCCTACTCGGCATCGAGCGCCTCGACCGCCGCCTCGACGTCCCCGGTGCGGCGCCGGGCGGCGGCCGCCGCCCGCTCGGCCGTCTTCCGGGCCAGCTTGCGTCGGCTGACCTCCTGCTCAGCCCCGGCCCGCCGACGTTCCGCCTCGGCCAGGGCTCGTTCCGCGTCGGCCAGAGCGGCGGCCCCGTCCCGTTCCGCCGCCGTGGCCCGGTCCAGGTCCGCCTCCGCCCGCCGCTGTTCGGTACGGGCGTTCGCCAGCTCTCGGGCCAACGTCCGGCGGAGGCTGGCCCGCTCGGCCGCGGCACGCTTCTCGGCGGCCCGCTCGGCCGCTGACGGCTCGGTGGCGGCCCGTCCGGTCGTCGACCGGTCCCCACCCTGCCCGGCCGCCCCAGCACCGGCACCGGCACCGGCACCGGCACCGGTCGACGGTTTGCCGGTGCGGGTGCCGGGTGCCGGTAGGGACAGCTCCGGTCCTCCGGCGACCAGGCGAAGCTGCGGTCGGGGGACCTCACCGAATCCGGCGTAGCTGGCGGCCCGGACCAGCCGCCCGGACCGTACCTGTTCGGCGACGTCGAGGTCGGCGAGCGCGGCCTGCAGGGTCGCCTCCACCTCGGCCAGGGGCAGCTTGCCCGCCGCCAGCCGGCTGTCGGCCTCGGTCGCCAGCCCTCGCGCTTGCGCGACCAGGGCGGATACGGTGCTGCGCCGCTGGGCGGAGAGTTCGCGCAGTTGTGGCCCGCGCAGTTCCCGTTGGGCGGTACGCAGTTCGCCGGCAAGCTCGACCAGGTCGGCGACGAGGTCGGGGCGCCGGATGGCGAGCAGGTTCACCATCCAGGCGGCAACAGTCGGCTTGCGGAGTTTGGCGACCTGCCGGGCGGTCGCCTCGTCGCCCGCTGCCCGCGCCGCCGCGACCGCCTCGGTACGGGCGGCCACGAAGCCGTCCGGCGGGGCGGTGTAGAGCCGCTCGACAAGATCAACGGTCATGGCTCTCATCCCGCGCTACGGGTGGGTTCACCTGACGTCCGACCGGCCGACCGAGTCCAATTCGGACGATATCGCCGGGTGGTCGTAACCGGTGCACCGCATCGTGACTCCTCGACAACCGAATCGTGACGTCCCCCAGCGCAGTCTGCCGGAACCGGGGCGCGACCGCCTCGCGTCTGAGCAACACCCGTGACGGGGAAACGAAAAATTCGGAGGACTCATGCGCGATAGGACGCGAGGACGATGGTTCGGGCTCCTGGGTACGGCGGGGCTGGTTGCCGTACTGGTCTTGACGGGATGCAGCGCCGGGTCGGACGACAGTGCGAGCACCTCGGGCGCCGCCCAGCCGGCCGGGGCCGACAACGCCCGGGAACCAGGCTTGCAGCAGGAGGACGGCGCGGAGGCGAAGCCGGGCGCGGAGGTGCCGACGAACCTGCGGGTGGACCAGCGGTCGATCATCTACACCGGCTCGATGACGGTCCGGGTCAAGGAGGTCGAGCGGGCCGCCGCCGAGGCGGTCACGATCGCGACCGGCGCCGGTGGTTTCGTCGGCGGAGACCACCGGACCAGCGTCACCGGTGACGCCGAGGCGACGCTGACGTTGCGGGTGCCCGCGGACCGGTTCAGCTCGGTGGTCGACGCCCTGGCCAAGCTCGGCCACCAGGAACGGCGTGAGATCAAGACCGAGGACGTCACCGAGCAGACCCTGGACCTGGCCGCACGGATCAGCACCCAGCAGGCCCGGGTGGAGAGCGGGCGGCGGCTGCTGGCACAGGCCAAGTCCCTGACCGACCTGGTGATGCTGGAGGGCGAACTGGCCAAACGGGAGGCCGACCTGGTCGCGCTCCAGGCCCGGCAGCGCCGGCTGGGCGACCTGACCGCGCTTTCCACCATCACCGTACGGCTGGTCGGGCCCGAGGCCGTGGTGGTGGAGGAGGAAGAGGAGGCGAACGGCTTCCTCGACGGGCTGCGCGGCGGCTGGGAGGCGCTGCTCGGCACCGTGCGGGTGGTACTGGTCGTGTTCGGCGCGCTGCTGCCGTGGCTGATCGCGCTCGGCGTACCGGCGTGGGCGGTGATCTGGCTGGTCCGGCGCAACCGCCGAGGGCGGCCGGCGCCACCGATCGTGGCACCGGCGGGCCATCCGGCACCCCTGCTGCCCACGCCACGCAACGAGCCCCCGGCCGGAGTCCCGTCCGACCACACCGACTGAGCCGGGGCGGTGCCGTCGTCGGGTGACCCAGCACGGTCACCCGACGACGGTCGGCTCAGCCGAAGTACGCGGAGACGGCCCCGTCGCCGCCCGCCCTCGCCCCGCCGCGCCGGGCGCCTCCCAGCCGCCAGGGGCCGTCGAGCACCCACGCCCGGATCTGCTCGTCGGTGGCCAGGATGTCCTTGCGCAGGTCGTACACGAGGTGTTGCGGCAGGCTCGGTGGATCGCCCCGCCGGGAACCCTTGAACGGCATCACCGGCAGCAGCAACGGGTAGTCGATGTCACCGTTGCCGTTGCTCAGCCCGATCTCCCGCTCCAGGAAGGCGCGGATCCGGCGCCGTACGTCCTCGACGTCGGCCAGCGGAGCCAGCCCCGGGTCGGGTACCCGGTCGTCGATCACCCCGTCCAACGACGGCCGCTTCCAGATGAGCTGGAACGCGGGTCGCTTCGCGGCGACACCCCGGTCCCACGGGCGGGGGCTCATCGAGAGCACGTCGTACGTGTGGTGGTGGTACACGATGCCCCGGCTGTCCATCGACTCCAGCACCTCGTCCACCGCGGCCAGCCACGGCAGCAGTGCCTCGTGCCGCAGGTCCCGGCCCCGCCGACGCAGGTACGTCTGGTACAGCTCGGCGCTGCCCACGTACGGGTCGTTGGGCAGTTGCCCCTCAAGGCTGGCCCGGTTCGCGTCGATCAGCAGGCGGGACAGGTGGAAGCCGGCGACCGCGACGCCCTCGGCCGCCCCGGACCTGACGTCGTCGACCAGCCGTCGGTAGATCGCCCCGGTGCCCAGGTCGACGTTCTGGTGCACCAGTTCGGCGAGCGGTTGGAAGTTCTCCGGGTCGGTCTCCGCGATCAGGTCGTCCGGGAGTTCGGTGCCACCGTGCGGGACGATGTGCAGTTCGGTGATCGGACCGCGGGCGCTGCGTACGATCGTGCCGGCCCCGAACCGCTGCTTGCGGTGGTGCGGACCGGCTGTGGACGCGGGACCGCCGAGATGGACGTGTCCGCAGTCGACGCAGAGATGTTCCCGTTGGTGCCGCAAAAATGGCGAAGCCCCGCCCGTACTGTCGAGCTCGGCCGTCATCACGCTCTGGCGCACGACCGTTCCTCCTCTTCTGAGGGCGCACTGCGAAGCTGCGCGAGTTGCACACGATGGATGTGGTTCACCGGAACGGGCCCCACAACCCGTCAGCGGTCGGCTCGGGCGGCCTCGTGCCGCCCGGTGCCACCGGCGATCCGACCGCTTGCCCCACGCGCTATTCCTGGTCGGTCCGGACCGGTCGCCGTACGCCGGGGAAGGCCACCAGGGCGGCGTGCGTCATGACCCGGATGCCGTACCCGATGGCCCGCTCGTCCACGTCGAACCCGGGGTGGTGCAGGTCCGAGCCGGGACCGCCGGTGCCGAGGCGGAACATCGCCCCGGGTACGTGTTCGAGGTAGAACGAGAAGTCCTCGCCGCCCATGCTGACCGCGGCTTCCAGCACCTGCTCGGGGCCGAGTGCGCGACCGGCGGCGGTGGCGATCGTCTCGGTGGCCCGTTGTTCGTTGACCACCGGCGGGAAGCCGCGGTTGTAGTGGATGTCGGCCTTCGCCCCGGTGCCGGCGAGCGCTTCCCGGATCAGCTCGGGGACCAGGTCGGGCGCCTCCCGCCAGGCTTGCGTGCTCAGCGTGCGGATGGTCCCCCGGACGGTGCCCTCGGCCGGGATCGTGTTGTACGCGGTACCGGCGTGGGCCGCCGCCCAGACGATCGACAACGGCGTACGCGGGTCCATCCGGCGGCTGAGCAGTCCGGGCACGTCGACGATGAGCCGGCCGAGTGCGTACACCAGATCGGTGGTCAGGTGCGGCCGGGCGGTGTGTCCGCCCGTACCGGTGACCGTCACCTCGACCATGTCGCAGGCCGCGGTCATCGCCCCGGTCCGTACGCCGACCACGCCGGTGGGCAGCTGCGGCGCGCAGTGCAGGGCGTAGATCGCCGACACCTCGTCGAGGCCGCCCGCGTCGATCACCTCCGGCGCCCCGGACGGAAACGCCTCCTCGGCCGGTTGGAAGATCAGCCGGATCCGGCCGTCGAACCTGCCCTCGGCGGCGAGCCGGGCCAGCAGCAGGCCCGTGCCCAGCAGGATGGTGGCGTGCACGTCGTGTCCGCAGGCGTGGCAGACACCGTCGACGGTGGACCGGTAGGGCACGTCCTTGATGTCGGTGAGCGGCAGCGCGTCGATGTCGGCCCGCAGGGCGACCACCGGAGCGTTCGGCCGGCCGACGATGTCGCAGATCACGCCGTTGCCCTTCGGCAGCAGCCGCGGCTCCAGACCGGCGGCGGTGAGCTCGCGGACGATCAGCGCGGCGGTGCCGAACTCCTGCCCGGACAGCTCGGGGTGGGCATGGATGAAGCGGCGGGTGGCTACCAGGTCCGGCATCCGGAGTGCCAGCATCCGGTCGAGCTCGTACGGAAGGGGCACGGCCCCGGGCGGCAGCTCGGGCGTGGGCGACGCCAGCGGGCTGCCGGGCGGCAGCGTCAACGCACTCGTCACGTCGAATTCTCGATCACTGTGGATGGGATGGGACTCGGACAGCCTAGACCTCCGACGGTGACGCTGCGCAACATCAATTTGGTAGTGATCGGACCGCGTAGCGTCACGTATGTCCTGGTAGGAGCGTTCGGAAAGCTTCGGTCCGGTCCGAGGGTCGCCCTCAAACGCCAGCATGTGGCCCCCTCACCTCCTACAACGCGTGACGGTTGCGCCGGTCACGTACCCCGACCCGGACGGCGCCAACCACGCCCGAATTGCCGGAATTTTCGCCGCTGGCACCTGGCCCGCGAACGGTCGGCGGACCCGACGGCGAACAGCGCGACCGTGACCCTGACATACCCCGTTCACCCCCTTACGCACACCGTGTCCGTCAAACCACAGTTCGTCGCGTCATTAGATACACTGCGTCCGGAATTGGGTACGTTGAGTGAGTGAGTTGATGTGGATGTACGAGTTCCGAAGAAGGCACGCCGCGTTGGCTTTCGCTACCGGTGCCACAACCCGCAAGATAGGGGGGATGTGTCCCATGCCCCTCGATTTTTCCCGGCGGCCTTTCCTGTGACTCAGATTCCGACGTGGAGTGGCGGACCAGTCAGCCCCACCAGCGGACGTGCAGCTCCCGGCGCCACCATCGGCGGTCGTTACTCGCTGCGGGCAGCGGTCGGCCATGGCGGCATGGGCACGGTGTGGCGCGCGGCCGACACCCTGCTCCGCCGCGACGTGGCCGTCAAAGAGGTCGTGCTGCCACCGGGGCTCGCCCCCAGTGACCGCGACGCGATGTACGAACGCACCCTGCGCGAGGCCCGCGCGGCCGCCGCCCTGCAACACCCGGCCGTGGTGCAGGTCTACGACGTGGTCACCGAGGGCGGCCGGCCCTGGATCGTGATGGAGCTGCTCGACGCGCGCAGCCTCGCCGACATGGTGATCGAGGACGGGCCGCTCGCCCCCCGCGCGGTAGCCAAGATCGGCATCGCACTGCTCGGCGCGCTCGAGGTGGCACACGCGATCGGCGTACTGCACCGGGACGTCAAGCCGGCGAACGTGCTGATCGCCTCCGACGGCCGGTGCGTACTGACCGACTTCGGGGTGGCCCGGATGCCCACCGACGTCCAGCTCACCACCCCCGGCATGGTGCTCGGCTCGCCGCACTTCATCTCCCCGGAACGCGCAATGGGCAGCGACTTCGGGCCACCCAGCGACCTCTTCTCGCTCGGCGTCACGCTCTACACCGCGGTGGAGGGGCGCCCGCCGTTCGACCGGGGCGACCCGATCGAGACCATGCACGCCGTGGTCGAGGACCCACCCGCGCCGCCGAGCCGGTCCGGGCCGCTGACCGACGTGCTGATGGGTCTGCTGGAAAAGGACCCGTCCCGCCGCTTCGACGTGGACACCTCGCGCAACATGCTGCGCGAACTGCTCGCCGGCCCGCTGGCCAGCACCGCCGCCGGGCACTTCGTGACCGACCCGTACTCGGTGGTGCCGGCCCAGCGGGCCCCGTGGCAGCCACCGACCCCGCCCGCGACCCCGCAACCCACCGGCCAGATCGGTGGCTCGGCGATGCTCGCACCCGGCGAGTCGCTGACCGACCGGCTGGCCCAGCTACGCAAGTCCGGTGGCCAGGCGCCGCAGGGCTCGGCCCACTCCGGCAGCGGGACGGACCAGACCAAGGCCGGTGGAGCGTTCAGCACCCCGACCGGCGCGATGCCGGCCGGTGGACGCTGGGACGAGAGCGGGCCGGCGATCTACGGCACCCCGGGCGGCAGCACCGCCACCTACGGCGGCTCCCGGTCCGGCGGTAACGCCGCCCTCGGCAACGCCATGGCAGGCGCCCGCCGGTTCGGCGACACCGCCCTCACCACGGTCAAGGGCTGGCCGCGCAAGATGCAGCTCGCCGCGGCCGGCGGTGTGGTCCTGGTCCTGGTAATCGGCATCATCGCCCTCTCCGGCGGTGGCTCGGATCCGGCCGCTCCGGTGCCCCAGGCCGGGGCGAGCCCCACCGCGCCGGCCGGGCCGACGTTCCCGGTCCAGACGCACGCCGAACGCGGCGTCTCGGTCAACGTGCCCGAGGGCTGGAAGAAGAACGCCCCCAAGGGTGCCCTCTACATCGACTTCACCGACCCCGCCGACGCCGGCCGCCGGGTCCGGGTGCTGATCGAGAAGGCGGCCAGCAACCCGGCACCGACCAAGTTCCTCGAATCCGCCGGCACCATCCTCGCCAAGCCGGACAACAAGTCCTGCACCAAGCCGTACGCCCAGATCGCGCTCCAGGACGTCGAGATCAACGGCAAGCCGGCCGGCGAACTCGAATACACCTGCGGCGAGGGCGACACCAAGCGGCACGGCATCTGGCGGGCGATCGTCCAGGACGGCAAGGCGTACGAGTTCTACCTGACCACCCCGGACGCGCGCTTCGAGGAAAGCAAGCCGATCTTCGACGAGATGGTCCGCAGCTTCACCATCACCGGCATCGGCTGACCCACCGACCGGGGGACCCTCACCGACCGGGTCCCCCGCCGTGCTATCAAGTCCGAGTGACGGCGAACCCGAACGACCCCGACGACCTGCGTACCCGTGCCGAGGCCTGGCTGGCCGACGACCCCGACCCGGTCACCCGGGACGAGCTGCGGGCGCTGGTCGACCGGCTGCCGGGTAGCGCCGCCGAGCTGGCCGACCGGTTCGCCGGGCCGCTCACCTTCGGCACCGCCGGGCTGCGCGGCCCCCTGCGCGCCGGCCCGAACGGGATGAACCTCGCCGTGGTCAGCCAGGCCGCCGCCGGGCTGGTCGGCTGGCTCGCCGCCCGCGCCGCCACCGGACCGCTGGTGATCGGGTACGACGCGCGCCACGGCTCCCGTACGTTCGCCGAACGGACCGCCCAGATCGCCACCGGCGCCGGACGGCCGGCGCTGCTGCTCCCCCGACCACTGCCCACCCCGGTGCTCGCGTACGCCGTCCGGGCGCTCGGTGCGGCGGCCGGTGTGATGGTCACCGCCAGCCACAACCCGCCCCAGGACAACGGCTACAAGGTCTACCTCGGCGCCGAACTGGGCGGTCCCCGGGGCGCCGGGGCGCAGATCGTGCCGCCGGCCGACGCGGAGATCGAGGCCGCGATCCGCGCGGTCGGCCCGCTGCACGAGGTGCCGCTCGGCCCGGCCGGTGAGGTGCTCGGAGACGACCTGGTCGCCGCGTACGTGGGCGCGGCAGCGGCGGTGCTGGACCCGGACGGCCCGCGGGGACTGAAGGTGGCGTACACCCCGTTGCACGGGGTCGGCGCCGCCGTCTTCACCGCCGCCTTCGCCCGCGCCGGCTTCGGTGTCCCCGGCATCGTCGCCGAGCAGGCCGAACCCGACCCCGACTTCCCCACCGTCGCGTTCCCGAACCCGGAGGAGCCGGGCGCCACCGACCTGCTGCTCGCGCTCGCCGAGAAGATCGACGCGGACCTGGCCATCGCGAACGACCCGGACGCCGACCGGTGCGCGGTCGCGGTACGCGGACCCGACGGGCAGTGGCGCATGCTGCGCGGCGACGAACTGGGTGTGCTCCTCGCCGACCGGCTCATCCGGCGCGGCATCACCGGCCTGTACGCCACCACGATCGTCTCCTCCGCGCTGCTGCGGGCCATCTGCGCCGCCCGAGGACTGCCGTACGACGAGACGCTGACCGGGTTCAAGTGGATCGTGCGGGCCGAGTCCGGCAGCACGCCGCTGGTCTACGGCTACGAGGAGGCGCTCGGCTACTGCGTCTCCCCCGACCTCGTACGCGACAAGGACGGCATCACCGCCGCGCTGACCGTCGCCGAACTCGCCGCCGACCTGAAAGCCGAGGGCCGTACGCTGCTCGACCGGCTGGACGAACTCGCCGCCGAGTTCGGGGTGCACCTGACCGACCAGCTCTCGCTGCGGGTCGACGACCTGCGGGAGATCCGGGACGCGATGGACCGGATCCGGGCCGACACCCCCACCACCTTGCTCGACGCCCCGGTGACCTCGGTGCAGGACCTGCTGCCGGAGGCCGACGTGGTGATCCTGCGGACCGACGCCGCACGGGTGGTGATCCGGCCCTCCGGCACCGAGCCGAAGCTGAAGGCGTACCTCGAAGTGGTGGCGCCGGTCGACGGCCCGGACGGGCACGCGGACGCCGCGGACGCGGTCACGCTGGCCCGACGGTCGGCCACCGATGCCCTGGTCACACTGCGGACCGAGATCGCCACGGCGCTCGGCATCCGGTGACCCGGGTGGCCGGGCCCACCACCTTTGCTCGCGACCAGTCGTTACAGCAGGTGTGCTCGCACGCCGCTGTTACGCACTGATCCCGACCGCCCTCCGACGACGGCTGCACCGACGGCTGCCCTTCGACCGTCAGGTGCAACTCGCCCGCTGGCTGGGCCGGCCGGGCGGAACCCTCGCGGTCACCGTGCGCCAGTGGTACGACGACCGGTCCGAACGGCCCACCGGCCGGCGCTGGGTCCACCTCGACGGGCGCAGGGTGGCCGCCGACGTCGACCCCGACGCCACCCCGCTCGGCGCCCACCAGGGCAACCTGGACCGGGTGCTGGGCGCGCTCGCGGACGCCTCGGTCGAGCACTTCGCCATCCCGCACCACCGGGGACTGCGCAGCAGGGTCGGCGTGCCGGCCAGCCAGCGCACCGAAGCGCTTCGGGCGGTCGCCGGCCTGCCCGGTGTCCTGGTCGGACGCCCCAACCGCCGGGTGGTACGTCCACGCCCCGGCCGCCGCCCGTACCGCCTGCGGCGGGCCGACGTGGTGCTGGTCTACCGGCCGCTGTGGACCGGTGAACACCTCGCCTACGGCGCGGCGTACGCGTGTGAGCTGGAGTTCTGGCATGCCGGTGACGGCCGCCTGACCGCACCCCGGCCGAACGGGCTCTCCCGCAGCCTGCCCAGCTACCGGCCGAACGTACGGGTGCCCGGCGCCTCGCTGAACCCGTTCGTGCCGGCCGGCTACCACGCCCGCTACCCGGTCCGGGCCGACTTCGCCGGGGTCGGCGTGGACGCGATCACCTTCCCGATCGACGCCGTCTACACCTGGTTCGACGGCACCGACCCGCACTGGCGTTCTCGCTACCAGGCGGCACGGCACCGGCAGGCACCGACCGGTACGCAGACCGCCGACGAACCCCACCCGCCCGACCGGGACGACCTACGCCACTCGCTGCGCTCGCTGCACCTGTACGCACCCTGGCTACGGCACATCTACCTGGTCACCGACGGGCAGGTGCCCCGCTGGTTGGACGTACGCCAACCCGGCCTGACCGTGGTCGGCCACCGGGAACTGTTCACCGCCGACGCCGTCCTGCCGACCTTCAACCCGTACGCGGTCGAGTCGGTCCTGCACCTGATCCCCGGACTCGCCGAACACTTCCTCTACCTCGGCGGCAACGTCCTGCTCGGGCGGCCGGTGCTACCCGGCACGTTCTTCCACCCCAACGGCCTGACCAAGTTCTTCCCGTCCCGGTCGGCCCAGATCGACCTGGGCGAGCCCGCGTACACGGACGCGGCAGCCACCGCCGCCGCCAAGAACAACCGCCGGATCGTCAACCGCCGGTTCGGGCGGGTGATCAGCCAGCAGCTCAAGCAGGCGCCGCACGCGCTGCGCCGATCGATGCTCGCCGAGATCTGCGCCGCGGCGTCGGAGGAACTCGCCGGGACGAGGCGGCACCAGTTCGGGCACCCGGGCGATGTCAGCCTCGCCTCGGCGTTGCACCACCACTGGTCGTACCTGCGGGCCACGGCGGTGCCCGGCCGGCTCCGGCACCTCCACGCCGATCCCACCGACCCGCAGACGCCGGTACGCCTCAACGAGCTGCTGAGTCTCCGGGACCACGACACCATCAGCCTGGACGGCACCACGGGCGCCGGTGTCGACCGGGAGCGGGCGGACGCCATGGCCCGGAGCTTCCTGGCTCGTTACCTCCCGGTCCGGTCCCCGTGGGAGGTGACCGCCGAGGTGGAAGCGGAACGCGCCCAGCAGACCGCCACCGAACTCGCCCACCTGCTCCAGCCGGGTGTGGGCGTCGCCGGTCCGGTGCCGACCGCCCGCCCCGGCAAACCCGGCGCGACCAACCGCCCCACCGGCAACGGCCTGCTCCAACCCCGCTGAGAGCTCGAGTCAGCCGTCGGCGCTCAGCCGTGTGCGCTCAGCCGTCAGCGCTCAAGCCGTCAGCGCTCAAGCCGTCGGCGCTCAAGCCGTCGGCGCTCAAGCCGTCGGCGCTCAGCGGGGCGCGCCGAGCGCGGCCGTGATCGCCTTCGCCAGGGCGGCGATCACCAGTGCCACCGACGGGCGGATGGTGGACTCCTCGAGGCTCACCTCACCGGTGAACCCGGCACCACCGGCGATCTCCGCCAGCCGCCGGTGCGCGTCCGCCAGGGCCGGACCGGACAATCCCAGGCTCGGTTCCATCCGGCTCGCCCCGACCAGGGCCGCCAGCGCGGCCGTACGCTCGTCCGGCACCTGGTCACCGGTGAGCGCGACCGCCAACCGGTCCCGGATCTCCGCCTCCAGCGTCGGGTCCACCACCGGGTAGCGGTGCACATGGATGTGCCCGAGCGCGGTCTCGTCGACGTCCCGGACCACGCCCCGAGCGACAAGGTCGGCCAGGATCCGGTCCCGCAGGCCGTGCCGCAGCCGCTGCACCCAGGAGGCCGGCGTGTGCGGGGTGTCCGCCGCCATCCGCCCCAACACCTCGTCGGTGATCGGGTACCCGGTCGGCGACGGGTCGCTCACCACGATCGAACCGTCGGCGTACGCGACCCGGCCGGCCAATGCCAGGTCGACCAGGACCCCGGCGGCCATCGCGAGGTCGAGTCCGATCCGCGATCCAGTCGCTTTGCCCGACTCGTCGTCGTACGCGAGCAACAGCAGTTCTTCGGCCAGCGCAACACCAGTCATGGCCCGAGACGGTAGTCGGTCCACGCACCAACGCGCAGGTCGCCTCTCCGCCACCAGCCCCAACCCGCCGTAGGTGGCCCCGTGCAGGCCATCCTCGCCACTCTCGGCTACGTACTCTCCCCCGACGGCAGCCGGGTGCTGATAATCCGGCGCGACACCCACCCCGACGACCTGCACTTCGGCTATTACAACGGGCTGGGCGGCTATTACAACGGGCTGGGCGGCAAGTACAACGGGCTGGGCGGCAAGTACAACGGGCTGGGCGGCAAGTACAACGGGCTGGGCGGCAAGCTCGAACCCGGCGAGGACGTTGTCGCCGGCATGCGGCGGGAGATCCGCGAGGAAGCCGGCATCGAGTGCGAGGCGCTGGAACTGGCCGGCACCATCTCCTGGCCCGGTTTCGGCCGCAACGGCGAGAACTGGTTCGGCTTCCTGTTCCGCATCACCCGCTGGTCCGGCACCCCGTACGAGACATGTCCCGAGGGCACTCTGATCTGGACGGAGGTCGCCAACGTACTCGCCGGCACCGTCCCCGTACGCCCTCCGACCAGAACTTCCTACCCCTGGTCCTCGCGAAATCCCCGCAAACCTTCCACGCCTCCCACCCCTCCCGTTGATCTTGCAGTTGTGGTCCCTCACAAAGGCCACGAATCCGACTTCTGAGGCACCACAACTACAAGATCGACGGGGCGGCGGAGGGGGGCGGCGGAGGGGGTGGGCTGATCGACCGCAACATTAACTACACCAACGTCTGCGTGACGGCCTGCAAGTTCTGCGCCTTCTACCGGGCGC
>NZ_JBFAPP010000030.1:0-85742 GCF_040676775.1 Micromonospora sp. NPDC049523 | reverse complement strand
ACCGGGGACAAACGGCGCCCCGACCGCCGGAGCCGGCGGTCGGGTCGCCGTTTGTCGTGGTGAGCCGTCCGACCGTCCCACCGGGTACGCGGAGCAGGAGCGGATGTCGGCGAGGTATCGACGATGTTAGGTCTTTCCAACGTTCTCGACGAACGGTTACCATCCGGTACCCGAGGTTTCTTCATGTAATGATCCCACCGGCAGGAGGATCAGCCATGCCCGGACATGTCCTGAATCGACGGGTGACGGCGGCCTTCGCCGTCCTGGTCACCACGGCGACCGCGCTCGTGGCCGGTCCCGGCGGCGCACAGGCCGCCCCCGAACCGGACCGAATCGGGTCCAGCTCCGCCGCACCGGCCAGCAACGGCACCACCTCCTTCGCCGCCACCGACTACTGCCTCGGCGAATGCGCCGACATCCTGCCGCCCGGCCAGAACGGCAACGCCACCCTGGTCGAGATCCTCGGCAACCAGGCCTTCGGCACCCTGCCCCGGCACTCCGGCGACCAGCTCGGCAAGTACGCCAACCTGGTCTACGGCTACGCCGGCCTGCGCGAGGACCAGATCGGCAACTTCTTCAACGACGCCTCCTTCGGGGTACCGCCCGGCCAGGCCGAACGGACCTACTCCCCGCGCGCCGACGTGACCATCGTGCGGGACCGGTCCACCGGCGTACCGCACATCACCGGCACCACCCGCGGCGGCACCATGTACGGCGCGGGATTCGCCGGTGCCGAGGACCGGCTGTTCACCATGGACCTGCTGCGGCACGTCGGGCGCGGCACGCTCACCCCGTTCGCGGGTGGCGCCCCCGGCAACCGGGCGCTGGAGCAGAGCGTCTGGCGCAACTCCCCGTACACCGAGGCGGACCTCCAGGCCCAGGTCGAGGCGCTGCGCCAGCGCGGCCCGCGCGGCGAGCAGCTCTACGACGACGTACGCGAGTACATCGACGGGATCAACGCGTACATCGGCGTCTGCATGACGGGCCGCAACTGCCCCGGCGAGTACGTGCTCACCGGGCACCTGGACGCGATCACCAACGCGGGCGGCCCGGTCCGGTTCGAGATGACCGACCTGATCGCCATCGCCGGGGTGGTCGGCGGGCTGTTCGGCGGCGGTGGCGGCACCGAGATGCAGTCGGCGCTGGTCCGGATCGCCGCCCGGGCGAAGTACGGCCCCGTCGAGGGGGACAGGGTGTGGGCCGCGTTCCGGGCCGAGAACGACCCGGAGGCGGTGCTGACCCTGCACGACGGGCAGAGCTTCCCGTACGGCGGCGCCTCGCCGGACGCGCCCAGCGTGGTGCTGCCCGACGCCGGCAGCAGCCGGGTGGAACCGGTGGTCACCGACCAGACCGGTTCGGCGACCAGCAGCACCGGTGGCCCGTCCGAACTCGCCGCCGCGCTGTCCGGGCTGACCATCACCCCGGCCAGCCGGGGCATGTCGAACGCGGCGGTGATCTCCGCCGAGCACTCCAGCACCGGTCACCCGGTCGCCGTCTTCGGCCCGCAGACCGGCTACTTCTCCCCGCAGCTGCTGATGGTGCAGGAATTGCAGGGCCCCGGGATCAGCGCCCGAGGCGCCGCGTTCGCCGGGATCAACCTCTACGTCCTGCTCGGCCGCGGTCAGCACTACGCGTGGAGCGCCACCTCGTCCAACCAGGACATCACCGACACGTACGCGGTCCCGCTCTGCACCACCGACGGCAGCGCGCCCACCCTGGCCAGCAACCGCTACCGCTTCCGGGGGCAGTGCCTGGCGATGGAGGAACTGTCGCACGTCAACTCCTGGACCCCGAGCGTCGCCGACGGCACACCGGCCGGGTCGTACCGGATCATCGCCTGGCGAACCGCGCTCGGTCTGGTCTCCTGGCGCGGGAATGTCGGCGGCCAGCCGTACGCGTTCACGTCGTTGCGGTCGACGTACCGGCACGAGGCGGACTCGGCGATCGGCTTCCAGATGTTCAACGACCCGGCCGCGATGGGCAGCGCCGCCGCCTTCAAGGAGTCCGCCGCCACCATCGGGTACGCGTTCAACTGGTTCTACGTCAACTCGACCGAGGCCGCGTACTTCAACTCCGGCCTCAACCCGGTACGCGCCGCCGGGTCGAACCCGAACCTGCCGCAGAAGGCCGAACCCGCGTACGAGTGGGCCGGTTTCGACCCGGTGGCCAACACGGCGAACTACACCCCGACCGGCGCGCACCCGAACTCGGTCGACCAGGACTACTACGTGAGCTGGAACAACAAGCAGGCGAAGGACTTCGGTGCGGCCGACGGCAACTTCAGTTTCGGCGCGGTGCACCGCGGCGACCTGCTCGACAAGCCGGTACGGGCCGCGCTTGCCGCCGGACAGAAGTTCGACCGGGGGTCGCTGACCACCCTGGTGGAGCGGGCCGGGTTGACCGACCTGCGCGGCATCGAGGTGCTCGACGAGCTGATCCGGGTGTTGGAGAGCCAACCGGTGACCGACACCAACCTGGCCGCCGTGATCAGCCGGTTGAAGAGCTGGCGGCAGGCGGGGGCACTGCGGGTGGAGACCGCCAGTGGGTCCAAGGTCTACCAGCACGCCGAGGCGATCCGGGTCTTCGACGCGTGGTGGCCACTGCTGGTCAACGGCCAGTTCAAGGCGCCGCTCGGGGCCGACCTCTACCAGGCTCTGGTGAACGCGATGCAGATCAACGAGTCGCCGTCGGGCCATCAGCGCGGCGACGTCTCCGACCTGCCGACCTCGGCGAACGAGGCCCAGGCGCACAAGGGGTCGTCGTTCCAGTACGGCTGGTGGGGCTGGGTCGACAAGGACCTGCGCGCGGTGCTCGGCGACCCGGTGCAGGGCGGGCTCGGCCGCACCTACTGCGGCGGCGGCAACCTGGCCGCCTGCCGACAGATCCTGCTGGACACGCTGCGCAGCGCCGCCGCCCAGCCGGCGACCACCGTCTACCCGGGCGACGAAACCTGCTCGGCCGGTGACCAGTGGTGCGCCGACTCGATCATCCAGTCACCGCTCGGCGGGATCAAGCACGCCACCGTCGCCTGGCAGAACCGGCCGACGTACCAGCAGGTGGTGTCGTTCCCGGCCCGGCGCGGCGACAACGTGGGCAACCTGGCCGCCGGCCGTACGGTGACCGCATCGAGCAGCCAGCTCGGTAACGGTGCCGCCCGGGCAGTCGACGGCGACCCCGGCACCCGCTGGGCGAGTTCCTGGTCGGACAACCAGTCGATCACCGTCGACCTGGGCTCGGTCCGGTCGGTCAGCCGGGCGGTGCTGAGCTGGGAGTCGGCGTACGCCCGGTCCTACCGAATCGAGGTTTCCGCCGACGGCAACACGTGGCAGCCGGTCTGGTCCACCACCACCGGCGACGGCGGCACGGACAACGTCGACTTCCCCGCCACCCCAACCCGCTACGTACGCATGCACGGCCAAACCCGCGCCACCACCTACGGCTTCTCCCTCTGGGAGTTCGAGGTCTACACCCACTGACGCCCCTGAAACAGAGAAAGAGTGGCTATCCGGGTCCGAATAGCCACTCTTTCTCTACAACTGCGTCTTCGGGAGCCCCGTCAGACGTTGAAGCCGAGGGCGCGGAGTTGGTCGCGGCCCTCGTCGGTGATCTTGTCCGGGCCCCACGGGGGGAGCCACACCCAGTTGATCCGGAAGTCGGCGACCAGACCGCCACCGGGGCCGGTGGTCAGCGCCTGCCGGGTCTGGTCCTCGATGACGTCGGTCAGCGGGCAGGCCGCCGAGGTCAGCGTCATGTCCAGGGTGGCGACGTTGTCGTCACCGACGTGCACCCCGTAGACCAGCCCGAGGTCGACCACGTTGATGCCCAGTTCGGGGTCGACGACGTCCTTCATCGCCTCTTCGATCTCGCCGATCGCGGCCTTGCTGACGGCCGGCGCGGCGGCAAGGGTGTCGCCCGTGCCGGTCACGGCGGTGTCATCCGCGCCGGTCGCGGCGACCTCGGCCGCACCGGTCGCGCCGACGCTCTCCTCGGAACTCATGTCCAGCACCTCGCTGCGCTCGCTCATGCCTTCACCTCCGGGCTCACGCCCACACCGGCGCGTACCGCGGCGTCCTTGAACGCCATCCACGGCAGCAGCGCACATTTCACCCGGCCCGGGTAGCGGGCGACACCGGCGAAAGCCACCCCGTCACCCAGCACCTCCTCGTCCGGAGTCACCAGCCCGCGACCGGAGACCAGCTCGACGAACGCCGCGTGCACGGCGAACGCCTCGTCGGCACCACGACCGTTGAGCAGTTCGTGCAGCACGCTCGCCGACGCCTGGCTGATCGAACAGCCCATGCCGTCGTACGAGATGTCGGACAGCACGTCCCGCGCCACCGCCACCCGCATGGTCACCTCGTCACCACAGGTCGGGTTGACGTGGTGGGCCTCCGCGACCTGACCGGACTTGTCGGCCGGGTCGCGCAGCCCGCGACCGTGCGGGTGCTTGTAATGATCCAGGATGATCTCCTGGTAGAGCTGGTCGAGTTGCATCAGCCGAAAACCTTTCGCACCTGCTCGAGAGCAGCCACCATCGAGTCGATCTCCGCGGTGGTGGTGTAGAGGTAGAACGAGGCGCGGGTAGTCGCCGGTACGCCGTACCGCACGCACACCGGGCGCGCGCAGTGGTGCCCGACCCGTACCTGCACACCCTGGTCGTCCAGCACCTGACCGACGTCGTGCGGGTGCACGCCG
The DNA here is from genome assembly GCF_040676775.1 of Micromonospora sp. NPDC049523. Taxonomy (NCBI): domain Bacteria; kingdom Bacillati; phylum Actinomycetota; class Actinomycetes; order Micromonosporales; family Micromonosporaceae; genus Micromonospora; species Micromonospora sp. NPDC049523. Next base: position 81,047 of record NZ_JBFAPP010000030.1, on the reverse strand, counting down.
TCGAGCGCGAACGAGATCGTGCCGCCGCGGCCGATCGGCACCACCGGCCCGAAGATCCGCAGCCCGGGTACGGTCCCGAGCGCGTCCAACGCGTACGCGGTGATTTCCTTCTCGTGCCACTGGATCGCCCGCATGCCGATACCGGTGAGGTAGTCGACCGCCGCGCCCAGCGCGACCGCCTCGGCGATCGGCGGGGTGCCCGCCTCGAACCGGGCCGGTGGCGGCGCGAAGGTGGAACCCCCCATGGAGACGGTCTCGATCATCGAACCGCCGCCCATGAACGGCGGCATCGCCGCGAGCAACTCCGCCCGGCCCCAGAGCACCCCGATGCCGGTCGGGGCGCACATCTTGTGCCCGGTGAACGCGATGAAGTCGACGTCCAGGTCGGCCACGTCGACCGGGATGTGCGGCACCGACTGCGAGCAGTCGAGCATCAGCAGCGCGCCGACCTCACGCACCCGGGCGGTGATCCGCGCGGTGGCGTTGACCGTGCCGAGGATGTTGGAGACGTGCACCAGCGAGACCAGCTTGGTCCGCTCGTTGATCAGCTCGTCCACCCCGGACTCGTCCAGCCTGCCCCCCTCGGTGAGCGGGAACCAGCGCAGGGTGGCGCCGGTCCGCTCGCAGAGCAACTGCCAGGGCACGATGTTCGAGTGGTGCTCCATCTCGGAGATCACCACCTCGTCGCCGGGGCCGAGGCGGAACCTCGGGTCGCCGTGGGTGCCGACCGAGGCGTTCGAGAAGGCGTACGCGACCAGGTTGATCGCCTCGGTGGAGTTCTTGGTGAACACCACCTCGTCCGGGCTGGGGGCGTTGATGAAGGCGGCCACCTTCGCCCGCGCCCCCTCGTACGCCTCGGTCGCCTCGGTGCCCAGCGTGTGCACCGAGCGGGACACGTTGCCGTTGTGCCGCTCGTAGTGCTCCCGCAGGACGTCGAGCACCTGCCGCGGTTTCTGCGAGGTGTTGGCGCTGTCCAGGTAGACCAGCGGGTGCCCGTTGACCTGCCGATCGAGGATCGGGAAGTCGGCGCGCACCTTCGACACGTCGAAGCGGGGCACGTCGTCGTACTGCGGCATGCCCGGCGGGATCGCGATCGTGGTCATCTCTGGCAGCTTTCTCTCGTTCAGGCGTGAGCCGCGCCGGCCCCGGCCACGTACCGCTCGTAACCCTCGGCCTCGAGCTTCTCGGACAGTTCCGGGCCGCCCTGCTCGACGATCTTGCCGCCGACGAAGACGTGTACGAAGTCCGGCTTGATGTAGCGCAGGATCCGGGTGTAGTGGGTGATCAGCAGGAGGCCGGTCTCGCCGGTCTCGCGGACCCGGTTGACGCCCTCGCTGACCACCCGCAGCGCGTCGATGTCGAGACCGGAGTCGGTCTCGTCGAGGATCGCCACCTTCGGCTTGAGCAGTTCGAGCTGCACGATCTCGTGCCGCTTCTTCTCACCGCCGGAGAAGCCCTCGTTGACGTTGCGCTGGGCGAACGCCGGGTCCATCTGCAGCCGCTCCATCGCGCTGCGCAGCTCGCCGGCCCAGGTGCGCAGCTTCGGCGCCTGGCCGTCGATCGCGCCCTTGGCGGTACGCAGGAAGTTGGCCACCGACACGCCGGGGACCTCGACCGGGTACTGCATGGCGAGGAAGAGCCCGGCGCGGGCCCGCTCGTCCACGGTCAGCGACAGCACGTCGACGCCGTCGAGGGTCACCGAGCCGCCGGTGATCTGGTACTTCGGGTGACCGGCGATCGAGTAGGCCAGGGTCGACTTGCCCGACCCGTTCGGTCCCATGATGGCGTGGGTCTCCCCCGCCCGCACGGTCAGGTCGACGCCGGCCAGGATCGGCTTGAGCTCGCCCTCGGGCAGCTTGACCGACACCTGCAGGTCACGGATCTCCAGAACGCTCACGGGGTAACTCCATTGCTTGGCGTAAGACTGACGAATACATCGCCGTCGCGGACCTCGACGGGATAAACGGGCACCGGTTCGGTGGCGGGCAGGCCGCTCGGCTCACCGGTACGCAGGTCGAACCGGGAGCCGTGCAGCCAGCACTCGAGCGTGCAGCCGTCCAGCTCACCCTCGGAGAGAGCGACCGCGGCGTGCGAACACTCGTCCCGGATGGCGTAGAAGGCGTCGTCGTCGGCGTGCACCAGGGCGATCTCGGTGCCGTCGACCTCTGCCCGGACGACGGCGCCCTTCGGCACCTCGTCGACCGCACAGATCCGGACCATCAGGAGCCCGCCTTGACGAGCCGGGCCTCGATCGCGTCGCCGAGCCGCTCGCGCAGCTCCGGTACCGGGATCTTGTTGATCAGCTCGGCGAAGAAGCCGCGGACGACCAGCTTGCGCGCCTCCGACTCCGGGATGCCCCGAGCCATCAGGTAGAAGAGCTGCTCGTCGTCGAAGCGGCCGGTCGCGCTGGCGTGGCCGGCGCCGGCCACCTCGCCGGTCTCGATTTCGAGATTCGGTACGGAGTCCGCCCGCGCCCCGTCCGACAGGACCAGGTTCCGGTTGATCTCGTACGTGTCGGTGCCGGTCGCGGCGGCTCGGATCAGCACGTCACCGACCCAGACCGTGTGCGCGCCCTCGCCCTGCAACGCCCCGCGGTAGCCCACGTAGCTGCGGCAGTCCGGCACGGTGTGGTCGACCAGTTGCCGGTGCTCCAGGTGCTGACCGGCGTCGGCGAAGTAGAGCCCGTACAGCTCCGCCTCGCCACCGCGGCCGGTGTACTCCACGCTGGTGAACTGCCGTACCAGGTCACCGCCGAGCGAGACCTGTACGTGCACCACCTTCGCGTCCCGGCCGAGCCGGACCTTCAGGTGCTGGGCGTGGACCGCGTCCGGCGCCCAGTCGGTCACCGTCACCAGGGTCAGCTTCGCCCCGTCGGCGACCGCCACCTCGACATTGTCGGCCAGCGTCGCGCTGCCGGCGTGCTCCAGCACCAGGGTGACCTCGGCGAACCGGCCCACCTCGACGAAGGTGTGCCCGTAGGACACCTGCGCCGCGCCGGGACCGACCACCCGGACCAGTGCCGGCTCGGTGACCAGCGCTTCGGGGGCGACCGAGATCAGGAACGCCTCGGCGGCCCCGCCGTGCGCGAGCGCGCTCACCCGGTCGAACGGGGTGAGCACACTGCCGACCCGCGGGTCGTCGTGGCCGATGGTGGCGGTGGTGACGCCGGCCGGCAGCTCCCCGACCTCGTGGCCGAGCGGGGCGGGCGTACCCGCCGGGTCACCGGCGAGCGCCCGGAGGCGCTTGAGCGGCGTGAACCGCCATTCCTCCTCGAGCCCGGTGAGGGCCGGGAAGTCGGCGACGTCGTACGAGCGGAGCGCCTGCGACTTGGTCGTGGGCGGCGCGAAAGCCTCGGTAGTCATCTCTTCCTTGAGTCTTCTCTGGCGAGGTCCGGCTGGAGGTGGGCGGGCGGCGTCAGCCGACCGCGCCCTCCATCTGCAGCTCGATCAGGCGGTTGAGCTCCAGGGCGTATTCCATCGGCAGTTCCTTGGCGATCGGCTCGATGAAGCCGCGGACGATCATCGCCATCGCCTCGTCCTCGCTCATCCCCCGGCTCATCAGGTAGAAGAGCTGGTCCTCGCTGACCTTGGAGACGGTCGCCTCGTGCCCCATCGACACGTCGTCCTCGCGGATGTCGACGTACGGGTAGGTGTCCGACCGGGAGATGGTGTCGACCAGCAGGGCGTCGCACTTGACCGTGGACCGGCTGTGGTGCGAGCCCTCCAGCACCTGGACCAGGCCCCGGTAGGAGGTACGGCCGCCGCCACGGGCGATCGACTTGGAGATGATCGTGCTGGAGGTGTGCGGCGCGGCGTGCACCATCTTGGCGCCGGCGTCCTGGTGCTGGCCCTCACCGGCCATGGCCACCGAGAGCACCTCGCCCTTGGCGTGCTCGCCGACCATGTAGACGGCCGGGTACTTCATGGTGACCTTGGAACCGATGTTGCCGTCGATCCACTCCATGGTCGCGCCCTCGTGGCAGACGGCGCGCTTGGTGACCAGGTTGTAGACGTTGTTCGACCAGTTCTGGATGGTGGTGTAGCGGCAGCGCGCGTTCTTCTTCACGATGATCTCGACGACCGCGCTGTGCAGCGAGTCGGAGGAGTAGATCGGCGCGGTGCAGCCCTCGACGTAGTGCACGTACGCACCCTCGTCGACGATGATCAGGGTCCGCTCGAACTGACCCATGTTCTCGGTGTTGATCCGGAAGTACGCCTGCAGCGGGATGTCCACCCGTACGCCCTTGGGCACGTAGATGAACGAGCCACCGGACCACACCGAGGTGTTCAGCGCGGCGAACTTGTTGTCGCCGACCGGGATCACGGTGCCGAAGTACTCCTTGAAGAGTTCCTCGTGCTCGCGCAGCGCGGTGTCGGTGTCCAGGAAGAGCACACCCTGCTCTTCCAGGTCCTCACGGATCTTGTGGTAGACGACCTCGGACTCGTACTGGGCGGCCACGCCGGAGATCAGCCGCTGCTTCTCGGCCTCCGGGATGCCCAGCTTGTCGTAGGTGTTCTTGATGTCCGCGGGCAGGTCGTCCCAGCTCGCGGCCTGCTTCTCGGTCGAGCGTACGAAGTACTTGATGTTGTCGAAGTTGATCCCGGTGAGGTCCGCACCCCAGGCCGGCATCGGCTTGCGACCGAACAGCCGCAGGCCCTTGAGCCGCAGGTCGAGCATCCACTCGGGCTCGCTCTTGAGCGCGGAGATGTTGCGCACCACGGCCTCGGACAGACCACGCTGGGCGGTCGCCCCGGCGGTGTCGGTGTCAGCCCAGCCGTATTCGTAACGGCCCAGGGCGGCGAGGTGCTCTTCCTGGGAGATGGGCGCAACGATCTGCTCGGTCATCTATCTGTCCTCACAGTGGTGACGGGATTACCGGGTTGGGCGCGCCTCGACTGGGCGGGAATGTGCGTGGTGCACACCCCGTCGCCGTGCGCGATGGTGGCCAGACGCTGCACGTGGGTGCCGATCAGACGGGAGATGACCGCCGTCTCGGCCTCGCACAGCTGGGGAAACTCCGCGGCCACATGTGCCACCGGGCAGTGGTGCTGGCACAGCTGACCGCCGGTGGCGATCGTGGACGCGTTGGCAGCGTAGCCCTCGTCGGTGAGTGCGCCCGCAAGCGCCTCGGCGCGGGCTATCGGGTCGTCGCCGGCACCCTCCAGGGCGGCCCGGCAGCGGGCCTCCAGGCCGGACACCTGCTCGGCGGCGAACGCGTCCACCGCCGTCGGTCCGCCCTGCTGGGCGATCCAGCGCAGCGCGGCGGTGGCCATGCCGTCGTAGGTGTGGGTGCCGCAACGAACCTTCGCCGAGTCGGTGAGCATGAACACGCGCGCCGGACGGCCGCGACCGCGGTGGCCGCGCAGGGGCTGCTCACGGGAGGTGACGTCGCCGTCGGCCAGCATCGCGTCCAGGTGCCGGCGGATCGCCGCCGGGCTGAGCCCGAGCGCCGCGCCGAGTTCGGCGGCGGTGGACGCGCCGTGCGCGAGCAGCAGGTGGGTGACCCGGTCGCGGGTGCGATCAGCGATCATGGAAGGGTTCTGCGGAGACACGGTGGCACCGGCGGCCGGATCGGCCACCGGATCGTGCTCAGAGAGCGCCGCCATGTTTTTCACTACGCCAACGTTACGTATTTCCCGAGACGACCGCAAACCGTACCGCGAGTGATCCGGACCACCGGTTTGCGCCGGTCGCCGTCAGGGCCCACCACTACGCTACGTAGGATTGCCGCCGTGAACCGATTCGGCCGCCTTCCGGTCAGCCTCCCGCTCCTGCGCCGCCTCGCGCTCGCCTCGGTGGTCGCCAACGTCGGCATCGTGGTCACCGGTGGCGCCGTACGGCTCACCGGGTCGGGGCTCGGCTGCCCCACCTGGCCGCGCTGCACCGACGAGTCGTACACGACCACACCGGCGCTGGGCATCAACGGGGCGATCGAGTTCGGCAACCGTACGCTCACCGGCGTGGTCGGGCTGATCGCACTCGCCGGACTGGTCGCGGCACTGCTGTACCGGCCCCGCCGCCGCTCCCTGGTGCTGCTCGCCGGGGCGGTGCTGCTCGGCATCGCGGCGCAGGCGGTGATCGGCGGGATCACCGTACGGATGCATCTCAACCCGGGTGTGGTCGGCGTCCACTTCATCGTCTCGATGCTGCTGCTGCTCTCCACGTACGCGTTCTGGCGTCGGGTGAGCGAGGACGACGGTCCGGCCCGGCTGACCGTGCCCCGACCCGCACGGACGCTGGCCTGGCTCACCACGGCGGTCAGCGGCGCGGTCATCGTGGTCGGTGTGCTGGTCACCGGTAGCGGGCCGCACGCGGGCGATGCGGCCGCCGCCCGAAACGGTCTCGACTCCCAGGCCATCTCCCAGTTCCACGCCGACGTGGTGTTCCTGCTCGTCGGCCTCACCGTGGGCCTGCTGCTCGCGCTGCGCGCGGCCGGCGCCCCGGCGGTCGCGGTACGCGCCACGGCGGTGCTGCTCGCGGTCGAGCTGGCCCAGGGACTGATCGGCGTGGTGCAGTACCTGACCAACCTGCCCGCGCTCCTGGTCGGCGCGCACATGCTCGGGGCCTGCCTGGTCTGGCTGGCGACGCTGTCGGTGCTCTGGGCGACCAGGGAACGGCTGCCCGCCGTCCCGGCCGCCACCGTCGACCGCACCGCCGCCTCCGCCACGCCCGCCCCCGCCCTGTCCCGCTGACTCCGGCGCCCGCCGACTCCGGCCGGCCGGCCGCCGGATCGCAACCGGACGCCGGCAGCCGCTCGTACCTCTGCGCCCACCTTTGCGCACCGGCCGCGCCCGTTGCCCCGCTTTCACGTAAATGAGTGCCCGTCCGGACTCCGGACGGGCACTCGTTCGACTGCGGCGCGCACCCGGCGGGCAGGCGCGCGGTGGGTCAGGTGAGGCGGGTGAGGATGGCGTCGGCGAGGCGGTCGGCGGCACCGGGGGCATGGGCCAGGAACAGGGACGGCTCGGTCAGCTCGACCTCGACCAGCACCGGGGCGCCGTCCGCGCCGGGAATCAGGTCCACCCGGGCGTAGAGCAGCCGATCGGTGCCGCCGGGTAGGGCGGACAGCACCAGGTCCGCCACGGCCCGCTCGGCCGCACTGGGGGTGCGGGGAGTGATCTTCTCGGCCCGGAACAGCTCGGGCGTCTCCGAGTCCGGCCCGGTCAGCATCGCGCCCTTGCAGATCGCGTGGCTGAACGCGAGCCCGTCCGGGCCGGCGAGGAACAGCAGCGCCGTCTCCCCGACGGTGTCCACCGCGCTCAGGTACGGCTGCACCATGGTCAGCCGCCCGGCCGCCGCGAGCCGGTCGACGTGCCGCCGCGCCAGCGCCCGTACGGCGGGGTCGGACAGGTCGTACCGGCCGGTGTCGAGGCTGCCGGCGCTGATCGCGGGCTTGATCACGTACTCGCCGGTCTCGGGCGGCTCCCAGTGGGCACCGGGCTCGACCCAGGCGGTCGGCACGATCGGCACGCCGCCGTCGGACAGTTCGCCGAGGTACTGCTTGTCGGTGTTCCAGCGGACCACCTCGGCCGGGTTCGCCAGGTGCGGCACCGTGGCCGCCCAGGCGACGAACTCGTCCCGCCGAGGGGCGTAGTCCCAGGGCGAGCGGAGCACCACGAGGTCGTACCCGGCCCAGTCGACCCCGGGAGCGTCCCAGACCACCGCTTCGGCGCGTATCCCACGGGCGGCCAGCGGCCCGAGCACCAACCGGTCGTCGGGATCCAGGTCGGTCAGTTCGGCGCAGGTAACAAGAGCGACCCGGGGCTCCCCCCGGGTCGCACCGTGATCATCGGACAAGGTCGTCAACGGGCCATCACGCGCCGGGCCATCGACCGCCACAGGTCGTTGCTCGGCCGCATTTGGTCCATGAGCTCGCGCTCCCATTCGTTTTCCACCGTCACGCCCGCCTTCTCGCAGGCCAGCCGGGCGACATCGGTGCCGTCCGCGAACTGGTCCGCCCACACGCCGTCCTCGCCGACCAGGACGATGCGCGCTCCCCGCTTGCCGACGTATTCGATGACCGCCTTCGCACCGCCGTGTCCGGCGGCGAACGTCTTGATGCCGGCTACCAGACCGCTCGGAGCCGGGGTCGCGACGGTCTCTTCACTCGTCAGCGTCGTATCGGAACCATCTGCCATGAGCCGAAGCCTAAGCAGAGGTCGGCTCATGTGCTGGTTGGTTGTCGGGAATTTGTGATGCCAATTACCTATTGGCTTAAGGAGAAGCACAGGTGGTTTATGCCCATTTATCCGTTATAGGCGTCCATCATTTTATGTCAAACCAGACCAAACCACTGTCACCCTTGAGTCGCGTCGACTCAGCTCGACAACAGGGCGTTTCTCGGCATACCGGGCGGACCAGATTTAATCAGCTCGATCTGCTCGATTTATCATGGTCGATCGACTGTTCCGGTGGATCGAGCCGTGGTGCGCGCTCAGATCAGGGCGTCGAGCGCGACCGCGACGAACAGGATCGTCAGGTAGGTGGTCGACCAGTGGAACAGCCGCATCGGCTTGAGCGGCTCACCCCGGCGACCCCGGCTCTGCAGGCGGTGCGCCTCGAGCAGGAAGATCGCCCCCACCACGACGGCCGTACCGCCGTAGATCGGTCCCAGTTCCGGGCTCACCGGCCAGGCCGCCAGCGAAGCGCCCACGGTCAGCCAGGAGAAGGCGACGATCTCGATGCCGACCCGCCGGATCGACGCCACCACCGGCAGCATCGGGATGCCCGCCCGCGCGTAGTCGTCCTTGTACTTGATGGCCAGGGCGTAGAAGTGCGGTAGCTGCCAGAAGAAGACCAGCGCGAACAGCGCCCATGCGGCCGGCGACAGCGACCCGGTCACCGCGGCCCAGCCGATCAGCACCGGGGCCGCCCCGCAGATGCCGCCCCAGAAGGTGTTCTGCGGCGTGGTGCGCTTGAGCCACATGGTGTAGACGAGGTCGTAGTAGGCGATCGCGCCGAGGGTGAGCGCGGTGGCGAGCCAGTTGGTGAAGACCGCCATCAGGGCCACCGACACCACGGCCAGCGTCAGCCCGAAAACCAGGGCGCTGCGCGGCGCGACGGTGTGCGTCGGCAGCGGACGCCGCTTCGTACGCCGCATCAACTGGTCGATGTCACGGTCGATGTAGCAGTTCAACGCGTTCGCGGCACCCGCCGCCAGCGAGCCGCCGACCAGCACCACCACGATCAGCCAGATCGATCCCAGGCCCCGCGACGCAAGCATCATCGCCGGCACCGTCGTCACCAACAGCAGCTCGACGATCCGAGGCTTGGTGAGCGAGACGTACGACCGGACCACCGCGCCGATGTCACGACCTCTGGCCGAGCCGGCCAGTCTTTCGGCCTCCGGCTCTCCCGCAGGGCTGGTGGCGACCGGTCGCTCGGTGATCGTGCTCACGGATTGCCACCTTCCGGCATCGAGGCGGGAGATCGGATTTCGGCGGCGACCTGGCCCGGTCAGCATGCCGAGCGACAGCCTACGCGTCGCCCTTTTGGCTGACCGGCCGACCCGTCAAGGGTGCGGGCGGTCACATCTCGCCACGCGCCCGCGCGGGCGAATCAGCCGGGTCGAGAGTATCGGCATCTGGATCCCCGGGCGCACGTTTAGCCCGGGTCGCTAGGGTCATCCCAGAGGGTTCCGACCACTGCCTAGGAGCACAAACGATCGTGGCTGCCAAACGACCCGCGCAATCTCCGCTGAACTGGTCCGACCTCGATCGTCGGGCCGTCGATACCGTTCGTGTGCTGGCCATGGATGCCGTGGAGAAAGCCGGCAACGGCCACCCCGGCACGGCGATGAGCCTGGCCCCAGCGGCGTACCTGATTTTCAACCGGCTGCTGAAGCACGACCCCACCGACGCCGCCTGGCCGGGCCGGGACCGGTTCGTCCTCTCCGCCGGCCACTCCAGCCTCACCCTCTACATCCAGCTCTACCTGAGCGGCTACGGGCTCGGCCTGGACGACCTGAAGTCGTTGCGCCAGTGGGGTTCGCTCACCCCGGCCCACCCCGAGCACGGTCACACCGTCGGCGTCGAGACCACCACCGGCCCGCTCGGCCAGGGAATCGGCAACGCGGTCGGCATGGCGATGGCCGCCCGGCGCGAACGCGGTCTGCTCGACCCCGACGCCGAGCCCGGCCAGTCCGTCTTCGACCACCACATCTGGTGCATCGCCTCCGACGGCGACATCGAGGAGGGCATCAGCCACGAGGCCAGCTCCCTTGCCGCGCACCAGAAGCTCGGCAACCTCGTGCTGATCTACGACGACAACGAGATCTCGATCGAGGACGACACCCGGATCGCGAAGAGCGAGGACGTCACCGCCCGCTACGCCGCCTACGGCTGGCACGTGCAGACCGTCGACTGGCGCGCCGGTGACGCCGACAAGGGCGACTACCACGAGGACGTCGAGGCGCTCTACGCCGCGCTGAACGCCGCCAAGGAGAACACCGACCGGCCCTCGTTCATCTCGCTGCGCACCATCATCGGCTGGCCCGCGCCGAACAAGCAGAACACCGGCAAGATCCACGGTTCGGCGCTCGGCGCGGACGAGGTCGCCGCCACCAAGAAGATCCTCGGCTTCGACCCGGCGCAGAGCTTCACCGTCGCCGACGAGGTGCTCGCGCACGCCCGGGGCACCGTGGAGCGCGGCCAGGCCGAGCACGCCGAGTGGAACAAGGCGTACGAGGCGTGGGCGAAGGCGAACCCGGAGCGCAAGGCGCTGCACGACCGGCTCTCCACCCGTACGCTGCCCGATGGCTGGACCGACGCGCTGCCGACCTGGCCGGCGGACGCCAAGGGCGTCGCCACCCGGGCCGCCTCGGGCAAGGTGCTGGAGGCGCTCGCCCCGGTGCTGCCCGAACTCTGGGGCGGCTCGGCCGACCTGGCCGAGAGCAACAACACCACGATGAAGGGCGAGCCGTCGTTCATCCCGGCCGAGTACGCGACCAAGGACTTCCCCGGTCACGAGTACGGCCGCACGCTGCACTTCGGCATCCGTGAGCACGCCATGGGCGCGATCCTCAACGGCATCGCACTGCACGGCGGCACCCGCCCCTACGGCGGCACGTTCCTGGTCTTCAGCGACTACATGCGCCCCTCGGTACGGCTCGCCGCGCTGATGAAGCTGCCGGTCGCCTACGTGTGGACGCACGACTCGATCGGCCTCGGCGAGGACGGCCCCACCCACCAGCCGGTCGAGCACCTCACCTCGCTGCGCGCCATCCCCGGCCTCGACGTGATCCGGCCGGCCGACGCCAACGAGACCGCCTGGGCCTGGCGGCAGGCGCTGACCAACACCGACCGGCCGGCCGCGCTGGCCCTGAGCCGGCAGCCGCTGCCGACCCTCGACCGGGAGACGCTCGCCTCCGCCGAGGGCACGGCCAAGGGCGGCTACGTGCTGGCCGAGGCGTCCACCGCGCAACCCGACGTGATCCTCATCGGCACCGGCTCCGAGGTGCAGCTCTGCCTCACCGCCCGGGAACGCCTGGAGGCGGCCGGCACCCCGACCCGGGTCGTGTCGATGCCGTGCCAGGAATGGTTCGAGGAGCAGGACTCGGCGTACCGCGAGACGGTGCTGCCGCGCGCCGTCAAGGCCCGGGTCAGCGTCGAGGCCGGCATCGCCATGTCCTGGCGTCACCTGGTCGGCGACCTCGGCGAGAGCGTGAGCCTGGAACACTACGGTGCGAGCGCGCCGCACACGGTCCTGTTCGAGCAGTTCGGCTTCACTCCCGACCACATCGTCGCCGCCGCACACGCGTCGCTGGCGAAGGTCGGCGAGATCACTGGTTCGACCACCGGTAACTGAGAGAAGGTCAGCACATGACGGACAGGTTGGGTGAGCTCAGCGCGGCGGGTGTCGCGGTCTGGCTCGATGATCTTTCAAGGGTGCGGCTCAGCTCCGGCGGGCTGGACCAGCTACGACGCGAGAAGCACATGGTCGGGGTCACCACGAACCCGACGATCTTCGCCAAGGCGCTCAGCGACGCCGACGAGTACAACTGGCAGTTGCGTGACCTGGCCGTCCGCGGGGTGTCCGTGGAAGAGGCCGTACGCATGCTGACCACGTACGACGTCCGCTGGGCCACCGACGTGATGCGCCCGGCGTACGACAGCTCGGCCGGAGTGGACGGGCGGGTGTCGATCGAGGTCGACCCGCGGCTCGCGTACGAGACCGAGAAGACCGTGGCCGAGGCGAAGTCGCTCTGGTGGCTGGTCGACCGGCCGAACCTCTACATCAAGATCCCGGCGACCGAGGCCGGCCTGCCGGCGATCACCGCCACCCTGGCCGAGGGGATCAGCGTCAACGTCACGCTGATCTTCGGCCTGGACCGCTACTCGCAGGTGATGGAGGCCTTCCTGGCCGGCCTGGAGCAGGCGAAGGCGAACGGGCACGACCTGACCAAGATCGGTTCGGTCGCCTCGTTCTTCGTCTCCCGCGTCGACTCCGAGGTCGACAAACGGCTGGAGAAGATCGGCTCGGCCGAGGCGAAGGCACTCAAGGGCAAGGCCGCCGTCGCCAACGCCCAGCTCGCGTACGAGCGCTACACCGAGGTCTTCTCCTCCGACCGCTGGCAGGCGCTCGCCGACGCCGGTGCGCACCCGCAGCGCCCGCTCTGGGCCTCCACCTCCACCAAGAACCCGGACTACCGCGACGTGATCTACGTCGAGGAACTGGTCGCGCCCGGTACGGTCAACACCATGCCGGAAGCGGTCATCCACGCGTACGCCGACCACGGCGAGACCCGGGGTGACACCATCACCGGCTCGTTCGACGCGGCCCGCAAGGTGCTCGGCGACCTGATCGGCGTCGGCGTCGACTTCGACGACGTGATCAACACGCTGGAGCGCGAGGGCGTGGAGAAGTTCGAGGCGAGCTGGGAGGAACTGCTCGACGGCGTACGCAAGTCGCTCGAAGCGGCCGCCAAGGGCGCCAGCCAGCCCAACGCGGCGGCCCAGGACAACGCCCAGGCCGCCCAGCAGGCGGGAGGCAACGCGTGACCGTGACCCAGGACCTGGGGAGCGCGGAGGCGGCGGCCGGACTGACGGTCCACGGCGCGGAGGCGGTCGACGCCTCCGCGCCCGGCTCCACCCGCGCCGCCCTGGTCGCCGACGACGCCCCGCGCCGGCTGGCGACCAAGGACGCCACCCTCTGGGGACCGGACGCCGAGGCCGAGGCGTCCAAGCGGCTCGGCTGGGTGGACACCCACCAGCGCAGCCGCGAACTCCTCCCCCAGCTCGCCGAGCTCAAGGCCGAACTGGCCGACCTCGACCACGTCGTACTGGCCGGCATGGGCGGCTCGTCGCTCGCCCCCGAGGTCATCGCCCGCACCCTGGGGCGACCGCTGACCGTGCTCGACACCACCGACCCGGGCCAGGTCCGGGCCGCGCTCGGTGACCGGCTGCTGAACACCGTCGTGGTGGTCGCCAGCAAGTCCGGCTCCACGGTGGAGACCGACAGCCACCGGCGGGCGTACTGGCAGGCGTTCCTGGACGCCGGGCTGACCGAGGCCGAGGCCGGGCGGCACTTCGTGGTCGTCACCGACCCCGGCTCGCCGCTTGCCGACACCGCCGCCCAGATGGGCGCCTTCGTCGTCCTCGCCGACCCGAACGTGGGCGGCCGGTACTCGGCGCTGACCGCGTTCGGCCTGGTCCCCTCGGCCCTGGCCGGGGTCGAGGTGGTCGAACTGCTCGACCAGGCCGAGGAACTGGCCGGGTCGCTCGCCGGGGACAAGGACAACCCGGGCCTCGCGCTCGGCGCCGCGCTCGGCACCGCCGCCACCGTCGGGCGGGACAAGATCGCGCTGATCTCGGACGGCACCGGCATCGAGGGACTCGGCGACTGGGCCGAGCAGTTGATCGCCGAGTCGACCGGCAAGGGCGGCGTGGGCATCCTGCCGGTGGTCGTCGAGTCGCCGCAGGCGCCCGGCGCGACCGGGTCGGACGTACTCACCGTCACCTACGGCGGTGCGCTCACCCCGGGCACCTCCCCGGGTGCCGGGATCGCCCCCGACCTGGCCGTGAACGGCCCGCTCGGGGCCCAGTTCCTCGCCTGGGAGTACGCCACCGCGCTGGCCGGGGTGGTGCTCGGCATCGACCCGTTCGACCAGCCGAACGTCACCGAGTCCAAGGAGAACACCAACCGGATCCTGGACGGCGGACTGCCGGCCGAGACGCCGTCGTTCACCGCCGGCTCGATCGAGGTGTACGCGCCGGCCGGCGCCCCGGGCGACCTGCCCGGTGTGCTCCGCTGGCTGCTCGACGGGCTCGGCTCGGACGGCTACCTGAGCGTGATGGCGTACCTCGACCGGTTCGGCGACGCCGACGCGGGACAGGTACGCCCACTGCTCGCCGACGCTAGCGGTCGCCCGGTGACCTTCGGTTGGGGACCCCGGTTCCTGCACTCGACCGGCCAGTACCACAAGGGTGGCCCGCAGGTCGGCTCGTACCTGCAGATCACCGGCGCGGTCGCCGAGGACCTGCCGGTGCCGGGCAAGCCGTACACCTTCGGTGAGCTGCAGGCGGCCCAGGCGGCCGGCGACCGGCAGGCGCTGGCCGGCCGGAGCCGTCCGGTGCTGCACCTGCACCTGACCGACCGGGCGGCGGGCGTGAGTCAACTCCTCGACGCGGTACGAGAGCTGCGGAGCTGAGATGAGCCCAGGGCTGAGCAAGGAAGGGGACGCCGTGAATCCGCTGCGGGATCCGCAGGACCGGCGGCTGCCTCGCATCCCGGAGCCGGTGGCTCTGGTGATCTTCGGTGTGACGGGTGACCTGGCCCAGAAGAAGTTGCTGCCGGCGGTTTACGACCTGGCGAACCGGGGACTGCTGCCGCCGGGCTTCGTGGTGCTCGGTTTCGCCCGGCGGGACTGGGGGGACGGCGACTTCGAGTCGCTGGCCTACCAGGCCGCGCGCAAGGGTGCCCGTACGCCCTGGCGGGACGAGGTCTGGGCCCGGCTGGCCGGCAACATCAAGTTCGTCGGCGGCTCGTTCGACGACGACGAGGCGTTCGACCACCTCGCCGAAACCCTGGACGACTTGCGCACCACGCACGGGATCGCCGGCAACGCGGCGTTCTACTTCTCCATCCCACCCGCCGCCTTCCCGGTCGTGCTCAAGCAGCTCGCCCGGACCGGCATGGCCGACAACGCCAAGTCCGGCGGCTGGCGGCGGGTGGTGGTGGAGAAGCCGTTCGGCTCCGACCTGCCGTCGGCGAAGGCGCTCAACGACCTGGTCGACGACGTCTTCACCCGTGAGGACGTGTTCCGCATCGACCACTATCTGGGCAAGGAAACCGTCCAGAACATCATGGCGCTGCGGTTCGCGAACAACCTCTTCGAACCGCTGTGGAACTCCAAGTACGTCGACTCGGTCCAGATCACCATGGCCGAGGACGTCGGCATCGGCTCCCGGGCCGGTTTCTACGACTCTGCCGGTGCCGCCCGCGACGTACTCCAGAACCACCTGTTGCAGCTGCTCGCCCTGGTGGCGATGGAGGAGCCGACCAGCTTCGACGCCGCCGAGATCCGGGCCGAGAAGCTCAAGGTGCTGCGGGCGATCACGATCCCCAAGGACGTCGCCACCGGCACCGTACGCGGGCAGTACCTGCCCGGCTGGGTGGCCGGGCAACGCGCGGTCGGTTACCTGGAGGAGAAGGACATCCCGCCGGACTCGACCACCGAGTCGTACGTGGCGGTGCGGCTGGGCATCCAGAACCGGCGTTGGGCCGAGGTGCCGTTCTACATCCGCGCCGGCAAGCGGCTGCCCCGCCGGGTCACCGAGGTGGCCATCATCTTCAAGCGGGCGCCGCACCTGCCGTTCAACGCCACCGACATGGAGATGCTGGGCAACAACCAGCTCGTCGTGCGGGTGCAGCCGGACGAGGGCGTGGTGCTGAAGTTCGGCGCCAAGGTGCCCGGCACCACCATGGAGGTCCGCGACATCGCGATGGACTTCCAGTACGGCGAGGCGTTCACCGAGTCCAGCCCGGAGGCGTACGAGCGACTGGTGCTCGACGTGCTCATCGGGGACCGGACGCTCTTCCCGGACGCGGCCGAGGTGGAACAGAGCTGGCAGGTCATCGACCCGCTCGAAGCCGCCTGGCGGGGCACCCGGCCGGAGCCGTACCGGGCCGGCGAGTGGGGGCCCCGGGCCGCCGACGAGCTGCTGGAACGAGAGGGCCGGGCATGGCGGCGGGCGTGAACGTACGTACCGCCGGGCTTGGCGAGCAGACCAGGAGGCTCCTTTGATCGGCCTATGGGACACCACCGGCAACGAGGTGGTGAAGGCGTTGGCCGCCGAGCGGCGCAGCGCGGGCGGGGTGGCCAGCGGCATGGCGCTCACGCTCATCGTGGTGGTGGACGAGAAGCGGGTCCGTGAGGCCGAGGCGGCGGCCACCATCGCCGCGGCGGCACACCCGTGCCGGCTGCTGGTCGTGGTCCGCTCGGACGTGGAGCGGGAGCAGAGCCGGCTGGACGCGGAGATCGTCGTGGGCGGCCGGCTCGGGCCGTGCGAGGCCGTCGTGATGCGGATGTACGGCCGGCTCGCGCTGCACGCCGAGTCGGTGGTGATGCCGCTGCTGGTGCCGGACGTACCGGTGGTCACGTGGTGGCACAGCGAGCCGCCGTCGCAGATCGCGAACGACTTCCTCGGTGTGGTCGCGGACCGGCGGATCACCGACGCGGCACAGGCGATCAACCCGATCGACGCGCTGCGTCAGCGGGCCGTGGACTACGCCCCGGGCGACACCGACCTGGCGTGGACCCGGATCACCCCGTGGCGCACCCTGGTGGCCGGCGCCTTCGACACCACCGCGGCCCGGGTCACCGACGCCACCGTGGTGGCGCCGAGCACCGACCCGACGGCGGCGCTGATGATCGGCTGGCTGACCGCCCGGCTCGGGGTCGCGCCGCAGTGGCAGGACACCAACGAGTACGCCCGGATGCGCTCCGTGGAGCTCGACTGCGCCAACGGCGACCGGCTGGTGCTCACCCGGGAGAACAACACCGCCACGTTCGAGCGGACCGGGCAGGCCGACCGTCATCTGCCGCTGACCCGTCGCCCGCTCGGTGACGAACTGGCCGAGGAGCTGCGGCGGCTCGACGCCGACCAGATCTACGCCGAGGCGCTGAGCGCGTCCACGGGCCTCACCGGCCTGGACGCGCGACCGGGCCAGCGGGTGCACATCTGGAAGGACCCGACGCCGCCGCGGCGGCCCGCCGTGCCCGCGGGTGCGCAGGGCGGCACGTCGGCACCGGCCGCACCCGGTGGGTCCGCGACGTGAGCGAAACCGTTGTCGAGGTACACGCCGACCCGGCCGTACTCGCCCAGGTGGTGGCGGCCAGGTTGGTGGTCAAGCTGATCGACGCGCAGGCGGACCGGGGCGAGGCCGGGGTGGTGCTGACCGGGGGTCGGATCGCCGCCGCGGTTTTCCTCGCGGTACGCGACCTGCCGGCCCGGGACGCCATCGACTGGTCCCGGGTCGACGTCTGGTGGGGGGACGAGCGTTTCCTGCCGTCCGGTCACCCGGAGCGCAACGAGACCCAGGCACGGGCCGCGTTGCTCGACGCGCTGCCGCTGGACCCGAGCCGGGTGCACGCCATGCCACCGTCGGACGGGCCGGACGGGCCCGATCCGGAGGCGGCTGCCGCCCGGTACGCCGCCACCCTGGAGGCTGCGGCACGGCCCGGTACGGCCTCGCTGCCCCACTTCGACGTACTGATGCTCGGGGTGGGCGAGGATGGTCATGTGGCGTCGGTGTTCCCGGAGCACCCGGTGGGTTACGAGACCCGCCCGGTCAGCGCCGTACGGGGCAGCCCGAAGCCGCCGCCGATCCGGACCACGCTGACCCTGCCGGCGATCAACACGGCCGAGGAGGTCTGGTTGGTGGCGAGCGGGGCCGACAAGGCACGGGCGGTGGGGATGGCCCTGTCCGGCGCCGGTGCGCTGCAGTTGCCGGCGGCCGGCGTACACGGGGTGGAGCGCACCCGGTGGCTGCTGGACCGCGCGGCGGCGACCGAGGTCAAGCCGACCTTCCGCAGCCTGCGCTGAGCCGACCCGCGGCCGGGCCCGACGGTGTGACCGGGGCCCGGCCGTGATGGGTCAGTGCTCGCCGCGGCGGCGACGCAGCGCGGCGAGCGCCTCGTCGAGCAGGGCCGCGCCGTCGGCGTCGCTGCGCCGTTCCTTCACGTACGCCAGGTGGGACTTGTGCGGCTCGGCGCGGAGCCGACCCGGCGGGTTGTGGACGTCCTGCCCGGCCGGCTGGCCGCAGTGCGGGCAGTCCCACGTCTCGGGCGGCGCCACCTCGGCCGCCAGCAGGATCTCCACCATGTGCGCGTTGGCACACCAGTAGGTGACCGGGCGGCGGGGAGCCGGTTCGGACCGGCCGGTCGGACGGGCCGGACCCGCACCGACCCTGGTACCACGGATTGCGCTGCTCACGCTGCTCGCTCCTGTCGTCGGAGGGGAACCACCACCGGTGCCGGTGGCGGTGTGTTGCGACGCGGTGCGACAAAACGGCTGCGCGCGGCCCGTTGGTACGGACCGCGCGCAGGTGTTGCGAGTTGCGGCAGGCAGTCAGCTGGCCATGGCGAGCTTGAGCCAGAGGCCCAAGCCGACAATACAGGCAAACCAGACAACGCCCACCAGAACCGTGTAACGGTCGAGGTTCTTCTCCGCCACCGACGAACCGGCCAGGCTGGAGCTCACCCCGCCGCCGAACATGCTCGACAACCCGCCACCCTTGCCGCGGTGCAGCAGGATGAGCATGGTGAGCAGCACGCTCGTGATAACCAGCAACACGATCAACGTGTATGCGAACTGGATCGGAAGCATGGTAAGGGTCAGTCCTCTCGTGACGGGCCCGTCAACAATAGCGGCCGGCTACGCGGTGATGTGCTCCGGGAACCGGCAGATTTTCGCGAACTCCTCGGCGTCCAGGCTCGCGCCGCCGATCAGAGCACCGTCGACGTCCGGCTGGGCCATGATCGACGCGATGTTGGAGGACTTCACCGAGCCGCCGTAGAGGACCCGAACCTGGTCCGCGGTGGTCCTGCCGAAGGTGCCCGCGATCCGCTCGCGAACCGCTCCGCAGACCTCCTGGGCGTTCTCCGGCGTCGCCGTCTTGCCCGTGCCGATCGCCCAGACCGGCTCGTACGCGACGACCACCTGTGCCACCTGCTCCGGGGTGAGCCCGCGCAGGGCGGCGTCGAGCTGGTCGCAGCAGTGCACCACGTGACGGGACTCCTCGCGGACGTCCAGCCCCTCCCCGATGCAGAGGATCGGCGTGATCTCACTGCCGAGCGCCGCCACCACCTTGGCGTTCACCACGACGTCGTCCTCGTGGTGGTACGCCCGACGCTCCGAGTGCCCGACCACCACGTACTGGCAGCCGAGCTTGCTCAGCATCGGTCCGGAGATGTCGCCGGTGTAGGCCCCCGGCGGGTACGGCGACAGGTCCTGCGCGCCGTACCCGATCAGCAGCTTGTCGCCCTCGATCGCGGTCTGCACGCTGCGCAGCGAGGTGAACGGCGGCAGGACCACCGCCTCGACGTCGGTGAGCTGCTGGGCGTTCAGCCGGAACGCCAGGTCCTGGACCAGCTTGTTGGCCTCGAAGTGGTTCAGGTTCATCTTCCAGTTGCCGGCCATCAAGGGCCGGCGTGCAGGCGTAGCCATCACTGCTCCAGGGCGGCGATACCGGGGAGGGTCTTGCCCTCCAGGTACTCCAGCGAGGCACCCCCGCCGGTCGAGATGTGACCGAACGACGACTCGTCCAGGCCGAGTGCGCGTACCGCGGCAGCCGAGTCACCGCCACCGACCACCGTGAACCCGTTCACCGCGGTGATCGCCTCGGCGACGCCCCGGGTGCCGGCCGCGAACGCCGGCATCTCGAACACACCCATCGGGCCGTTCCAGAAGACCGTCTTGGCGCCGCTGATCACCTCGGCGAAGGCGGCCACCGTACGCGGGCCGACGTCCAGCCCGAGCCGGTTCTGCGGGATCGACTCCGCCGGCACCGTCTCGTGCTCGGCGTCCGGCGCGAACGCCGTCGCGGCCACCACGTCCAGCGGCAACACGATCTTGCCGTCGGCGCGGGCCAGCAGGTCCCGGCAGGTGCCGACCATCTCCTCCTCGAGCAGCGAGGTGCCGACCCCGTGCCCCTGGGCCTTGAGGAAGGTGAAGCACATCCCACCGCCGATGAGCAGGCGGTCGACCGTCGGCAGCAGCGCCTCGATCACCGCGAGCTTGTCGGAGACCTTCGACCCGCCGAGCACGACCACGTACGGGCGGTCGGGCTCACCGGTCAACCGGGAGAGGACCTCCACCTCGCGCAGCACCAACCGGCCCGCGACGTGCGGCAACCGCGCCGGTACGTCGAACACGCTGGCGTGCTTGCGGTGCACCGCGCCGAACGCGTCGTCGACGTACGCCTCGGCGAACCCGGCGAGCTGGTCGGCGAAGGCGCCCCGTTCGGCCTCGTCCTTGCTGGTCTCGCCCGGGTTGAACCGCAGGTTCTCCAGCAGCACCAGTTCACCGGAGGCGATCGTGTCGACGGCGGCGCGGGCCGACTCGCCGACGGTGTCGGTCGCGAAGGTCACCGGCGATTCGAGCAGCTCGGCCAGCCGGGTACCGACCGGGGCGAGGCTGTACTGCGGGTCCGGCGCGCCCTTCGGCCGCCCCAGGTGCGAGCAGACGATGATCGCCGCGCCCGCGTCCCGCAGGGCGGTCAGGGTCGGCAGTACCGCCCTGATCCGCCCGTCGTCGGTGATCGCCCCGCTGGCCTTGTCGAGGGGGACGTTCAGGTCGGCGCGTACGAGCACCCGGCGACCCGACACCCCCTCGGCCAGCAGATCGTCGAGGGTACCGATGCTCACAGCGAGGAACCCACCAGCTTGACCAGGTCGACGAGCCGGTTCGAGTAACCCCACTCGTTGTCGTACCAGCCGACGACCTTCACCTGGTTGCCGATCACCTTGGTGAGGCCGGCGTCGAAGATGCAGGAGGCCGGGTCGGTCACGATGTCGGTGGAGACGATCTCGTCCTCGGTGTAGACCAGGATGCCCTTGAGCGGGCCCTCGGCGGCCGCCTTGAGCGCGGCGTTGACCTCTTCGACCGAGGTCTCGCGGCGGGCGGTGATGGTCAGGTCGGTGGCCGAGCCGGTCGGGATCGGCACCCGCAGGGCGAAGCCGTCGAGCTTGCCCTTCAGCTCCGGCAGCACCAGGCCGATGGCCTTCGCGGCGCCGGTCGAGGTCGGCACGATGTTCAGCGCGGCGGCGCGGGCCCGGCGCAGGTCCTTGTGCGGACCGTCCTGGAGGTTCTGGTCCTGGGTGTAGGCGTGGATCGTGGTCATCAGACCCTTTTCGATGCCCACCGTGTCGTTGAGCACCTTCGCCATCGGCGCGAGGCAGTTCGTGGTGCACGACGCGTTCGAGATGATGTTGTGCTTGGCCGGGTCGTACTGGTCGTGGTTGACGCCCATGACGACCGTGACGTCCTCGTTCTTCGCCGGAGCGGAGATGATGACCTTCTTGGCGCCACCGTCGATATGCGCCTTCGCCTTGGTGGCGTCGGTGAAGAAGCCGGTCGACTCGATCACGACGTCCGCGCCCAGGTCGCCCCACGGCAGCTTGCTCGGGTCCTTCTCGGCGAACGCCTTGAAGGTGTGGCCACCGACGGTGATCTCGTCGGCGGTCGCCTTCGCCTCGTGCGGCAGGCGGCCGAGGATGCTGTCGTACTTGAGCAGGTGCGCCAGCGTGGCGTTGTCGGTCAGGTCGTTCGCGCCGACCAGTTCGATGTCGGCGCCCGAGGCGAGCACCGCACGGAAGAAGTTACGGCCGATTCGGCCAAAGCCGTTGATGCCAACCCGGATGGTCACAGGCCATCTCCTCGCAGTCTGGTCCGACGGCGTTCAGCCCGATCGCCGTCGGAGGTGTGCGCGCCGACCGCAGGAGTCGGCCGCCGATAGTAATCGGCCACCCCGCCGCGGTCCGAGGACCTGACCGCCCGAGGCGGTGAATACGGCGCGAGTAACCGGTTCCGGCCCCGTCGCCGTACGCTCGGTACCTTATCGGAGCGGGGGGTGCCTCGTTGCGTCGGGGCGTAAACCCACCACCGTCGGGGGATTTTTCGGGCACTGTCGAGGTGGGACGGCCTGCGCCGGCCCACCCGCGACCGGGCCCTCAGACGGCCAGCATGTCCGGCGTTACCGCCGCCTCGGTGTCCGGGATGCCCAGGTCCCGCGCCCGCTTGTCGGCCAGCGCCAGCAGCCGCCGGATCCGCCCCGCGATCGCGTCCTTGGTCAGCGGCGGGTCGGCCAGCGCGCCCAACTCCTCCAGCGACGCCTGACGGTGCTCCAGCCGCAACTGCCCGGCCGAGGTCAGGTGGTTGGGCGCCTCCTCGGCGAGGATCTCCAGCGCCCTGGTCACCCGGGCGGCGGCGGCCACCGCGGCCCGCGCCGAGCGGCGCAGGTTCGCGTCGTCGAAGTTGGCCAGCCGGTTCGCGGTTGCCCGTACCTCGCGCCGCACCCGGCGCTCCTCCCAGGCCAGCACGCTGGAGTGGGCGCCGATCCGGGTCAGCAGGGCGGCGATCGCGTCGCCGTCCTTGACCACCACCCGGTCGACCCCGCGTACCTCGCGGGCCTTGGCGGTGATCCCGATCCGGCGGGCCGCGCCGACCAGGGCCAGCGCCGACTCCGGGCCGGGGCAGGTGATCTCGAGCGCGCAGGAGCGGCCGGGCTCGGTCAGCGAGCCGTGCGCCATGAACGCACCGCGCCAGGCCGCGACCGCGCAGCAGACGTTCGCCGCCACCACGTGCGGCGGCAGACCGCGTACGGGCCGGCCCCGGACGTCGAGCAGCCCGGTCTGCCGGGCCAGCGCCTCCCCGTCCTTGACCACCCGGACGATGTAGTGGCTGCCCTTGCGCAGCCCCCCGGAGGCGAGTACGTGAATCTCGCTCGGGTAGCCGTACACCTCGGCCACCTCGCGGCGCAGTCGCCGCGCGACCGCGCCGGTGTCCAGTTCCGCCTCCACCACCACCCGCCCGGAGACGATGTGCAGGCCGCCCGCGAACCGCAGCAGGGCGGCCATCTCCGCTCTGCGGCAGCAGGGTTTGGGCACGTCGACCCGGCTCAGCTCGTCCTTGACCGCAGCTGTCATCGCCATTGTCGTCACCTCGTGGCCGGTTCCGGCATGATGCCGGTGATTCGTACGTGCTTAACGATCGGCGCCCAGGACAGGCACCAGCGCGGCTCCCAAAGCATCGGGATCGTGTCGTGGGCTGCCGTCCTGGACAGCCACCGGAGCGAGCACCAGCCGCGCACCCAGCGATTCTGCCGCACGATCGACCGGTTCGGGGTCACCTACCGCTTTCCCGTCGGCAAGAACCAGATCGACCCGCAGTTCCGGCAGGTACCAGCGCAGCGCGGCCAGGTGGTCGGCGACCGACAGCCCGAGGGTCTCCTGCTCGGTCGCCAGGTTCAGGGTCACCAGGCGGCGGGCCGGGCTCGCCACGATCGCGGCGGCCAGCTCCGGCACCAGCAGGTGCGGGATCACGCTGGTGTACCAGCTACCCGGACCGAAGATCAACCAGTCGGCCTCGCCCACCGCGACGACCGCCTCCCGGCAGGCCTGTGGCCCGGACGGGGTCAGCCGCACCGACTCCACCCGCCCCTGGGTCACCGCCACCGCGTGCTGGCCGCGTACGGTCTGCACCGCGTCCGGCCGGGCCGGGTCGGTGCCGCGTACCCGGGCCTCGATCCCGATCTGCTGGCAGGACATGGGCAGCACCCGCCCGATCGCGCCGAGCATCGCCCCGGCGTGGTCGAGCGCGGCGACCGGGTCGCCGAGCTGCTCCATCAGCCCGAGCAGCACCAGGTTGCCGACGGCGTGCCCGGCCAGCGGGTCCTCGCCGGACGGCCGGTCGCCCCCGCCGGTGAACCGGTGCTGGAACAGTTCCGCGCTGCGCCGGGTGGCCGGCCGCTCGGCGGCCAGGGCGACCAGCGCCTGGCGCAGGTCACCCGGGGGCAGCGCGCCCCGCTCGGCGCGCAGCCGGCCGCTGGAGCCGCCGTCGTCACCGACGGTCACCACCGCGGTGATGTCGAGTTCGAGATCGGGCGCGCAGCGGCGCAGGGCCCGTAGGGACGCCGACAGGCCATGGCCGCCGCCGAACGCGACGACCTTGATCGCCGTCACTCGCGGCCCAGGTCGCGGTGCTGGGCGTTGGCGGCCAACCGGGCCTGACGCAGCCGGCTGGCGAGTTCCTCCGCGATCGCCACGCTGCGGTGCTTGCCGCCGGTGCAGCCCACCGCCACGGTGAGGTACCGCTTGCCCTCGCGTTCGAAGCCGGGCGCGGTCGCGTTGATCAGGCGGGCGTACGTCTCGACGAAGGTCGTCGCGCCGTGCTGGCCCAGCACGTACCGGCTCACCGCTTCCTCCCGCCCGTTGTGCTCGCGCAGCTCCGGTACCCAGTACGGGTTCGGCAGGAACCGGGCGTCGAGCACAAAATCGGCGTCCGGCGGCAGCCCGTACTTGAAGCCGAAGGAGAGCACGGTGACCTTGAGCCGCCGGGCGTCCTCGCCGCCGAAGAGTTCCTCCACCCTGCTGCGGAGCTGGTTGACGTTGAGGTGGCTGGTGTCGATGATCACGTCGGCCTGCTCACGGGCCTCTTCGAGCAGGCCCCGCTCGACCGCGATGCCGTCGGCGAGCCGGCCGTCACCCTGCAGCGGGTGCGAGCGCCGGACGCTCTCGAAGCGGCGGATCAGCACCTCGTCGTCGGCGTCGACGAAGACCACCCGGGGCTGGAAGCCGCGCTCCTTGAGCGCCCGGATGGCCCCGGACAGGTCGGTGGAGAAGGCGCGGCTGCGTACGTCCAGCACCATCGCCGTCTGCCGGGTGGTCCCGCCGGCCTGGAAGGCCAGCTCGGCCATGTCCAGCATCAGCGCCTGGGGCAGGTTGTCCACCACGTAGAAGCCGACGTTCTCCAGGGCGCGGGCGACCGTGCTGCGACCGCCGCCGGAGACCCCGGTGACCACGACGAGATCCGTCTCGGACCGGCTCGGTGCCGCGTCGGCCGCGGTGTCGTCCGAGCGTGATCCGTGCGCGCCGCCGCGCTCGCTCACCTGTTACCCCCAAGCCGCGCGCGTACGGCGAACGCCGATCGTCGATCGGCACCGTGCTCGCGGGATCGATGTATAGTCACCAGTCACCGTCCCAGGCCGCTGAGCCCCCCATTTGTGGAGTGTGCCCGTGGAAGAAGCCGAGGATCAGCGTCGCTATCACGTAGTTGTCAACGACGAAGAGCAGTACTCTATCTGGCCGGTCGGGTCCGAGCCGCCACCGGGTTGGCAGCGGGCCGGCGTCGAGGGTGACCGGGCGACCTGCCTGGCCCACATAGACGAGGTGTGGACCGATCTGCGCCCGCGGGGCCTGCGGGAGTGGCTGACCGCCAGGGCGTGATCCGGTTCACGGCCGCGAGCGGGCGTCTCGATTGTTCGAGGCGCCCGTTTTTGTCTGCCACGACGGGAATGAGCAGGGCGCCCGTGAATGCACCTTGGTTCCGTACGGAATCATTAATTTTCTTTTGTTGTTTGCAACGAATGGCGCGCGGCCGGGCCGGCCGGCAACCGCGACGGAGCCCCGCCGGGTTCCGGCATTCATGAATGGGTAGCCCTAACACGGACAGGACCGGGTAACGACAACTTCGTGGCTTTTTGTCATAGAGAATGTGGTCAAATCGGCTCCTATCTCCCTACCTGACGCCACACTGGCCCGGTCGCGCCCCAGTGTTGACAGATCTGAATGGCTCTCGTATTTTTTTGGGCACCCCCGATACCAGCGCGAAATCTTCCACCTTTCCGACCGCCTCGCCATGCCCTCGTGTGCCCGACCGAGCAGCCGAGTGCATTAACCGGCGACATTTCATGGTGCGCCGACAAAGCAGGCTGCATCACTAAAGGAGGAAAGCAGACCGTGCGGTCGACCAGCAGTAGCGCAACCGAGGTCGATGACGACCAACCGAACGCCGCGCAACCGGACGGCGAGTGCTACGACGTACTGGCTTTACAGCAGGGACTGCTGTTCCACCACCGCTTCGAGCCCGGCTCGGGGGTCGACATCCTGCAGGTCGTGATCGACTGGCCGGAGCCGCTCGACCAGACGGTCATGGCCGCCGCCTGGCAGGCCGCGACCCGACGTCACCCGGCCCTGCGGACCACGTTCAGTTGGCTCGCCCAGGACCGCGCCACCCAGCGGGTGCATCCCGAGGTGACCATCCCGGTGCACCGCCACGACTGGCGTGACGAGGGCTTCGACGACCCCGCGGACCAGCAGGCGCGACTGGACCGGTTCCTCGCCGTCGACCGGTCCCGCGAGTTCGACCCCGCGACCGCGCCACTGGTCCGAGTCGGGCTGATCCAGCACGCGGCCGACCGGCACACCATCGTGTTCAGCCTGCACCATGTGATCCTCGACGGCCGCTCGGTGCACCTGCTGCTCACCGAGGTGTTCGACGAGTACGCGGCGCTCGTCGCCGGGGACACCCCCGTACCCGTGACCCGCCGGCCGTTCCAGGACTTCGCGGTCTGGGCCGGGCAGCGTCCACTCGCCGCCGACCAGCAGTTCTGGCGTACCCGGCTGAGCGGGGTCACGCTGCCAACACCGCTGCCGCTGCGACCGGCCGCCGACGTCCCGCCGCGCGAACCGGACTCGGTCCGGGAACTCACCCGTACGCTCGACCCCGCCGACAGCGCCGCCCTGCAGCGGACCGCGCAGGCGGTCGGCGTACCGCTGAGCACGCTGGTGAACGCCGCCTGGGCGCTGCTGCTGCACCGCTACAGCGGTGAACAGGACGTGGTGTTCGGCGCGGTCCGAAGCTGCCGCCGGGGCAGCATCGAGCAGGCCGACACGATCATCGGCATGTTGATCAACACCGTGCCGCTGCGGATCGACGTACATCCCCGCCGGACGGTACGCGACTGGCTGGTCGAGGTACGGGCGCAGATCGACGCTGTCCGGTCCCACCAGGTCGCCCCGCTCACCGCCGTGCAGCGCTGGAGCGAACTGCCGCCGAGCGAGCCGCTCTTCGAGAGCCTGCTCATGTACGAGCACCGCGACCTGCAGACCGCGCTGCTCGGCTCGGTCCCGGGCTGGGGCGGGCGTACCGCCCGGGTGCACCGGCATCCCGGACCGCCGGTGACCGTCTGCGTCTTCGGTGAACCGGTGCTGCGGGTGCTGCTCTACCACGACCGGCGCCGCTGCACCGACGCCGCCGCCGACGCGATGCTGCGCCACTTCACCAACCTGCTGGTCGGTCTCGCCTCGGGGCTGGACGCACCGGTGGCCGCGCTGCCGCTGTTCGACCCGGCCGAGCGGCGCCTGCTCACCCGCGAATGGGCCGGCCACGACCGGCTCGCCGACGCCGCGACCGAGCCGACCGGCACCATCGGCGACCGCTTCACCGAGCGGGTGCGCCAGCAGCCCGACGCGGTCGCGGTGACCGGGGTGGACGGCACCCTCAGCTACGCCGAACTCGACGCGCGGGCAAACCAGCTCGCCCACCTGCTGATCCGGCGCGGGGTCGCCCCGGACCAGCCGGTGGCGGTCGCCCTGCCCCGGTCCGTACGGCTGGTGCTCACCCTGCTGGCCGTGGTCAAGGCCGGCGCGGCGTACCTGCCGCTCGACCCGGCGAACCCAACTGCCCGCACCCGGGAGCTGCTGGCCGCGGCCGGCGACCCGGTGGTGCTGACCGCGACCGGTGCCGGCCCGGCCGCGACCGGGGGTGCTCCCCCGCTGCCGGAGGGCGCGCGGACGATCGACCTCGACCGGATCGACACCGAACTGGCCGCACAGCCGACCACCGCACCCGAGTGCCCGACCCGGCCGGAGAGCCTGGCCTACGTCAACTACACCTCGGGCTCCACCGGCACACCGAAGGGCGTGGGGGTGCCGCACCGGGCCGTGTTGCGCCTGGTGCACGAGCCGGGTTACCTGCGCCTCGGCCCCGACCAGACGGTGCTGCACCTCGCCTCGGCCGCGTTCGACGCCGCCACCCTGGAACTCTGGGGCAGCCTGCTCAACGGTGGCCGCCTGGTCGTCGCCCCACCAGACCCGCTCGGGCCGGCGGAGATCGCCCGGCTGCTGCGAGCCGAGCGGATCAGCGTGCTCTGGCTCACCGCCGGGCTGTTCCACCAGGTCGTCGAGCAGGACCCCGGTGCGCTGGCCGGGGTGGACCAACTGCTGGCCGGCGGCGACGTGCTCGACCCCGGCGCGGTCCGCGCCGCGCTGCGGGTCCGCGACGGTCGCCCCCTGGTCAACGGGTACGGGCCGACCGAGAACACCACCTTCACCTGCTGCCACCCGATGACCGACCCGGCGGCCGTACCGGCACCGGTGCCGATCGGCCGGCCGGTGCCCCGCAGCACCGTCTACGTCCTCGACGCACTGCTCCGGCCGGTGCCGGTCGGCGTGCCCGGGGAGTTGTACACCGGCGGGGACGGGCTGGCCCGGGGCTACCTGGGCGACCCCGGCCGGACCGCCGAGCGGTTCCTGCCCGACCCGTTCGACCCGCGCCCCGGCGCCCGGATGTACCGCACCGGGGACCGGGTCCGCTGGCTTCGGGACGGGACGCTGGAGTTCCTCGGCCGGATCGACCGGCAGGTCAAGATCAGAGGCTTCCGGGTGGAGCCGGCCGAGGCGGAGGCGGTCCTACGGGCCCACCCGCTGGTCGGCGAGGTCGCCGTGGTCGTGCACGGTGACGGCGAACGCCGCCGACTGGTCGCGTACGTCAGTCCCGGCTCGGTCGGTACGGCGACGCTGGACGAACCGCAGCTCGACGCGTACGCGATCGCGCACCTGCCGGTCTACCTGCGCCCGGCCGGGTACGTGCTGCTGCCGAAGCTGCCGCTCAACCGCAACGGCAAGGTGGACCGGAACGCGCTGCCCGCCCCGACCCTGCCCGCCCGGCCGGCTCCGGAGCGGCCGCTGACCGACCCGACCCAGGTCCGGCTCGCCGCCCTCTGGGGCGACCTGCTGGGCGCGGAGGTGGGCCGGGCCGAGGACGACTTCTTCGCCCTCGGCGGCAACTCGCTGCTCGCCACCCGGCTGGCGTTCCTCGCCGCCGAACGCTTCGGCGTCGAACTGCCGGTGCGCGCCGTCTACGACCAGCACAACCTGGCCACGCTGGCCGCTGAGATCGACCGGCGGCGAGCCACCCCCGAGCCGCCGCCGGTACGCATCACCGCCCGCGACCGCGGCGCCTACCGCAGCGGCACCGCCACCCTCACCGCCCCGCCACCGGCAGCAACAACCGCGACCGCACCAGCACCAGCACCAGCACCAGCAATCACAACCGAGCCGGTCACCGAGCCGGTCGCGGAGAACGTCGCCGGTCCGGGGCACCTGATCCGGCCCGGTGCCGGACCGTGGGCGATGTGGCGCTGGGTCGGACTGCGCGCCGCCGGTTTCCCGGTCGGGCCGCTCACCCGGCTCGGTGACCCCGAGCACGTGCGACAGACCGACGCCGTACTGGCCGGCGAGGACCGGCTGGCGGAACTGCGCCGGGCGCTCGCCGACAACCTGCACCGGGCCCGCCGGGCCGCACCGACCGAGCAGCGGTCCCGCTGGAACCGGGCCGACCGGCAGGTCCGCCAGGGGGCGGTGCCGGAGGAACTGCCCCCGGTGGCCGATCCCGCACTGGCCGCCCTGCTGGCCGAGAACCGGGCCGCGCTCGCCGACGCCGTGGAGCGGGTACGGACCGAGCGGCTCGCCTTCGCCGAGTCGTACCAGCGGGCCAGCGCCCGGCGTAGCGCCGGACTGCGTGCCGCCGCCGCCGACCCGCTCCTGCGCGAGGCGGTGACCTGGCAGAACCGGCACGCCCTGCGGACCGGCCTGGACCCGCTGCTGCACCGGACCGGGCCGGCCGACGGTGAACCGCCGGCCGCCCGCGACTCCAAGCACCGGCAGCACGAGGCGCTGGTCGCCACCTACCTGCAGCGGTACTGCGTCAAGAACGACACCATCGGCTTCTTCGGCCCGGTCGGCTGGGCCACCGTCGCGCCCGGCGGGACCGGGCTGCGGATCGAACACGGCGCGAAACCGCTGGCGGCCCGTACGGTCTACTTCGAGAACTGGGCGATGAGCGGGCTCGCGGACGCGCTCACCGAACGGGACCCCCGGTTAGCCCCGTGGCTGATCCCACGCCGGCTGCCGTTCCTGAGCGTGCTCGACGACCACCTGCTGCTACCGCTCACCCCGCCGGCACCGCTGCCGCCGGTGACCGCCCGGCTGCTCGCCGCCGCCGACGGGACGCGTACCGCGTTGGAGATCGCGGCCGAACTGGTCGCCGACCCCAGCACCGGGCTGACCTCGCCCGAGGAGGTCTACCGGCTGCTGGCCGAGCTGCGCGACGCGCACCGGGTGACCTGGTCGCTGGAGGTGCCGAAGGAAGACCTCTTCCCCGAGCGGGCGGTCCGGGACCGGCTGAACGCGGTGACCGACCCCGCCGTACGCGAACCGGCGCTGCACGCCCTGGACGACCTGGTCCGGGCCCGGGACGCGGTCGCCGCGGCGGCCGGCGACGCCGACCGGCTCGGCCCCGCGCTGGCCGCACTCGACAGCACGTTCACCGAGCTGACCGGCGCCGCCGCGACCCGCCGGGCAGGCAGGGTGTACGCGGGCCGCACCCTGGTCTACGAGGACTGCCGGGCCGGGGACCAGGTGACCCTCTCCACCGACCTGATGGGCACCCTCTGGCCGGCGCTGAGCCTGCTGCTGGAAAGCGCGCGCTGGTTCACCTTCGCCGGCACCGCACTGTTCGGCCGCGCCTGCCGGGAGCGGTACACGGAACTGGTCGGCCGGACCGGGCAGGACACGGTGCCGTTCGCCGACTTCTGGCTCTGGGCCAACGACCTGCTGTTCGACCTGCCGGAAAAGCTGATCGCACCGGTGATCCGAGGGTTGCAGGACCGGTGGCGCCGGCTGCTGCCGGACCTCGACGGGCAACGGCGGATTCAGCTCGACTCGGCGAGCATCGCCGACCGGGTGGCCGCCGCGTTCGCCGCGCCCCGACCGGGCTGGATCGGCGCGTACCAGCACTCGCCGGACGTGATGCTGGTCGCGGACGGCACCGAGGCGATCGCCCGCGGCGACTTCCAATGGGTCGTCGGCGAGGTCCACCCGGGCGTGAACACGCTGCGCTCCGCGCTGTTCATGGCCCAGCATCCGCAACCGGAAGAGCTGGTCGCGGCGATGCGGGCGGACCTGCCCGGCGCACGCGTGGTGCTGGCCGCCACGGGTGAGGAGGGCGGGGCGCCGTCCCGGCTGACCGACAAGCTGATCACCGAACGGGACCTGCGCCTGATCTTCGGGCACGACAGCTGCGGGCTGGACCCGCGTACGGCGGTCGCGGTGGCCGACTGTGTGCTGGAGTCGCGCGACGGGACGCTGACCGTACGGACCCGGGACGGCAAGTACGCGCTGCCGCTCACCGAGGTCGTCGGCGAAGCCCTGATGCTGCAACTGATCCAGCGTTTCGACCTGCTCCCGCCCGCCGACCACCGGCCCCGGATCACCGTGGACCGGGTGGTGATCGCCCGGGAGAACTGGCGCTTCGCCGCGGCCGGACTCGACTTCGCCCGTACCACCGACGAGGCGGAGCGGTTCCGCGAGGTACGCCGCTGGCAGCGCGACCGAAGCCTGCCCCGGTACGTCTTCGTGAAGACCCCGGTGGAGAAGAAGCCGTTCTTCCTCGACTTCGCCAGCCTCGCCTCGGTCGACGGCTTCGCCCGCGCGGTGCGGCGCACCGTCGAGGGCGCCGGACCGGACGCGTCCCTGCGGCTGAGCGAGATGCTGCCCACACCAGAACAACTCTGGCTGACCGACCCGACCGGCGGTCGCCGGACCGCGGAGTTCCGGCTGGTCGCGGTGGACACCCGCCGGCCCGACGCGACGGAACCCAGACCGGGAGCGTGACGTGAGCACGGGTGACCCCCTCCCGACCACAGGCACCGAGGAGACCTGATGACCGGTGAGACCTTCGTCCTGCCCGCCTCGTCGACCCAGCGTCGGCTGTGGATGCTGGACCAGCTGAATCCGGGCTCGGCGGAGTACAACATCGCCTGGTCGGTGCGGCTGACCGGCGAGCTGCGAGTCGACGCGCTCCAGTCGGCGCTGAGCTGGCTGGTCGAGCGACACGAGGTGCTGCGTACGACCTTCACCTCGGTGGACGGCGAACCGGCGCAGCTCGTTAGTCCACCATGGACGGTGCAGCTACCGGTCACCGAACCGTCCGGCGACGCCCCGGCCGAGGCGGCCGCCGTGCTCGACGCGGAGAGCCGCAAACCGTTCGACCTGACCGAGGGGCCCCTGCTGCGGGCCCGGGTCGTCCGGCTCGCCCCGGACGACCACCTGCTCGTGCTGGTGGTGCACCACATCATCGCCGACGGCTGGTCGTTCGAGACCGTCTTCGGCGAGCTGGCGCACGGTTACCGGGCCGCGGTCACCGCAACGGCACCGGACCTGCCACCACCACCGATCCAGTACGCCGACTTCGCGGTCTGGCAGCGTGAACAGGCCGCACGGTCCGCCTTCGCCGACGACCTCGCCTTCTGGCACGACGAGCTGGCCGGTGCACCGACCCTGCTCGACCTGCCCGCCGACCGGCCCCGCCCGCCGGAGCAGTCGCCGGCCGGTGGCCTGGTCACGTTCGAGCTGCCGGCGACCCTGACCAACGGCGTACGCGGACTCGCCCGGGACGCCGACGCCACCGAGTTCGCGGTCCTGCTCGGCGGCTTCCAGGCGCTGCT
Source organism: Micromonospora sp. NPDC049523 (assembly GCF_040676775.1). NCBI lineage: Bacteria > Bacillati > Actinomycetota > Actinomycetes > Micromonosporales > Micromonosporaceae > Micromonospora > Micromonospora sp. NPDC049523. Next base: position 48,260 of record NZ_JBFAPP010000030.1, on the reverse strand, counting down.
GCACCGGCTCAGCGGGCAGCAGGATCTGCTGGTCGCCGTACCGGTCGCGGGCCGGAGCAGGCCGGAGACGCAGGGAGTGGTCGGCTTCTTCGCCAACACCCTGGCGTTGCGTGGCCGGTTCGAGGAACGCACCACCTTCACCGAACTGCTCCGCGGTGCCCGCAGCAGCGCGATCGCCGCCCAGTCCCACCAGGACGTGCCGTTCGAGGAACTGGTCGACCTGCTCTCCCCGCAGCGCAGCCTGGCCTTCTCCCCCGTCGTGCAGGTGATGTTCGCGCTGGAGGAGACACCCGCGCCGGTCGAGGTGGCGGGGCTGCGGATCGCCCCGGAACTGCACGAGAACGGCAGCGTCAAGTTCGACCTCACGCTCACCATCGAGCAGCGGCCGGACCGGCTGCGGGGGCGGCTGACGTACCGGACCGAGCTGTTCGACGCGGACAGGATCGACCGGCTCGCCAGCGCGTACCTGGCGCTGCTGGAGGCGGCGGTCGCCCAACCCGCGACCCCGATCGCCGAGCTGCCGCTGCTCGGGCCGGCGGCACGGGACGAGATCATCGCCGGGTGGCGGGCGCAGGAGGCGGTGGCGCCGCCGTACGCCTCGGTCGCGGAACTGTTCGCGCAGCACCCGGCGGCCGACCCGGACACGGTCGCGGTGGCCGCGCTGGACGCCACGCTGACGTACCGGCAGCTCACCACCGACCGCAACCGCCTCGCCCACCTGGTGCGCGAGTACGGCGTCGGCACCGACGTACCCGTCGGCCTCTGTCTGTCCCGGGGCACCGGCATGCTCACCGCGATGCTCGCGGTCTGGCAGGCCGGCGGCGGTTACCTGCCGCTGGACCCGGAACTGCCGGTCGCCCGGCTGACCGGCATGGCGACCACCGCCGGCACCCCGGTCGTGCTCACCGACCGGGCCAGCGCCACCCGTACCGGTGACTGCTGGCCGGCCGGCACCCGGGTGATCCTGCTCGACGACCAGGACGTGGCCGCTCGGCTGCGGACCCTGCCGGCGACCGCGCCCGAGCAGACCGGGCACCCCGACAGCCTCGCCTACCTGCTCTACACCTCCGGCTCGACCGGTGTGCCGAAGGGCGTCGCGGTCACCCACGGCTCGGTGGTCAACCTGCTGGTCGGCTTCGAACGGCTGCTGCGCCTCACCCCCGACGACCGGGTAGCCGCGATCACCACCATCGCGTTCGACATCTCCGTGGTCGAGCTGATCCTGCCGCTGCTCGCCGGTGCCCGGATCGAACTGTTCGACAGCCGGCTCGCGGTCGACGCCGCCGCGCTGCGAAGCGAGATCGCCAATCGGGCCGTCACCGTCGTGCAGGCCACCCCGGCGAGCTGGCGGATGCTGCTCGCCGCGGGCGGGGTGCCGTCCGGCGTACGGCTGCGGATCAGCGGCGGCGAGGCGCTCACCCGCGACCTCGCCGACGCCCTGCTGACCGACGGCGCCACCCTGATCAACGGGTACGGCCCGTCGGAGACGAGCATCTACTCCACCGCCGGTCCGGTCGGCACGCACGGCCCGGTGGACCTCGGCGACCCGGTCGCCAACACCCGGCTCTACCTGCTCGACCCGGCCGGTCTACCGGTGCCGGTCGGCGCGGTCGGCGAACTGCACCTGGGTGGGCTCGGGGTGGCCCGCGGCTACCACGGCAGCGCCGCGCGTACCGCCACCAGCTTCCGCCCCGACCCGTGGGGCGGCCGGCCCGGTGCCCGCCTGTACGCCACCGGTGACCTGGCCCGCTGGCTGCCGAGCGGGCGCCTGGAGTACCTCGGCCGGGCCGACCAGCAGGTCAAACTCCGCGGCTACCGGATCGAGCTCGGCGAGATCGAGGCCGCCCTGCGGGCCCAGGACGCGATCCGCGACGCGGTCGTGGTCACCTGGCGGGCCAGCGCCGAGGACGTCCGGCTGGTCGGGTACGTGGTGCCGACCGAAGCCGAAGCCGACCCGGCGGCGCTCTGGTCCCGGCTGCGCCCCGCGCTCGCCGGCCAGCTCCCCGAGTACATGCTGCCGGCGACCCTGGTGCCGGTGGACCGGTTCCCGCGTACCGGCAGCGGCAAGATCGACCGTCGGGCGCTGCCGGAGCCGGTGTGGCGGGAGACGTCCGGCGCCGGACAGGTGGCCCCGCGTACGCCGGCCGAGGAGGGGCTGGCGGTGCTCTGGCGCGAGGTGCTCGGGCTGGCCGACGTCGGCGTGCACGACAACTTCTTCGCCCTCGGCGGGCACTCGTTGACCGCGACCCGGCTGATCGCCCGGATCCGCGCCACCTTCGGAGTCGACCTGCCGCTGCGGCTGCTCTTCGCCGCGCCGACCATCGCCGAACTCGCGCCCCTGGTCGCCGACCCGGCCACCGCCGAGGGCGAAGCGACCGGTACGGCCGACCGGGTCGCGGCCGGTGGGCCGAGCGCCCAGGACCTGCTCGCCTCGCTCGACGACCTCTCCGACCGGGAGATCGACGAGCTGTTGGACACGCTTATCGCCGAGGAGGGCAAATGACGGCCACGCCGTCACCGACCGACCGCCGGGACCGCGCCGTGATCATCGGCGCCGGCCTGGCCGGCTCACTCGCCGCCGTCTACCTGGCCCGACGGGGCTGGGCGGTGGACGTCTACGAACGGCGCGACGACCCCCGGCTGACCCCGGCCGGTGCCGCCGGACGCTCGATCAACCTGGGACTCTCCGCCCGTGGCATGCGCGCCCTGCAGGAGGTCGGGCTGCTCGCCGACGTACTCAAGCGGAGCGTGCCGATGCGCGGGCGGGTGGTCCACTCACCCGACGGCACGGTGAGCTTCCAGCCGTACGGGGTGCACGGCCACCAGATCCTGCACTCGGTGCTGCGCGACGAGCTGATCGCCGTACTGGTCGACGCGGCCGAGGCCCAGCCCGGGGTGCGTTTCCACTTCGGCTGGCGGCTGCACGGGCTCGACCGGGAGGTGCCGAGCGTCGCCGTGACCCGGCTCGCCGACGGCACCACCGAGGAGGTGACCGCGGACCTGGTGGTCGGCGCCGACGGGGCGTTCTCCGCCGTACGGCAGCAACTGCACCACGGGCAGCGGGCCAACCACAGCCAGGAGTTCCTGGACTGGGGCTACAAGGAGCTGACCATCCCGGCCGACGACAACGGCCAACCCCGGGTACGCCTGGAGGCGCTGCACGTCTGGCCCGGCGAGCACGGCCTGATGGTGGCCCACCCCAACGTGGACGGCTCGCTGACCTGCACCCTGTTCCTGCCCTTCGAGGGCCCGCAGAGCTTCGCCACGCTCACCACCCCGGACACCGTCCGCGCCTTCTTCCGGCAGAACTTCCCGGACGCCGAGGAGCTGATGCCCCGGCTGGTCGAGGAGGTGCTCGAACATCCGACCGGTCAGATGGTGACCGTACGGACCAGCCCGTGGCGGCACACCGATCGGGTGGTGCTCGTCGGTGACGCCGCGCACGCCGTCTACCCGTTCTACGGGCAGGGCATGAACGCCTCCTTCGAGGACTGTCTGGTGCTCGACCAGTGCCTGGACCAGCACGCCGACCGGGGCGCGGCACTGGCCGCGTACGAGGCGTCCCGCCGGCCGCACACCGACGTGCTCGCCGAGCTGTCCACCCGCAACTTCGTCGAGCTGCGCGACCGGGTGCACCGCCCGGCGTACGCGCTGCGGGCCGGCGCGGACCGGCTGCTCAGCCGCCTGCTGCCGGCGTACTGGACGCCGCTGTACACGATGGTCGCGCACACCACCACCCCGTACGCCGAGGCACTGGCCCGGTCCGGCCGGCAGGACCGGCTGCTGCGCGGCGCCGCGACCGGTGGTGCGCTGGCGCTCGGCGCCGGGCTGCTCTGGGCGGCGACCCGGTCGGTGTCCACCCGCCGGTCCTCGGGGCGGTGACGGGAACGTGTTGATCCATCCCGAACAACCGGCCTGCGTGCTGGTGGAACAGTTCGACCTGACCACCGAGGCGGTGCACCCGCTGCTGGAGGGCGTCGAGGAGAAACTGCTCAGCGTGCTCCGCTGGGCCCGTGAGTACCTCTGCCGACCCCATCCGGAACTGGGACGCAAGGGACCGGTCTGCCCGTTCGCGCAGGCGTCGCTGGACCGGGGCATGTTCTACCTGGCGGTGCACCGGGGCGAGACGGTCGAACCGGGCGCCCTCGACGAACTGCTGATGACCTACCGCGACTGGTTCCGCCAACTGCCGCCGACCAGCGGCCCGGCGGCCCAGTTCAAGACCATCCTGCTGACCCTGCCGGACGTGCCGCAGACCGAGGCGAACGCCGTCGTCGACGCCACCCAGGAACGCCTGAAACCGCAGTACGTCGCGGAGGGCCTGATGATCGGCGAGTTCCACAGTGGTCCGCCGGACAAGGCCGGGCTGTGGAACCTCGACTTCCGGCCGCTGTACAGCCCGGTGCCGCTGCTCGCGATCCGGCACATGGTCTCGTCGGACTTCCCGTTCCTCGCCGACGACCCTGGCTCGGTCGCCACCTATCTGCGCCTGTTCGGCGCCAACACGCCGCCGGCCCTGCGCAGCCGGGTCGCCGCCGCGGCGAACGAGTTCGGCCTCCCCGCGCCCCATCCGGCACCGGTGACCCCGCGACCGCCGGTGCCTCAATTGGCCGATCAGCAAGGAGCAGCAGCATCATGAGCGAAGGAAACGGGACGGGTCACACCGGTACCACGCCGAACAAGCGGGCCCTGCTGGCCCGCATGCTGACCGAGCGGGCGAACGCGCCGCGCACGTACCCGGTGTCGTTCGGGCAGCAGCGGCTGTGGTTCCTCGACCGGTTCCAGCCCGGCGACCCGGTCTACAACATCCCGGTCGCGTTCCGGCTGCGCGGCCCGCTCGACGTCGACGCGCTGCGGGCCGCCCTGGAGCTGATCGTGCGGCGGCACGGCGCGCTGCGTACCACCTTCGCCGACTCGGGCGGCGAACCGGTGCAGGTCGTACGCGCCGACGCCGACCCGGTGCTGGAGGTCACCGACCTGACCGGGTCGTCGGCCGACGACGCCGCACGGCTGATCTGGCAGGAGGCTCGCCGCCCGTTCGACCTGGCCCACGGCCCCCTGTTCCGGGCCCGGCTGGTCCGGACCGCCGACGACGACCACCACCTGTCGCTCTGCCTGCACCACATCGTCTCCGACGCCTGGTCGCTGGGTGTGCTGTTCACCGAGCTGAACACCGCGTACGCGGCACTGCGCGCCGGCCGGTCACCGGACCTGCCGAACCTGCCGGCCCAGTACGCCGACTACGCGCTCTGGCAGCGGGAGAAGCTCGCCGGTCCGGCGCTGCGGGACCAGCTCGACTACTGGCTGGACCAGTTGCGCGGCGCGCCGGCCCTGCTCACGCTCCCCACCGACCGTCCCCGCCCGGCCACCCAGTCGTACCGGGGCGCGGTGCACTACTTCGACTTCGGCGTACCGCTGCTGCGGCGGATGCAGGAGTTCAACCAGTCCAGCGGCGCGACCGTGTTCATGACCCTGATGGCTGCCTTCACCGCGCTGCTGTCCCGGTCCAGCGGCCAGGACGAACTGGTCGTCGGCACCCCGGTCGCCGGGCGCAACCACGCCGACCTGGAGCCGTTGATCGGCTTCTTCGTCAACACATTGCCGCTGCGCGTGTCGGTGGCCGGTGTGCCGAGCTTCCGTGAGCTGGTCGACCGGGTGCGGGAGGCCACCCTCGGCGGCCTCGCCAACGGGGACGTACCGTTCGAGAAGCTGGTCGAGGAGTTGGCGCCGGAACGCAGCCTGGGGCACGCGCCGGTCTTCCAGACCCAGCTCATCGTGCAGAACACCCCGCCGGCCAACCTGGAGCTGGTCGACCTGACCAGCACTTCGCTGCGGGTCGACAGCGGCACCGCCAAGTTCGACCTCTCCCTGGTCGGCGAGGCCGCCTCCGACGGCGGCCTGCAGATGGCGGTCGAGTACGACACCGCCCTGTTCGACGCGGACACGGTGGCCAGGTTGGCCCGGCAGCTCACCACCCTGCTCGACGTGGCGCTCGCCGACCCGGACCGGCCGGTGGCGGAGATCCCGCTGCTCGCCGGGGTGGAACGCTGGCGTTCGGTGGTCGACTGGAACAACACCGCCCGGGGGCTGCCGCCGGTCGCCTCGGTGCTGGAACTGCTGCCGACCGACGACTCGGAGGCGGGCGAGGTGCCGGCGGTCAGCGGCCCGGACGGCGCGGTCGACCCGGCCGAACTGCACCAGCGCGCGGCCAGGTTGGCGTACGTGCTGCGGGCTCGTGGGGTGCGTCCGGACAGCCCGGTCGGGATCTGCCTCGAACGCGGGGTCGGGATGCTGGTCGGGGTGCTCGGTGCCTGGCACGCCGGTGCGGGTTACCTGCCACTGGACCCGAGCCTGCCGGCGGACCGGTTGCGTTACCTGCTCACCGACTCCGGTGCCACGGTGGTGGTGACCCAGCGGTCGGTCCGGGAGAAGCTGGCCGACCTGCTGGCTGACGTACCGGTGGTGATCTGCCTGGACGACGACGCCGCCGAACTGGCCGCGGCCCCGGCCGACGCGGAGCCGGTGCCGGCGCACCCGGACGGGCTCGCCTACCTGATCTACACCTCGGGTTCGACCGGCAGACCGAAGGGCGTCGCGGTGCCGCACCGGGCGGTGCTGAACCTGGTCGCCTCGTTCCACGACGACCTCGGCCTCACCCCGACCGACCGGTTCGCGGCGGTCACCACGCTCTCGTTCGACATCTCCGTGCTCGAACTGCTGGTCCCGCTGCTGAGCGGCACCCCGTTGACCATCGTGGACAGTGCGGTCACCGGCGACGGCACCGCGCTGCGGCAGCGTCTGGTCGCGGACGGGATCACCGCGATGCAGGCGACCCCGGCGACCTGGCGGCTCCTGCTGGCCACCGGCGGGGTGCCGGAAGGGCTGCGGCTGCGACTCTGCGGTGGGGAGGCGCTGCCCCGGGACCTGGCCGACGCGCTGATCGCGGACGGCGCGACGCTGTGGAACTGCTACGGCCCGACCGAGACCACGGTCTGGTCGGCCGCGACGACGGTGGCGCCGTCGCCGGCCGCCATCGACCTGGGTACGCCGATCGCCAACACCGAGCTGTACGTGTTGGACCGGATCGGCCAGCCGGTGCCGGTCGGGGTGGTCGGCGAGGTGCACATCGGTGGCCAGGGGGTGGTCCGGGGTTACCCGGGCCGGCCGGGGCTGACCGCGTCCCGGTTCGTGCCGGACCCGTTCACCGGTCGCCCCGGGGCGCGGCTCTACGCCACCGGTGACCTGGCCCGGCAGCGCGCCGACGGGCGGCTGGAGTTCCTCGGCCGGACCGACCACCAGGTGAAGATCCGTGGTTTCCGGATCGAGCTGGGCGAGATCGAGGAGCAGTTGCGGGCGCACGAGTTGGTCGCCGACGCGGTGGTCAGCACCTGGGCGGCCGGCTCGGACGACACCCGGCTGGTCGCGTACGTGGTGCCGTCCGTCGCCGGCACCCCGGACCTCTGGTCGGTGCTGCGCCCGTGGCTGGCGACCCGGCTGCCCGGTTACATGGTGCCGGCGACCCTGGTCACCCTCTCCGCGTTGCCGGTGAACGCGAACGGCAAGACCGACCGGGGCGCGCTGCCCCAGCCGGACTGGCGGGACACGGTGACCGTGGAACGGGTCGCCCCGCGCAACCCGGTGGAGCAGACGCTGGCGGACATCTGGCAGCAGGTGCTGGGGGTGGAGCGGGTCGGCGTACACGACGATTTCTTCCAGCTCGGCGGGCACTCCCTGCTCGCCGCGCAGGCGCTGAGCCGGATCGGCACCGCGTTCGAGATGGACCTGCCGATCCGGGTGCTGTTCGAGGCGCCGACGGTGGCCACGATGACCGATGCGCTGGTCGCCCGGGAACCCGTACCGGGGCATGTGGTGACCGTCGCGGAGCTTCGCCAGGACCTGGACGGGATGTCGACCGAGCAGCTACGCAGCCTGCTGGGTGAATCGTCGTGACCGAGGTCGACTCCGGCGCCCGCGAACGGCTCATCCGGGAGTTGCTCGCCCGGCGGGGCGTGACCTCCGCCCGCCGTCCGACCAGCATCCCGGTACGTACACCCGGCACCCGGATCCCGCTCTCCCCGCTGCAGGAGGGACTCTGGTTCCTCGACCGGCTCGACCCCGGCACCGGCGCGTACGCGCTGGCCGTCGCGGCGGTGCTCACCGGCACCCTGGACGCCGCCGCGCTGCGTTCGGCGGTGGACGCCGTCCAGGACCGGCACGAGGCGCTGCGTACGGTGTTCGCGCTCCACGACGGCCGGACCGAGCAGGTGGTGCTGGCGCCCGGTGACCCCCGGATCCGGATCCCGATCGAGGTACACGATCTCGCCGACGAACCCGGTGACCGGGCGGCGCACGCCGACGACCTCGCCCGCGCCTACATCGAGACCGGCTTCGACCTGGAACGGGGGCCGTTGGCCCGGATCCAGCTGACCCGGCTCGAGCCGGACGAGCACCTGCTCGTACTGAGCCTGCACCACATCGTCGCGGACGAGGGGTCGATGTCGACCGTCTTCGGCGAGGTGCTCGACGGGCTGCTCGGCGGCGCGGCCCCGGCACCGCCTCCGGTGCAGTACCCGGACTACGTGCTCTGGCGGCAACAGGCGCTCGACGCCGGGCTGACGCAGCGCCAGCGCGAGTTCTGGGCCGGGCAGCTCGCGGGCGCCTCCGGTGCGCTGGAGCTGCCCACCGACCGGCCACGTCCGCCGGTGCAGACGTTCGCCGGGGCGACGCACCGCTTCGAGGTGCCGGCGGAACTCGCGGGCGCGCTCGACGGGCTGGCCCGGTCCACCGGCTGCACCCGGTTCATGCTGGTCCTGACCGCGTTGCAGGTGCTGCTGCACCGGTGGACCGGCGAGGAGGACATCTGCGTCGGCTCACCGGTCTCCACCCGGTCCACCCCGGAGTTGCAGTCCGTCGTCGGGCTGATGGTGAACAGCCTGGCGCTGCGTACCGACCTGTCCGGTGATCCGAGCCTGGCTGCCGCGTTGCAGCGGGTACGGCGTACCTGCGTCGACTCGATCGACCACGCCGACCTGCCGTTGAACCAGGTGGTCGAGCTGGCCGACCTGCCCCGCGACCCGAGCCGCAACCCGCTGTTCCAGGTGATGTGCGTGGTCAACCCGGCGGTCGAGGCGCGACGGTCGGCGGCACTCGAGGTGCGGCCGGTGAGCTTCGACCGGGAAACCGCGCGGCTGGACCTGACCGTGCTGTTCTTCGAGACCCACCCGACCCTGTCCGGGGTGGTCGACTACAACACCGACCTGTTCGACCCGTCGACCATCAGCCGGTTCTCCGACCGGCTGCAACTCGTACTCCGGGCCATGGTCACCGACCCGGACCGGCGGCTGTCCGAACTGGACCTGCTCGGGCCCGCCGACCGGCAGGCCCTGACCGGGTGGAACGACACCGGGGAGGCGGCGCAACCGCATCACGGGTTGGCGGAGCTGATCCGGGCGCGGGCGGTGGCGACGCCGGACGCACCGGCTGTGGTCGACGGCGACCGGGTGCTCAGCTACGGCGAGCTGGACCGGCGGGCCGAGCGGCTGGCCCGGCGGCTGCGCCGCGCCGGGGTGGGCCCGGAGGTCCCCGTCGGACTGGTCCTGCCCGCCGGTACGGACGCGGTCGTCGGCATCCTCGGCATCCTCAAGGCCGGCGGGGCGTACCTGCCGCTGGACCCGGGCCACCCACCCGCACGCCTACTCGGGCTGCTCGCCGACGCGCAGGCCCCGGTGCTGCTGGCCGACCCGGCCGACGCGCACCGCTTCGCGGCCCACCCCGGCACGGTCCTGTCCGTGGGCGACACCGACCCGGGCGACGACACCGACGACAGGCCCCTGCCGGTGACCCGACCGGACCAGCTCGCGTACGTCATCTACACCTCCGGTTCCACCGGCACGCCCAAGGGCGTGATGGTCACCCACCGGACCGCGGTCAACCTGACCCGCTCCTTCGTCGACCTGCACCACATCGGCCCCGGCGACCGGCTGCTGATGCTGCCGCCGCTCAGTTTCGACGCCTCGGTGGGCGACCTGTTCCCGGCCCTGGTCGCCGGTGCCGCCCTGGTCGTACACCGTCGACCGGCCGAACTGACCGGGCCGGACCTGCTCCGCCTCTGCGTCGAGCAGGGCATCACACTGGTCGACACCGCCGCCGCGCTCTGGGCCCGCTGGGTGGCGGACCTGGCCGGGGCGGCTCCGCGTACGGACACCGGGCTGCGGGCGCTGATGATCGGCGGCGAGGCGGCCCCGACCGGGGCGGTACGCGGCTGGGCGGAGGCCACCGGCGGCACCGTACGGATCTACAACCACTACGGCCCCACCGAGGCGACCGTCTGCGCCACCACGTACGACACCGTGGACGCCGCCGAGTTGCCCGGTCTCGGCCAGTTGCCGATCGGGCGCCCGCTGGCCGGGGTCCGGGTGCATCTGCTCGACGCCCGGCTGCGCCCGGTGCCGATCGGCTTCACCGGCGAGGTGTACGTCGGCGGCACCGCACCGGCCCGTGGTTACCTCGGCGCGCCGGGGCTCACCGCGCTGCGTTTTGTCGCCGACCCGTACGGGCCGCCGGGTGCGCGGCTCTACCGCACCGGTGACCTGGCACGGCACCGGCCGGACGGGACGCTGGAGTTCCTCGGCCGCACCGACCGGCAGGTGAAGATCCGTGGGCATCGGATCGACCTGGGCGAGGTGGAGGTGGCTTGCGCGGCGCAACCGGGGGTGGCGCGGGCGGCGGTGACGGTTCGCGACGACGGGACCGGGCCGCGCCTGGTCGCGTACCTGGTGCCGACCGCCGAGCCGGCGCCGACGACGGCCGTGGTCCGGGCCGGGCTGCGGGAGCGGCTGCCCGACTACCTGGTGCCCGCGCACGTGGTGCTGCTGCCCGAGCTGCCGCTGAACTCGCACGGCAAGCTCGATCTGGCGGCCCTGCCCGCCCCGGCCGACCAGCCGCTCGACCACGACCACGTGCCGCCCCGGACGCCGACCGAACGCGCGCTCGCGGACATCTGGGCCGGGTTGCTCGACCGCGAGCGGGTCGGTGCCCGGGACAACTTCTTCGACCTCGGTGGACACTCGCTGCTCGCCGGCCCGCTGGCCGCCCGGATCACCGCCGACCTCGGCGTGGACCTGCCGCTGCGGGCGCTGTTCGAAACCGCCGACCTGGCCGGCCTCGCCGAGCGGATCGACCGGGCCCGCGCCGGGCACGCCGACCGCACGCTCGACCCCGATCGGGTACGCGCCGACGCCGTGCTCCCCGACGACATCGCCGACCGCCTGCCGGCGGGCCAACCGGCGACGGTACCCGAGACGGTGCTGGTCACCGGTGCCACCGGCTTCCTCGGCGCGCACCTGCTCGCCGACTGGCTCGACCACAGCCGGGCGGAGCTGCACTGCCTGGTCCGGGCCGCCACCCCGCAGGCCGCCACCGACCGGGTACGCGACAACCTGCTCCGCTACGGCCTCTGGCGCGACGAGTACCACGGTCGTCTGGTCGGCGTACCGGGGGATCTCGGTGAACCGGGGCTCGGGCTGGACCGGCGGGACTTCGACGCGCTGGCCGACCGTACGGACCTGGTGCTGCACAACGGTGGGCTGGTCAACTTCCTGATGCCGTACGAGCGGCTGCGGCCGGCGAACGTCGACGGCACCCTGGAGGTGCTCCGGCTGGCCGCCGCCGGGCGCCCGACCGCCGTACAGCTCGTCTCGACCCTCGGGGTGTTCCTCACCCCGGACCGGGTCGGCGGGGTGGTCGACGAGCGGGACGCACCGGACGACTGCACCGGGCTCGGTGACGGTTACAACGCCACCAAGTGGGCGGCGGACGCGCTGGTCCGGGCGGCGCGGGCGCGCGGGCTGTCGGTGGGCGTGCACCGGCCGGCCCGGATCACCGGCCACGCCGGCACCGGGGTCGGCAACGCCGACGACTACTTCAGCCGGTTGTTGAAGACGTTCGTGCAGCTCGGCGCGGTGCCGGAGATTCCGGACGACCACGCCGACCTGGCCCCGGTCGACTACGTGGGCCGGGCGATCGGGCACCTGTCCCGGCAGCCGGGGTACCGGAACGACGACTTCCACTACTACAACAACCACACCATCTCCTTCGCCGACCTGGCCGGTGCGCTGAGCGGTTTCGGCTACCCGGTCGAGCTGGTGCCGTACGACCGGTGGCGGTCCGCCCTGCTGGCCCGGCCGGACGTGGCCCTGGCACCGTTCACCCCGCTCTTCGGCGAGCAGGCGCCCCGGCGTACCCAGCCGCGGTTCGACTGCACCCGGACCGAGGCGGCGCTGGCGCCGGCCGGCATCACCTGCCCGCCCGCGGACCCGGCGCTGGTCCACACCTACCTGGCCTGGTACGTCCGCACCGGGTTCCTCGCCCCGCCGCCCGGTGGGCACACCGATTCCGGGAGTACGCATGGCTGAACGACTCCGCGCCCGCCTGCTGATCGCGGTCTGGGTCGGTCAGCTCGTCTCCCTGGTCGGCTCCAGCCTGACCGGCTTCGTGCTCGGCGTCTGGGTCTACCAGCGGACCGGCTCGGTCACCCAGTTCTCGCTGATCTTCCTGGCCAGCAGCCTGCCGGCGGTGCTGGTCGCCCCGTTCGCCGGGGTGATCGCCGACCGCTGGGATCGCCGCAAGGTGATGCTGCTCAGCGATCTCGGCGCGGCGGTCGGCACCGCCGCGCTCGCCCTGCTGGTGGCGGCCGACAGTCTCGAGGTCTGGCACATCTACCTGGCCAGCGCGCTCAGCGCCGCCTCGTCCACCGTGCACCAGGTCAGCTACCAGGCGATGACCCCGGCCCTGGTCGGCAAGGCTCACCTGGCCCGGTTCAACGGGCTGATGCAGGTGACCAGGGCCGCCCAGATCGCCGCGCCGCTGATCGCCGGGGTGCTGGTGGTGACCATCGGGATCGGCGGGGTGCTCACCATCGACCTGGTCAGCTTCGCGGTCGCGTCGCTGACCCTGCTGCTGGTCCGGCTGCCGGTGGAGGCGACCCGCCCGGCCGCCGAACGTACCCGCGAACCGGTGCTGCGGGAGGCCGCCGCCGGTTGGCACTACCTGCGCGCGCACACCGGGTTGTGGCAGCTCATGGTGCTCTTCGGGGCATACAACTTCCTGTTCGGTTTCGCCGGTGTGCTGGTGCAGCCGCTGATCCTGTCGTTCGCCTCGCCGGACACCCTCGGCGTACTGATGTTCGCCGGTGGCGCCGGACTCTTCGCCGGGAGCCTGGTGATGACCGCCTGGGGCGGTCCGGCCCGGCGGATCCACGCCGTGTTCGGCGGGCTGGCCCTCGGCGGGGTCGCGCTGGTGCTGCACTCGCTGAGCCCGTCGGCCTGGCTGATCGCCGTGGTGGCGCCGCTGTTCCTGTTCACCCTGCCGATCGTGAACAGCTCCACCATGACCCTGATCCAGACCAAGACCGAACCGAAGGTGCTGGGCCGGGTGCTGGCCGCCGCGCGGGTCGTCGGTGATGCGAGCATCCCGGTGTCGTACCTGCTCGCCGGTCCCCTCGCGGACCAGGTCTTCGAGCCGCTGATGCGCCCCGACGGCGCGCTGGCCGGCAGCGTCGGCACGATCGTCGGCACCGGCGACGGCCGGGGAACCGCCCTGGTCTTCGCGGTGGTCGGCACGCTCATGGTGCTGCTGGTGGCGTTCGCCTGGTCCCGCCGCTCGCTGCGCAACGTCGACGACCTGCCCGACGCCCTGGAGCCGGCCGCCCCGGAGCCGGCCGCCACGACCGAGCCGGCCGCCGAGCCCGTACGCGGCTGAGCCCTCCCGTCCCCCGCCGTAGTTTCCGAGTTCAAGGAGAAGCAGCATGCCGGTGCCGTTGCCGCCCGAGGTCGCCCGCGCGTTCATGGAGACCGACGAGGCCCCCGCGGCCCACCTCGACATGCTGAACGCGATCTCGTTCCGGACCGCCGGGGCGGGTCTGCGGCTCGGCGTGTTCGAGGAACTGGCCGACGGCCCGCTGCCGGTCGCCTCGCTGGCCGAGCGGATCGGCGCGGACCCGCTCGGGCTGCGCCTGCTGCTCGACGCGCTGGTCGGCTTCGGCTACCTGGTCCAGCCCGGCGACGCGTACGCGAACAGCGAGAACACCAGCCGCTGGCTGCTGCGCTCCACTCCGGACAGCTTCGCCCCGGTGCTGTCGTTCTGGACCACCGTGGTGACCGAACTCTGGGGCGACCTGGAGACCTCGGTCCGCCAGGGCGGTCCGACCGGTGACTTCTACTCCTGGCTGGAGCAGCGCCCGGAGACGCTGGCGGACTTCCAGACCATGCTGCGCCGGCTCGCCGGTTGGCTCTCCGAGGAGGTCATCACCCTGGTCCCCGCTCCGCCGTCCGGGGGTCGGCTGCTGGACCTCGGTGGCGGGCACGCCGGCTACACGGCCGCGTTCTGCGACGCGTACCCGCAATTGCGCGCCACGGTGGTCGACCTGCCCGGCGCCCTGTCCCAGGGCCGGGCGGTGGTCGAGTCCGCCGGGCTCGCCGACCGGGTCGAGCTGCGACCGGGTGACCTGCTCACCGCCGACCTCGGCGCCGGCTACGACCTGGTCCTGCTCTTCAACATCGTGCACGGGTACGACGACAGCCAGGTGGCGGCACTGCTCGAACGGGTCGCCGCCGCGCTCAACCCGGGCGGCCGGGTGGTGCTGCTGGAGCCGCTCGCCGAGGTCCCCGAGCGCCCGCCGGGCGTCGCCGACGCGTTCGTACGCGCGTTCAGCCTCAACCTGTTCCACACCCAGGGCGGCAGGGCGTACGCCTTCGACGAGTTGGCGAAGCTGCTCACCGCGGCCGGTTTCGGTGAGCCGGAGGAGCGGATGCTGACCCGCTCCGACGCCGACCACCTGGTCATCGCCACCCGCACCTGATCAGTTCTGGACGGTCCGATGCGCGGGCCACTCGTCGGCGAGCATCGCGAAGTCGAGTTCGGTGCTCCACTCGCCCTTGAAAAGCTCGTTGTGTACGAGACGCGCCTCCTGCCGCATCCCCAACCGTCGGGCGACCCTTGCCGACGGCTCGTTGCGTTCGTCGATCCGGGCGACGATGCGGTGCAGGCCCAGGTCGTCGAAGCCCAGGCGCAGCAGTTCGTGCGCCGCCTCGGTGGCGTAACCGTGGCCGGCGTGGTCGGGGTGCAGGACGTACCCGATCTCGCCGCCACCGTGCTCCCGGCTGTGCCAGAAGAGCACGGCGTCGCCGACGAGTTGACCGGTCGCGGCCAGCTCGATGCCGAGGGTGAGGGCCTGCCCCTCGTGGGTGAGGCCGTGGTTCGCCCACACCGTGGCGAGCCGGTCCTTGACCACCTCGCGGGTCATCGGCTCGAACGGCACGTAACGGCAGACGTCGGGCAGACTCCGGTACGCGAGCAGCGCGTCGACGTCGTTCGTGCTGAGCGGACGCAGCAACAGCCGTGGGGTTCGGATCGGATAGGCGGGATGCAGGGCGGACTGCGAGAGCTTCGGCACCCGGCAATCCTGCCAGTTCACCGTTGGGCCGGCCCGTGTACGGGTCAGGCGGTCGACGTCCGGTCAGCGCTTGAACTCGGGGCCAGGGTGAGGCGCACGATCACCTCTCCGCTGGCGTCCTGCTCACCGGTCGGCACGAAGCCGAGTCGCCGGTAGAAGCCGGCCGGGCCGCCGTCCTCCGGGACGTAGCTGGTCAGCAGTTCGGTGGCACCCTCCGCCCGTACCAGGTCCGCGACCTGCCGGACCACCTCGCGCCCGTAGCCGCGCCCCTGGTGTCGCTCGTCGATGAGCAGCTTCCACAGGAACCACGGCCCGATGATCTCCGGCGGTTGCGGCTCCGCGTCCCAGCTCAGCATCACGAAGCCGACCGGTTCGGCAGCCGCGTACACCGCCCGGTACCAGGGCTTCGCGTACGGGTACTCCGCCGCCTCCGCCAACGATTCCCGTACGGTCCCGACGAACCGCCCCTGCCCCGGTCCGACCCGCAACGCGAGTACGGCTTCACGGTTCTGCGCGGTCAACTCGTCCAGCGTCACGTTCAGCGCCACGCGGCGCAGCCTACCGGTGGGGACCCGAGTACCGCGCCGATCTGAGATCATCTTCGGATGATCAGCATCCGGCTCCTCCAGCTCGACGATGTGCCGGTGCTGGCCGAACTCGCACGGGTCAACCGTGACTTCCTCGCCCCGTGGGAGCCGGTTCGGGACGAGGACTACTTCACGGTCGAGGGCCACCGGGTTGTCGTCGAGACCGCGCTCGAACAGCATCGGCGAGGCGCCGGGTTCCCGCACGTGATCCTCGACTCGGGACGGGTGGTCGGCCGGATCAACCTCCAGACGGTCGTGCGTGGCCCGTTCCAGTCGTGCAGCCTCGGCTACTGGGTGAACGCCGTCGACAACGGCCGGGGCGTCGCGAGCGCCGCCGTACGCGCCGTCGTCGGGGTGGCGTTCGAGGAGTTGGGGCTGCACCGGGTCGAGGCCTCGGTGCTGCTGCACAACGCCGCCTCTCAGCGGGTGCTGGAACGCAGCGGATTCGTCCGCTTCGGCGTCGCCCCGAACTACCTCAACATCGCCGGACAGTGGCAGGACCACGCGATCTACCAGTTGCTCACGCCCTCCCCCGCCTGATCCGGAGCAAGTTCTGGCGGCGTTCGCCCCTGCTCAGCGGCTACTCAGCCCTGTGTTGGTCGGCGTTCCAGGGCTGAGCAACCGTGGATCAACCGCGTACGCGAACCGGCGACCACTTCGTCAGGTCGTACATACCCAGACGCGTGCGTACATCGAATTGATGTAGAACTCTCCGCGTCATGCGCCTCCGGTTCCGGCCGCGGTACTGACCGGCTCCGCCTCGCGCTCGGGCGTACTGCCCGGTGGCCGTCGACCACCGCCGAGTGATCCGCCGATGCGGCGTACGCCGGGGACGGCGGCGGTGCCGAGGCAGGCGAGCGCGACGATGATCGCGGCGGCGACCAGGGGCGTCTCGGCCGACCAGAGGCTCGCACCCAGTGGGGCGAGGGCGTAGCCGACCGGCGTCGCGGCCAGCGAGAGCAGCCAGTCGTACGACGTGACGCGGGCCAGGGCGTGCGGCGGAATCTCGGCCTGGACAACGGTCTCCCACACCGGGTTGAGGAAGCCGAGCGCGGTCAGCGCGAGGCCGTACGAGGCGGCACGACGGCGTCGCCGAGCGCGGAGAGCGTACGGCCGAGGAAAAGCAACCGGAAGGTGCGGAGCCGGAGGGGATGGTCCATGCGGCGAATTTAGTTCGACGCCGAATCTTTCGTCAACGAATAATTCGATGGTGACGTAGAGTGTGGCTGTGCAGCAGCGCGACGCGACCGACGATCACGTGGACCGGTGGATGCCGGTCCTGCCCGGCCTCGATCCGGACGTCGAGGGCGTGGTCACCCGCGCGATCCGGCTGGCCCGCCACCTGCGCCGGGTCAAGGAGCGTTACCTGCTCGACTTCGACTTCCAGCGACACGAGTTCGACACCCTGCACGTGCTCGCCGGCCGCCGGGGCCGGGCCACCCCCACCGAACTCGCCGCCGACCTCGACATGGCCCCACCCTCGGTGACCGCCCGCCTCGACGCCCTGGAACGGCGCGGTTTCGTCCGCCGCATCCCGTCCACCACCGACCGCCGCCGGGTCGACATCGAACTCACCGACGCCGGCCACGCCGCCTGGCTCGGGGCGATGGAGGTGCTCGGCCACGAGGACCACCGGCTGCTCGACGCCCTCGACCCGACCGAACGCCGGACCCTGGCGGACCTGCTGCGCCGGGTCATGATCGTCGCCGAGCAACCGGCGACACCGGCCACCCCCGCCCCGGACCCAGGAGTCGACGATGAGCCCTGACCAGCCCGAACTGACCGTCGCCGACCAGGATGCGTGGCGGGAATGGCTCGACGCGCACCACGGCGACTCGGACGGGGTCTGGCTGCTGCTCGCCAAGCAGGGCAGCACCGACCCCACCAGCCTCACCTATGCCCAAGCCCTCGAAGAGGCGCTCTGCTACGGCTGGATCGACAGCCAGGCACGCAGCCGCGACGAGACCACGTACACGCAGCGCTTCAGTCCGCGCCGCTCGACCAGCCCCTGGTCGGCACGGAACGTCACCCGGGTCTCCGCCCTGGTCGAGGCGGGCCGGATGCGTCCGGCAGGTACGGCGGAGATCGAGCGGGCCAAGGCCGACGGTCGGTGGGACGCCGCGTACGCCGGACCGGCCACCGCCGAGGTCCCGGCCGACCTGGCCGCGGCGCTGGACGCCGAGCCCAGGGCGCGGGCGATGTTCGACATCCTGACCAAGCAGAACAGCTTCGCCATCGTGTACCGGGTCGGCAGCGCCAAGAAGGCCGAGACGCGGGCGCGGCGGATCGCCCAGTTCGTCGAGATGCTCACCCGCGGCGAGACCATCTACCCGCAGAAACGTCGCCTCGAAGACTGAGTAGCCGGCGTACCCGCTGCGGCGCCGCGTTCAGCGCGAGCCGGTACGCGAGCGCAGCCGGCCGAGCCCGAAGCCCAGCAGGGCAATCACCGCGGCACCGACCGCCCAGCCGGCGATCCCGGCCCAGAGCGGTCCGTCGTTGGCGAGCACCAGGATGATGGACACCGGCAGGAGTCCGATCGCCGCCGCGATCGTCGGTCGCTTGAAGTCATCCACGAACTTCTCCTGCCCACTCGACCTCGCCGTCAACCGCACCGGCCCGGGCGGCCCATGCCGGTCTGCCCCAACCCCTGCGCACCGGCACGTCGGCCGGTCGCCTGGATGGCGACCGGCCGACCGCCGCAGGTTCCTATTCGGTGCTCCGGTCCCGCGTACGGGTCATCCCACGGTCGACCCGTACGCGGTCCCGCCGGTCACGGTCGAAGCTGGGTGCTGAACACCCGGGCGGCGACGGACGTGCCGGTGGCGAGACCGGCGTCCGCGTCCCACTGGTAGTGCACGCCGAGATAGATCCGGCTCCGCGCGTTCTCCTGTGCCGCCTGGGTGAAGGTGGTGAACGAGCGTCGCACCCCGATCGCGCTCGGGTCCTCCGTGGTGCCGGTGAACGGGACCGCGTCCGTGCCGAAGTAGGCCCGCATCACCCCCGCCCACGCCCCGGCGAAGGTGGCGTGCCCGGAGATGTACGCCGGGAAGGCCGGGGAGAACGAGACACCGTTCGGGCGCTGCGACAGCGGTTTCCAGCCCGGCTCGATCTCCTGGATCGCACTCTCCGGCCGCCACAGGTCGATCCCGGTCTCGTACTTGGCGTCCCAGGCGGCGATGGCCGCGTCCGCCATGGCCAGCGAGACCAGCCCGAACAGCCGCGCGTTCCCGAGTATGCCGAGCCCCCGCGGCTCGGCAACGATGCGGGTGTGCGCGTACAACTGCCCCGGCGGCTTGTACGTGCCGGGCACGTCGTTGGCCCAGAAGAACGCGATCTGCGTCTGGTCGGCGGTCCGCTCGGTACTCTGTCGACCGCCGAGCCGCCGGACCTCGTCCACCCGGTCCAGATACTCCTGCTTGCCCAGCAGGTCGGCGTAGTTTGCCGCACCGGCCGGCGGGCCCGGCCGGAACTGGTTGCTCCGGGTCATCGCGAACGGGGTGACCCGGCCCCAGTTCGGGGTGACCGCCGACGTGCCGGGCTCGGTCGGCCGCCACGAGCCGCGCACCCCGTCCAGCGTGTACGGCGTGGTGACACCCGAGCCGTCGCCTGCGCGAGCCTGGAGGATCGCGGTGGCGGCCTGGGTGCCGACCGAGGTGCCACGGGCGATCTCGGACGCGTTCACCCCGGCCGGGAGCTGCCCGTTGGCCTGCGCCAACGCGATGTCGAACCGGGCGGGGTCGACCCCCGGGTGGACGTTGTTGGCGAACAGCGCGACCAGGGTGTCGCGGGCCGCCTGGTTGATCGCCGCCTCCAGCGAGGGGGCGACGACGTCGTCCAGGGTGCCGGGATAGTGCACCGGAACCCGGGCCCGGTACGGCTGCCCGGTGCCCGTCACGGACACCGCCGCGTCCCACATCGCCGCGTGCATGATGGCGCCGATCCGGGAACCGCTGGTCGGCGGCACACCGTCGCGGGCGACCCGGTACGCCTCCAGCAGCTGGTCGTTCCAGAAGAGCACCGGATCGGTGACCGGGTCGGCGGGCAGCGGCGTGAGGGAGATGTTGTCCAGCCGTACGGTCGAGGCCACGCTGTCACCGAGGTGGAAGAAGAGTACGGCCTGCGGGTCGGCGAACGGTGAGGTGAAGTCGAAGGTGAAGCGCGTCATCGCGCTGCCGAGCGTGATGTTCCGGTCGAACGCCGAGGTGAACGGGGTGTTCACCCGGGACACCGACACCCGTAGGGTGCGGCCGACGTCGGTGTTCGCGTCGAACTGCAGCCGGTAGCGACGCCCCGCCTCCACCCCGAACTCGAAGTGGCCGACCAGGTCGTCCCAGGTGTTCGGCCGCTCACCAAGGGTCCTGATCCGCAACTGTCCGGCCTGGACGTCGGTCCTGGTCTCGCTGAGGCGGGTCCACCAGGGCTGGGTACTGCCGTTGTCGAAGGTCCCGTTGATGATCAGGTTGCCGTTCGCCGGTGCGGCCGAGGCCGGTTGCGGCCCCACCGCCACGACCAGCGGGGTGGCCGCGACCACCGTCGCGAGCAACGCTCGTAGCAGGCCACCGAAACGGTGGCGGAGGACAGGTCGGCGAATGGTTGCGCCGATCGGTTGGTCCATGCCTGGCCCTTTCCACAGTGCTGAAGGCGACACGACGCGTACCGGCGCCGTCCGACGGCAGTGGCGGACGCGCGGGTCGCGGGAATCCGGCAACCACCTAGGGTGCCGTGAGGCCCACTGTGGGTGTCGATGCATGGACAAACCTTGCGAACATCTTGAATCCGCAGGTCAGCGATCAGATGTGCAGACGCCACAGCACCGCCGGGATTGCACCCGGCGGTGGATCGGCAGGCGTGTCAGGCGGGCGGGGCCGACACCCGGTCCGGGTTGAGGGCAGCGATGATCGCCTCTGCGGTACGGCGACCGATGCCGGGCACCTCCACGATCTCGTCCACCTCGGCGGCGGCGAGCCGCTTGACCGAGCCGAAGTGCCGCAGCAGCGCCTTGCGGCGTACCTCACCGAGGCCGGGCACGTTGTCCAGGCCGGAGACGGTCATCCGCTTCGACCGCCGTTCCCGGTGGAACGTGATGGCGAACCGGTGCGCCTCGTCCCGTACGCGTTGCAGCAGGTAGAGGCCCTCGGAGGTACGCGGCAGGATGACCGGGAACTCGTCGTCGGGCAGCCACACCTCCTCCAGCCGCTTGGCCAGGCCGCAGAGCGCGATGTCGTCGATGCCCAACTCGGCCAGTGCCGCCGAGGCCGCCGCCACCTGGGGTTGACCGCCGTCGACCACCACCAACTGCGGCGGGTACGCGAACTTGCGCGGCCGCCCGGTGGTCGGGTCGATGCCCGGCCGGTCCGGGTCGATGGTGGTCTCCTCACCCAGCTCACCGGTTTCCGCGCGGGTCTCCAGGTAGCGGGCGAACCGGCGGCGCAGCACCTCGGACATGGCGGAGAGGTCGTCGGTGGCGCCGCGCACGATGAACCTGCGGTATTCGCTCTTGCGCGGCAGCCCGTCCTCGAAGACGACCATGCTGGCGACCACGTCGGTGCCCTGGATCTGGGAGATGTCGTAACACTCGATCCGCAGCGGTGACGTACGCAGCCCGAGCGACTCGGTGATCTCGTCGAGGGCCTTGCTCCGGGTGGTCAGGTCGCCGGAGCGGCGCAGCTTGTGCCGGGTCAACGCCTCACCGGCGTTGCGCCCGACCGTCTCCAGCAGCGACCGCTTGTCGCCGCGCTGCGGCACCCGCAGGCTGACCCGGCTCCCCCGCTTGTCGGACAGCCAGTCGGCGAGCGCGTCGGCGTCCGGCGGCAGGGCCGGCACCAGCAGCTCGCGGGGGACGTCGGCCTCGCCCTGCTCGCCGCCGTAGACCTGGGTGCAGAAGTGGTGCACCAGGTCGCCGGTGGTCAGGTCCTCGACCTTCTCCACCACCCAGCCGCGCTGGCCGCGTACCCGGCCGTCGCGGACGTGGAAGACCTGGACCGCCGCCTCCAGCGGGTCCTCGGCGAACGCGACCACGTCGGCGTCGGTGCCGTCACCGAGCACCACCGTCTGCTTCTCCATCGCCCGGCGCAGCGCGGCCACGTCGTCGCGCAGCCGCGCGGCCAGCTCGAATTCGAGCTGCTCGCTGGCGTCGAGCATCTCCCGTTCCAGGCGGCGGACCATGGTGTCGGTCTTGCCGGCCATGAAGTCGCAGAAGTTGTCCACGATCTGCCGGTGCTCGTCGGCGGAAACCCGGCCGACGCAGGGCGCGGAGCACTTGCCGATGTCGCCGAGCAGGCACGGCCGCCCGATCTGGCCGGCCCGCTTGAACACCCCGGAGGAACAGGTACGCGACGGGAAGACCCGCAGCAGCAGGTCGAGCGTCTCGCGGATCGCCCAGGCGTGCGAGTACGGCCCGAAGTAGCGCACCCCCTTGCGCTTGGCCCCCCGCATCACCTGCAACCTCGGGTACTCCTCGTCCAGCGTCACCGCCAGGTACGGGTACGACTTGTCGTCCCGGTAGCGGACGTTGAACCGGGGGTCGTACTGCTTGATCCAGGTGTATTCCTGCTGGAGCGCCTCGACCTCGGTGCCC
Source organism: Micromonospora sp. NPDC049523 (assembly GCF_040676775.1). NCBI lineage: Bacteria > Bacillati > Actinomycetota > Actinomycetes > Micromonosporales > Micromonosporaceae > Micromonospora > Micromonospora sp. NPDC049523. Next base: position 25,645 of record NZ_JBFAPP010000030.1, on the reverse strand, counting down.
ACGGTGATCCAGTCCACCGAGGCGGCGGTGGTGACCATCTGCTGGGTGCGCTGGTGCAGGTTCCAGGTGTCGCCGAAGTAGGAGTTGAGCCGGCTGCGCAGGTTCTTCGCCTTGCCGACGTAGATCACCCGGCCGGTCGGGTCACGGAAGCGGTAAACCCCCGGAGCCTCCGGGATCGTGCCCGGGGCGGGACGGTAGGTCGAGGGGTCAGCCACGTCAGCAAGCCTAGTCCGCACCCCTGTCATTCCCGGCCGAGCCCGTCCGGGCCGGGACGGGGCTCACCCGAGATCCACGACCAGGCCGGGCACGGCGGCGGCAACCTCCCCGGCGTACGCGTCACCGGCCGCGACCTGGGCGGCGGTCCGGTCGGTGCCGGGCCAGAAGTGGGTCAGCAGCAGCATGCCGACGCCCGCCTCGGCCGCCTGCCGACCGGCCTGGCGGGCGCTGGTCAGGTCGCGTACGGAGTCCTGCGGCACCTCGTCGACATGGCTCGCCTCGGCCACCAGCAGGTCCGCGTCACGGGCCAACTCCACCACCTCGGCACTCGGCCCGGTGTCACCCGTGTACGCGAGCACCCGCCCGCCGGCCGTCAGGCGCACCCCGGCGTTCGGCACCCAGTGCGGCAGCAGCCGCGTCCACGCCTCGTACGGGCCGATCCGCAGCCGGTCACCGGCGGTGAACTCGTGCAGCACGTACGCGTCGTCGAGCATGCCGGGGCGGTCCAGTGCGAGCACCGGGTCCAGGGCGCCTGGCAGCGCGTACACGGGAAGGGGTGGGGGTTTGTCGGCCCGGAGATGGCGGGCGCGCAGCAGCGGGTTGAGGTCCGCGCAGTGATCCGGGTGGCCGTGACTGACAAAAACCGCGTCGACCTGCTCGGGGCCGATCCGCTCCAGCAGTCGTGGCAGGGTCGCGTAGCCGATGTCGAGCAGGAGGTGGAACCCGTCGTGCTCGACCAGGTAACCACTGCACGCCTGCCCCGCCTCCGGCCACGCGCCGCACGCGCCGAGTACGGTCAGCCGCATCCCCGGATCGTAGGCCGGATCCGGGCCTGGCGCGGGGTCCTCCGCGCCAGGCCGGCCCGCGGATCAGGCGAGGGTGATGTTCTCGCCCTCGACCTTGACGTCCTTGGCCGCCAGCGGCCGGGTGGCCGGTCCGTTCTTCACCGAACCGTCCGTGATCGAGAACTTGCTGCCGTGGCAGGAGCAGTTGATCGTGCCCCCGTCGACGTTGGTCACCGGGCAGTTCTGGTGGGTGCAGATCGCGCTGAACGCCTTGAACTCGCCCTTGGTCGGCTGGGTCACCACGACGTCCTTCGCCGCGAAGATCAACCCGCCGCCGACCGGCACGTCGGCGGTCTTGGTCAGCACGTCCGCGCCGCCGCCGTTGTCCCCACCTGCGTTGGGATCGCCCGCCGGGTCGCTGCCGGCGGGCGCGCCCGCGTCGTCGGAACCGTCGGTGGAGTTGTCGGTGCCGCAGGCGGCGAGTACCACGGTCGCGCCGACGGCGCCCGCACCCAACAGCAGGGCGCGGCGGGTCTGCACCTGACCGGTCACGATCTGGTCGTCACTCATGCCTAGCCTTTCCTCTCGACTGTGGCGGCCGCGCCCGGACTGGTACTGCGGCCACGACAGTAGACACGCAAGATCGCCGGCAATGGTTCAGTTGGGCACGATTCAGACCGCGGACGCGGCCCGCCGTCCCCGAGCCGCCGGTGTGGTGGACTTGGCCGCGGCGGTCTTGCCCGTGGGCGTACCGCTCTTGGCCCCGGTGCTCTTCGCCGCCGCGGTGGTCTTGGCCGCCGTGGTGGACTTGGCCGCGGCCGTCTTCGGCTTCGCGGCGGCACCGTTGGCCTTCTCCGCCCGCGCGGTCGCCGCCTCGGAGCCCTTTGCCGCGCCCTTGAGCCCGAGCACCGGCCGCAGGAACTGACCGGTGTGACTCGTCGGGACCTCGGCCAGTTCCTCCGGGGAGCCGGCGGCGAGCACCAGGCCGCCGCGGTGGCCACCCTCCGGGCCCATGTCGATGAGCCAGTCGGCGGTCTTGATCACGTCCAGGTTGTGTTCGATCACGATCACCGTGTTGCCCTTGTCGACCAGGCTCTCCAGCACGCCGAGCAGCTTGCGGATGTCCTCGAAGTGTAGGCCCGTGGTCGGCTCGTCGAGCACGTAAACGGTCCGGCCGGTCGAGCGTTTCTGCAGCTCGGAGGCGAGCTTGACGCGCTGCGCCTCGCCACCTGACAGGGTCGGCGCCGACTGGCCCAGCCGTACGTAGCCGAGGCCGACGTCAACCAGCGTCTTGAGGTGCCGGTGGATCGCCGGGATGGCCGAGAAGAAGTCGGCCGCCTCCTCGATCGGCATCTGCAGCACGTCGGCGACGGTACGTCCCTTGTAGTGCACGTCCAGGGTCTCCCGGTTGTAGCGGGCACCCTTGCAGACCTCGCACGGCACGTAGACGTCGGGCAGGAAGTTCATCTCGATCTTGATCGTGCCGTCACCGCTGCACGCCTCGCAGCGCCCACCCTTGACGTTGAACGAGAACCGGCCCGGGCCGTACCCGCGCACCTTCGCCTCGGTGGTCTCCGCGAACAACTTGCGCACGTGGTCCCAGACCCCGGTGTACGTCGCCGGGTTCGACCGGGGCGTACGCCCGATCGGCGACTGGTCCACCCCGACGACCTTGTCCACGTGCTCCAGGCCGGCGACCCGGGTGTGCCGCCCCGGCACCATCCTGGCACCGTTGATCTGGTTCGCCAGGACCGCGTACAGGATGTCGTTGACCAGGGTCGACTTGCCCGAGCCGCTGACCCCGGTGACGGCGGTGAACTGGCCCAGCGGGAACGGCACGGTCAGGTTGCGCAGGTTGTGCTCACGGGCGCCGTGTACGACCAGCTCCCGGCCCGGCGTCTGCGGCCGGCGCTGCTTCGGGGTCGGGATCTTGCGCCGCCCGGACAGGTAGGCCCCGGTGACCGACTCCTGGTTGCCCAGCAGGTCCTTCACCGAACCGCTGTGCACGATCTTGCCGCCGTGCTCGCCCGCACCCGGACCGATGTCGACGATCCAGTCGGCGACCCGGATGGTGTCCTCGTCGTGCTCGACCACGATCAGCGTGTTGCCGAGCTTCTTGAGCCGGACCAGGGTCTCGATCAGCCGGTGGTTGTCCCGCTGGTGCAGGCCGATCGACGGCTCGTCCAGCACGTAGAGCACGCCGACCAGGCCGGAGCCGATCTGGGTGGCCAGCCGGATGCGCTGTGCCTCGCCGCCGGACAGGGTGCCGGCGGGGCGGTCCAGGGAGATGTAGTCCAGCCCGACGTCGACCAGGAAGCGCAGCCGGGCGTTGATCTCCTTGAGCACCCGCTCGGCGATCATCTTCTGCCGGTCCGTCAACGTCAGTACGCCCAACAGCTCGGCGCACTCACCCACCGACAGGGCGCAGACCTCGGCGATGCTCCGGCCGCCCAGGGTGACCGCGAGCACCTCCGGCTTCAGCCGGGCGCCACCGCAGGCGGCACAGGGCACGTCGCGCATGTAGCCCTCGTACTTGTCCCGGGACCAGTCCGACTCGGTGTCGGAGTGCCGGCGCTCGATCCACTGCACCACACCCTCGAAGCCGGTGTAGTAGGAGCGCTCGCGGCCGTACTTGTTGCGGTAACGCACGTGCACCTGGTCACCGGAGCCGTGCAGGATCGTCTTCTGTGCCCGCGAGGGGAGCTTGCGCCACGGGGTGTCGAGGTCGAAGTGCTCCGCCTCGCCCAGCGCCTCGAGCAGGTGCAGGAAGTATTCGAGGGTCTGCCCGGAGGACCAGGGCTGGATCGCGCCCTCGCGCAGGGTCCGCTCCGGGTCCGGCACGATCAGCTCCGGGTCGACCTCCTTCTTGGTGCCCAGGCCGGTGCACTCGGGGCAGGCGCCGTACGGGGCGTTGAAGGAGAAGACCCGCGGCTCCAGGTCCTCGATCGCGAGCGGGTGGTCGTTCGGGCAGGCCAGGTGCTCGGAGTAGCGCCGCTCCCGGTCCGGGTCGTCCTCGGCCAGGTCGACGAAGTCGAGCAGGACCAGCCCGCCGGAGAGGGTCAGCGCGGACTCCACCGAGTCGGTCAAACGCTGCTTGGCCGAGGCCTTGACGGTGAGCCGGTCGACCACCACCTCGATGGTGTGCTTCTCCTGCTTCTTCAGCTTGGTCGCCGGAGCCTCGCCGATGAACTCGGTGAGCGGCTGCACCACGCCGTCGACCCGGGCGCGGGCGTAGCCCTTGCCCTGAAGCTCTGCGAAGAGGTCGAGGTACTCGCCCTTGCGGCCCCGGATGACCGGCGCGAGCACCATGAACTTGGTGCCCTCCTTCATCGCCAGCACCCGGTCGACGATCTGCTGCGGGCTCTGCTTGGAGATCCGCTCGCCGCAGACCGGGCAGTGCGGCTCGCCGACGCGGGCATAGAGCAGACGCAGGTAGTCGTAGACCTCGGTGATCGTGCCCACGGTCGACCGGGGGTTGCGCGAGGTGGACTTCTGGTCGATCGACACCGCCGGGCTGAGCCCCTCGATGAAGTCGACGTCCGGTTTGTCCATCTGACCGAGGAACTGCCGAGCGTACGACGACAGCGACTCCACGTAGCGCCGCTGGCCCTCGGCGAAGATCGTATCGAAGGCCAGGCTCGACTTGCCCGAGCCGGAAAGCCCGGTAAAGACGATCATTGCGTCCCGCGGCAGGTCGAGACTGACGTCACGCAGGTTGTGCTCGCGCGCGCCGCGGATGATCATGCGGTCGGCCACTGTCCGTGTACTCCCGGGAGAAGAAAGCGAGAACTCGTCCGTTCGGACAAGCTACTGCGGCTTGAAGAGGTTCTGCGGTTGGGTCGAGCTTCTGCGGTTATGCCCAGCTTCCGGGTTTCGCCCCGTTTCGGTGATCTTGCCGCCGAAGTCACTGGTCTTGCAGACGCCAAGAATGCGCCTCGGCAACTTTAGCCCCGAGGTACGACACTTTCTCCCAGCCGTACGTTCCCGCTGGTCAACGCCGTGGCATCGCCGAGCGACTCCCCGGCCTACGGACGGATCCGGCGGTCCGACCGGGTCCGCCGCCGCCCCGCCCGCGCCTCGGCCGCCAGCCGGGCGTCCCGGCGCCGGGTCTCGAACGCCACCTCGCGTTGCAGCTTGCACCAACTCTCCCACCGACGCGGGGTGAGCCCACCGTCCTCCAGCGCGGCCCGGACCGCGCAACCAGGCTCCACCTGGTGCGCGCAGTCGTCGAACCGGCAGGCCGCGGCCAACTCCGCCACGTCGGCGAAGGCGTGGTCCAGGCCACCGGCCGCGTCGAGCAGCCCGACCGCCCGGATGCCCGGGGTGTCCAGCACCGCTCCCCCGCCGGGAATCGGGATCAACGCCCGGTGGGTGGTGGTGTGCCGCCCCTTGCCGTCCACCCCCCGGATCCCCTGGGTGACCATCACGTTCGTTCCCGCGAGCGCGTTGACCAGCGTCGACTTGCCCGCACCAGACGGTCCGAGCAGCGCCAGCGTGCGGCCGTACGCGACCTGCGGGCGCAGGTCGGACAGGCCGGCGCCGGTCTGCGCGCTCACCGCCAACACCGCTACGCCGGGCGCCACGTCGGCCACCTGCGCGGCCACCGCCGCCGGGTCGGCGACAAGATCACACTTCGTCAGCACCACCAGCGGCTCCGCCCCCGACGCCCAGGCCAGGGCGAGCAGACGTTCGATCCGCGCCATGTCCGGCGTCGGATGCATCGGCTCCACCACCGCCGCGGCGTCGAGGTTGGCGGCCAGCACCTGACCGGTGGCGGCCTTGCCAGCGGTCCGGCGCACGATCGCCGTACGCCGGGGCAGCACCGCCTCCGCGGTGACCCGGTCGTCCGGCCAGACCCGGACCAGCAGCCAGTCCCCGGCGCACGGCAGGCGGGCCGGATCGGCGGCGGCACCGGCCAGCACCGCCCCGGCCAGACTCGCCCGGTACGTCCCGTCGGCGCACAGTACGGTGCACACCCCGCGGTCCACCCGAACCACCCGGCCCGGCCGCAGGTCATCGTGCCTGGAGTACGCGCTGTGAAGCGCGGCGTCCCAGCCCAGGGACGCGAGATCAAACCTCATGTCAACCCTCGTCAGAATTGGTGAACCGGGATGCGGGAGACGCGCACGGCGACCGGCATGATCCCCACCTCCCTCCAACTCCCGGGTGACGCGTTCAACCCGAACGGTAAGGGCTGCCTACGATCCACCGAAAGCCATTTCCGGGTACGGCCCGCCGACGGCCACCGGCAGGGCGCGGACGACTAGGGTCGAAACGTGACCGTTGACCCATTGGTTCTGATCGCCGAGGTGGACCGCGCCACGGAGCGGCTGCTCCGTACCGCCGGCACGCTCGACCGGTCCACCCTCGCCGAACCGTCCCGACTGCCCGGCTGGAGCCGCGGACATGTGCTGACCCACCTGGCGCGCAGCGCCGACGCGCTGGTCAACCTGCTCACCGGTGCCCGCACCGGCCAGCACGTCCCGGCGTACGCGAGCGTGGCCGCCCGGGACGCGGACATCGCCGCCGGTGCCGGCCGCGAACTCGACGCCCATCTCGACGACCTGCGCGGCGGCGCGAAACGGTTCGCCGAGGCGTGCGCCGCGATGCCGCCGCAGGCCTGGACGGCGGTGGTCAGGTCACACCGCGGCGACCGGGTGGCGGCGATGCTGGTCTGGACCCGCCTGCGCGAACTCGAGGTGCACCACGTCGACCTCGACGCCGGCTACGACCCGGTCGACTGGCCCGAGGGCTTCGCCCAGCGGCTGCTGCACGAGGCAGCCGGTGACCTGGCCACCCGCGACGACGTACCAGCGCTGGCGCTGCGCCCGACCGACGCCGGCCGCACCCTGACCATCGGCCCGGCCGGTGCCGGACCGACCGTCGCCGGACCGGTGCACCTGCTCGCCGGCTGGCTGATCGGCCGGTCCGCCGGTGCCGGGCTTACCGTCACCCCGAACGGCCCCTTGCCCACCCCACCGGACTGGATCTAGAGGTACGAGATGAGTTACCGCGGAGATGTCTCGCCCGGCGGCGCGCCCGACGTACGGGACCTGGACGACCTGACCATCACCAAGGTGTCGGTCGGGCCGATGGAAAACAACGCCTACCTGGTCCGCTGCCGCACCACCGGCGACCAGGTGTTGATCGACGCCGCCAACGAGGCGCCCCGGCTGCTGGAACTTGCCGGCGAGACCGGGCTGAGCCACGTGATCACCACCCACCGGCACATGGACCACTGGGTGGCGCTGGAAGAGGTGGTGGCGGCCACCGGCGCGATCAGCCTGGCGCACACCGCCGACGCCGACGGGCTGCCGATCGACTCGGAGACGCTGGTCGACGGGGACACCGTACGGGTCGGCGGCTGTGCCCTGGAGGTGATCCACCTGGTCGGGCACACCCCCGGCTCGATCGCCCTGCTCTACAGCGACCCCGCCGGCATCCCGCACCTGTTCACCGGCGACAGCTTGTTCCCCGGTGGACCTGGCAAGACCACCGATCCGGCCCACTTCGACAGCATCATGAACGACCTGGAGACCAAGATCTTCGGTCGGCTGCCGGACGAAACCTGGTTCTACCCCGGTCACGGACGGGACTCCACCCTCGGCGTCGAGCGCCCCTCCCTCCAGGAGTGGCGAGCCCGCGGCTGGTAGACGTCGCGCACCAAGCTCCGGTTTCCAACCACGAACGCCCCGACCTTCGAGAAGGGTACGGGGCGTTCGTGGTTGGTAGCATGGCCTGCTCTGCTGATTGTTCCGCCTCCACCAGTTTGGCTCGCGCACGACGTGCCGTGGTGACTTCGCTGGGGACGTCGGGGCGAATTCCCGGGTCCACCCAGGACGAGGCTGTCGCCGGTGAACACGAGCAGGATGCTGGTGGTCAAGCAGGGTTCGCGAGTGTCAGAGTTCGAAGAGGTCCTTGAGGGCTTCGACGATCCGGGACATGCTGGCCCCGGTGGCCATGCCGACCCGCTCGACACCGGCGGCGGCCGGCACCCGGCGCATCCGGTTGACCACCACCACACCGGTCATCGGGTCCGTCTCGGCCAGCGGTACGACAAACGGCGGCAGTTCCGAACTGCCGCGCTGGCGGACGATCGGCGCACAGTACGGCGAGGCGCTGGGCCGGTCGTTGTGCGCGTCGCCGGAGAGCACTATGACGCGGTAACGCACCTTGCTGGGATCGCCGACAGTCCAGATCTCACCGCGGTTCACGCCGCCTCGGCCAGGTCATTCCAACCCGCTTCGAGGTTGTCGGCGAGCCGGTCGAACCCGTCGAGCTCGTCGCGTACGTCCGGGTTGGCGGCCAGCCACTCGTCCTGCCGGCGGGCGGCGTCGCGCATCGCCTCCCGACGGGCGGCGCGGTCGATCCACGCGGACAGCGACATGCCCTCCTGGCCGGCGGCGGCACGCGCCCGGGCCAGTGTGTCCGGGTTCAGACTCAACGTGACCTTGTCTGCCATACGGGCCACCATACTCGTGGTGGTACGGCCGGGGGTACGTCTTCCCCGAGGCCGGTACCCCCGCGTGTCACCACCTGCCCCGCCACGGCGACGACAACCGCGCCCGGTCCGCGCGCTTCACCACCTGCGTCCGATTTTGGGCAGGTCAGCGGGCAGGGGCTAACCTCGGCGGGTGAACTGGCTGGACATCATCGGTTGGCTCGGCTCCGCGGTACTGGTCTGGTCCCTGCTGCAGACCCGCGTACTGCGGCTGCGCGCGTTGAACCTGGTCGGGTCCCTGGTCCTGATCGGGTACAACACCGCCCTGCAGGTCTGGCCGGGGGTCGGGCTGAACGTGGTGATCGCGATCATCAACGTCTGGTACCTGCGCCGGATGCTCGCCACCCGGCACGACGAGCGGACCTACGAGGTCGTCGAGGTCGGCACCGACGACGGCTTCCTGGCCCACACGCTGCGCGTACACGGGGCGGACATCGCCCGGTTCAACCCGGGCTTCCGCTGGCACGGCGCCGACCCGGACCGGACGGCCTTCCTCGTCGTACGCGCCGACGAGGTGGTCGGGGTGGTGCTGGTCGACGGCAGCGGCGGGGAGGTGGCCCGGGTGGAACTGGACTACGTGACCCAGCGGTTCCGGGACTTCACCCCCGGCGAGTTCGTCTACCGGCGCAGCCGGCTCTTCACCGACCGGGGCTTCCGCCGGGTGGTGACCCCGCCGGGCATGGTCGCCCCGTACTACGACCGGCTCGGTTTCCGCCGCGAGGGCGACTCGTACGTGCTCGACCTTCCGGCGGTCAGCTCAGGAGCTGCAGCACGTCCATCCGACTGATCTCCGCGTCCTCGACCGAGTCGCTGGCCGAACCGTGGTAGCTGGCCACCACCCGGAACCGGTCCGCCGGTAGGAACACCCGCCCGGGGTCGCCGACCAGCACCCGCGCACCGCGTGCCGCGGCCCGCTCCAGGAACGGCAGCATCCTGTCCGCCAGTGCCCGGCGGTAGAAGACGTCACCGGCCAGGATCAGGTCCGCGTCGAGCCCGTCGCCGTCGAGCAGGTCACCGTCGGCCTGGCGTACGTCGACCCGGTTCGCCCGCGCGTTCATCCCGATCACGGCCAGGGCGTACGGGTCGATGTCGTTCGCGGTCACCGAGACCGCCCCGGCCAGCCCGGCGGCGATCGCGGCCAGCCCGGACCCCGCGGCCAGGTCGAGTACGCGCAACCCGGTGACCGCCTCGGGATGGTCCAGTACGTACCGGGCGAGCGCCTGCCCACCCGGCCACGCCGACGCCCAGTACGGCGGCGGCAACACCGCACCGGCCTCGGCTTCCATCCTGGCCCACCAGACGATGGCGTCCTCGGCCAGGTGCAGGCGCACCTCGGGGACGAACGGCACCTCGACGAGCCGGAGCCGATCCAGTCCGCCGGTGTCCGTCGCGGAGATCTTGGTTTCGAGATCGGCCAGCGGGCCCGCCATCCGTCTCGTCACGGGTCCAGCATGCCGTAGAGCGGCCCTTCCGGCCCCGGTTATCGCCCTGACTGTCGCCGAGCCGCGACTTCGCCGCGCATCAACCGGGTCGGAACGCTAGTGTCGGTGAGGTGTGGGACGACCACCGTCGCACACCTGTTAAGGAGATTTGAATGGCAACCGGCACCGTGAAGTGGTTCAACTCAGAAAAGGGCTTCGGCTTCATCGAGCAGGACGGTGGAGGACCGGACGTCTTCGTCCACTACTCCGCCATCGACAGCCAGGGTTACCGCGAGCTCAACGAGGGCCAGAAGGTCGAGTTCGAGGTCACTCAGGGGCAGAAGGGCCCGCAGGCGGCGAATGTCCGGCCGATCTGAGCCAGCTGCGCCGGGCACCGAGCAGCACGACCCAGCCGACGGTCAGGCCGATTCCGACCGTGGCGACCAGCGTGAACGACTCTCCGGGCAACAGTCCACCGAGTGAGTTCGCCGCTGTGCCCAGCAGCACGTACAGCCCGGCCCAGAGCGCGGCACCGAGTGCCGCACAGGAGACGAAGCGACGGTAGGACATTCGTAGACCGCCGGCGGCCAGTGGCAGCAGCGCGTTGAACACGGGCAGGAACGGGGCCACCATCACCATCCGGCCGCCACCGCGGTTCAGGATGCCCTCGGCGGCGGCCCACCTCGCCTCGCCGATCCAGGCTCCGATCCGACCCTGCCGGATCCGGTCGCCGAACAGCCGGCCGGCGAGGAAGCTCAACGACCAGCCGACCACGCAACCGGCAATCACGCTGAGGTAGGCACCGGCGGGTCCGCCCGGTCGGCCGGTGCCCACCACGGCGAGTACCGCGATGTCGCCGGGTACCAGCACGCCCACCAACGGGATGGCGTCGAGCAGCATGACCACGCCGAGCCCCGCCAGGTACAGCGCACTCGGCAGCTCACCCAGTTGCGCCAGCCAGTCAGCCATGCCCACACCCCTGCTGCGCCATGACTACACCGTAGGCGTGCCGGCCAACATTTCCCTCCGGGACAGACCCCTCGATCGTGCTCGAAACCCCTGATCCCTCTCAGGGTCGTCCCGGATTTCCTGGTTGGACCCGAAACTGTCTCGCCATTGATTGCTGTCTTCGCCTTGACCGACTACGGTCAGCGCCCGTGGACGCTGACTTCCTCATCATCGGCGGTGGGATAGCTGGCGCCAGCGCGGGCTACCACCTGGCCGCGTACGGGCGGGTGGTCCTGCTGGAGATGGAGAAGGTCGCCGGCTACCACGCGACGGGCCGCTCGGCCGCACTGTTCTCGGAGTATTACGGCGGGCCGGTGGTGCGGGCGTTGACCTCGGCCAGCCGCTCCTTTCTGGATGATCCGCCGCCGGGTTTCAGCACCACCCCGCTGCTCACCCCGCGGGGCGTCCTGGCGCTCTCGCCGGCCGGTGAGGACGCGAGCTTCGACGCGGCGCTCGCCGACGAACTCGCCGCGCCGACCCCGGCCCGCGAGATCGACCTGGACGAGGTGCAGTCCTACTGCCCGATCGTCCGTCCGGGCCGCTACCACCGGGCGATGGTCCGCCCCGCGGCACAGGACATCGATGTGGACGCGTTGCACCAGGGCTTCCTGCGGGGCATCCGGGCGGGCGGCGGTCGGGTGGTCCGGTCCGCACGGGTCCGGTCGCTGGTCCGGGTCGTCGGCGGCTGGCGGGCGGAGACCGACGCCGGGGACTTCACCGGTGGGCTGGTGGTCAACGCCGCGGGTGCGTGGGCCGACCAGGTGGCGGAACTCGCCGGCGTACGGCCGGTCGGTCTGACGCCGCTGCGGCGTACGGCGTTCCTGGTGGACCTGCCGGACGGGATTAGCGCGGCGCGGTGGCCGATGGTGTCGGACGTGGCGGAGACGTTCTACTTCAAACCGGAGTCGGGGCGGCTGCTGATCTCCCCGGCCGACGCCACCCCGACCCCGCCGGGTGACGTACGCCCCGACGATCTCGACATCGCGATCGGCGCCGCCCGGGTCGAGGAGGCCACCACCCTCACCATCCGCCGGGTGCACCACGCCTGGGCCGGGCTGCGGACCTCGGCCGCCGACGACGTGCCGGTGGTCGGCCGGTCCGCGGACGCGGAGGGATTCCTCTGGCTTGCCGGCCTGAGCGGGTACGGCATGCAGGTCGCGCCGAGCCTCGGCCGCCTGTTGGCGGCACTGGTCAGCGGCGGCACGGCACCCGATCCGGGCATCGACCCCGCCCACGTCGCCCCCGACCGCTTCCACTGAAGCGATCGCGGCCGCGGCCCTGGCCGCTGACACCGACCCGACCGTCCGCCGCCCTGGCCGCTGACACCGACCCGACCGCGGCCGGCCATTGCCGCCGACGCCGACCACCACGGCTGGCCATTGCCGCGGAGATCGACCCGGCCGCGGCTGTCCATTGCCGCGGACACCGACTCGACCGGTGGGTGCGCCATTGCCGGTCATCGCCCGGCGGCGAGCAACTCGCCCGGAACGGGCGCGTCGGCGCCCGCCACGTCCGGGACCGCCACATCGGAACCGGGGACGTCGGATGCGCGCCCGTCCCGGGCGTGGGTCGGCGGGCGGGTCGGCAGATCGCGGCGTCGCCGCAGCGGCCCGACGAGCAGGATCAGACCGCTCAGCGGCAGGCACGCCGTCATGATCCACATTGTCGGCCGGATCCCCAGCCCGGTGCCGAGCGCACCGGCGAGCAGCGCACCGAACGGGATCGAGCCGAGGTTGAGCAGCTGCATGCTGACGGTGACCCGGCCGAGCAGGTGGTGCGGAGTGTACGTCTGCCGGAACGTCCCCTTGATCACGTTGCCGGCGACGATCCCGGCACCGACGAGCACACCCCCGGCGACCATGAAGCCGAGCCTGGGACCGGGCGCGGTGAGCGGGATGAGCAGCCCGAAGGGCGCCGCGCCCAGTTCGGACAGGAGCAGGCCACGGGCGGTGCCGAAGCGCCGGGCGAGCCAGCTCGCGGCGGTCGCGCCGAGCACCCCGCCGAGGCTGGTCAGGGCGATCAGGGCGCCGACCAGGCCCGGACTCACCCCGACCTCGCGGACCAGGAAGACCACCAGGATCGCCTGGTAGCCGACCAGGGCGATGTTGCTGGCCGCGCCGAAGACCGTCAGCACCCGCAGGTAGGGGTCGAGGGCCACGAAGCGGATGCCGGCGTGGATCTGCCGGCGCAGGTTCTCCCGGTGCGGGTCCGGTGCGGGCCGGGCTTCGGGCGTACGGATGGACCAGAGGCACAGCGCCGAGACCAGGAAGCTGGCCGCGTCGGCGAGCAGCGCGGACGCCGCGCCGACCAGTTGGGCGAGCAGCCCGGCGAGCCCGGGGCCGACCACCTGGGCCCCAGACTCGGTGCCCTGCAGTTTCGCGTTGCCCTCGGCCACCTGCTCGGGTCGCAGCAGCGTGGGCAGGTAGACCTGGTAGGCCGTCTGGAAGAAGACGCTGGCCGTGCCCGCGCCGAGGGCGACCGCGAGCAGGTGCCCGATGCCCAGTACGCCGAGCCAGGCGGCGACCGGCACGCTGAGGAACAGGACCAGGCAGGCCAGGTCGGCCAGGATCATCACCGGCCGCCGAGGCAGCCGGTCCACCCAGGCACCGGCCGGCAGCCCGATGAGCAGCCAGGGCACCCAGGCGGCCGCGGCCAGCACCGCCACCTGGAAGGTGCTCGCACCGACGGTGGCGACCGCCACCAGTGGCAGTGCCACGCCGGTGACGCTGCTGCCGAGCTTGCTGGTGGTCTGTCCGATCCAGAGCAGCCGGAAGTCCCGGTGCCGCAGCAGGCCCCGGCGCGGGGTCGGGTCGCCGGTCACGGCTGCGCCGGTACGCCGTGCGCGAAGACGAAGACCGGCTCCCGGCGCTGGCCGTCGTCCGGAACCTCCCGGTTGGCCCACCGGTCCAGCAGCCCGATCAGCTCGCCACCGAGCTCGGCCAACTCGCCCGGGGTGAGGTGCAGCCACTTGTCGGTGGAGAACGGCCCTTCGGTCCACTCCTCGGCTCGGGCCTCGGCCGCCGCCCACCAGGCCCGGACGAGCCCGGCGTGACGGTCGAGGTTCAGCGACAGCGAGGCGTTGAAGACCGCCATCGCGGCCGGGTCGTGGACGAAGTCGGCCTGCGACCAGCGCACCCCGGCGGAGACCGGGCGCCACCACCGTTCCCGCCGGTCGCGGGCCAGTTCGGGTGCCTCCTCGACCAGTTCGCTGGCGGCCAGCACCTTGAGGTGGTGGCTGACGTTGGCCACCGCCTGCCCGGTCCGGTCGGCGAGCGAACTCACCGTGGAGGGTCCGTCGACCTTCAGCGCGTCCATCAGCCGGCGGCGCAACGGGTGCGCCAGGGCCGCCAGCACCCGCGAGTCGGTCACCTGCCGGATTTCTGCCTTGTCTTCCATGGCACGGAGTCTGACATCAGCAACAGGCATTGCGCAAGAGTTATTGCGCAATGCCTGTTGCTGATCGCTGGACTGGTTGGGCTCTCGGCTTATTCGCCCTCGGCAGAAGGGCGCCGGCCGGGGCGCCCGCCCGCCTAGCGTGGGCGTATGGAGAGGACTGCGTTGGTCATCGGAGCGACCGGCCAGGTCGGCCGGGCGACCGTACGGGCCCTGGTGCGTGACGGCTGGCAGGTCCGGGCCGGGTCCCGGGGCGGGCGGGGCGGGCCACTGTGGCCGCTCGACTGGCACGTGCACCCGGTCCCGCTCGACCGGGAAGACGACGACGAACTGGCCGAGGCGGTCGGCGACGGCTGCGACCTGGTGGTCGACACGGTCGCGTACGGGGCCCGGCACGCCCGGCAACTCATCGAACTCTCCGACCGGATCGGCTCGGCGGTGGTGCTCTCCAGCGCCGCGGTCTACCTCGACGACCGGGGGCTGGGCTTCGGCGCCGACGGGGTGGCCTTCCCCGTACCGATCGCCGAAACCCAGGCCACCATCGCCGCGGGCACCGGGGACTACGCGGCCGAGAAGGCCGCCCTGGAACGCGAACTGCTCGACGCGGGCGCGGTCCTACCCACCACCGTGTTGCGCGCCGGGGCCATCCACGGCCCGCACACCGTGCACCCCCGCGAGTGGCACTTCGTGAAGCGGGCACTGGACCGCAGACCGGCCCGGGTGCTCGCCTACGGCGGCGAGAGCCAATTCCACCCGGTGTCCACCGCCAACCTGGCCGAACTGGTCCGGCTGGCCGCGTCCGAGCCGGGTGCCAGGGTGCTCAACGCCGCCGACCCGGAGGCGCCGACCGTACGGGAGATCGGCGCCGCCATCCATTCGGTGCTCGACCACTCGGCCGACGAGGTGCTGATCGACGGCCCCTCGCCGGCCCCGCCGGTGGGCGAGACACCCTGGTCGACGGCGAACCCGGTGGTGCTCGACATGAGCGTGGCCCAACGGCAGCTCGGCTACCGCCCGGTGACCGACTACCTCCGGTCACTGCCGGAGACGGTGAGCTGGCTGGTGGACGCCACCCGCGACCGGGACTGGCGTGACGTCTTCACCGACCTGCTGGAATATCGGACCGACTACTTCGACTACGCCGCCGAGGACGCCTGGCTGGCCCGGCACCGCTGACCGGCGGACGGTCGCCGGCTCCGGGCCAGGTGCGACTCAGTTCTGCAGGTAACCCTGAGAGACGCGGGCCTCGGCCAGCAGCCGGGAGAACGCGTCCGGGTCCGGCTCCACCAGCAGTGGCACGGTCGCACCGCCACCCAGGGAACGTAGGTAGTTGAATTCGACCGGCCCGATGTGCCGGACCTTGCCGCTGTCGTGCACGAGGAAGATGGGGCTCGGGTTCTGCGTCGTGCTCTGGATGAGATACATGGGACGGACCTTTCTGGTCGCCGATCTCCTAGTTGTCGATGATCCATCTGTGCCGGCGCCGCACCGGAGCCGGCGGCGCCACCTCCGACTCGGCCAACTTCAACGCCCGGGAGACGATCGCCGGCTTTTGGGCGATGATGGCGGGACCAGGGCAATTGGGATGTCCCCAGTCGACCCCGTTCTCGGCCCCCATGCTGTGGTGGCCGAGACCCCGCCCCGATGGACTGGTGGCGATCTGCAGTGGGATGTCGTAGACCTGGTTGGCGCGCACGAGCAGGCGCGCGTTCGCCTCGATCTGTTGTGGGGTGAGTGCGCCCGGGACGAAGCCCTCGTTCTCGACGCTGAGCCATGTGGGGTTCCCGGACCGTTGAGCCCAGGATCGGATGTCGGTGTCCACCATCTGTGCGATCCGACCGTCCTTCGCGACTACGAAGTGTGACGAGACGTTGGCCGTCGGGTTCTTCTGCCAGGCGATGGTGCCCTCGAAGTAGCCCTCGGCGATGTGCAACACGATGCCGCGGTGTTCGGTCATCCGGTCGCTGGCCTCATTGCCGTTCTTGTCGCCGTCACCGGAGTTGACGGTGGGACCACGCCAGGTGGCGAGATCGGTCCAGAGTGCCATTGAATTTCTCCTATCGGCGCGTCTTACCCAAATGGATTGACAGTGCCGATCGTCCAACCTGTCCGACTTGAGAGTATCGTCGCCCATACGCCGCTGACCAGGGCAAATGCATGCCATCTTCTGTCGGGCGCACGTCAGATCGACTACCGGCGCGGTGCCAGCAGTCGATCTACGACCAGATATCGATCACAAGGGACGGTGGACCAGGAGAGCCGCCCCGGTCAGAATCCGAGGCACTCGCACTCGGTCATCAACGTACGCACGTTGTCCGTGTACCGGATGTTCGAGACCTTGAGGTCGTACGTCCCGTCCGACTTCTCCACCAACACGGTTCCCGGCCCCATGTTGTACGCGGAGATCACCGCGTTGAGCATGCACGGATCGACATGATCGACACAGTCCGTAGCCGAGACGCCATAGCCCAGCCCACTCAGGTCACCCAGGTACTTGATCAACCAGGCCAGGTAGTTCGCGCCGAGTTTCGCGTTGTCCCCGTAGTCGCCGATCCGGTACGACTGGCCGAACCGGTTGTTGACCTGATCCGCCGTACCCGGCATCACCTGCATCAGGCCGACCCCGCCGTCACAGGCCTCGATGTTGGACTGCCAACCGCTCTCCTGCCAGGCGACCGCCTTGACCAGGTTCAGCGGGACCTTGATCTCCGGCGCCGAAGTGGGCCAGTACGTCACGTTCGCCGCGGCGGTCAGCGCCGCCTTCGACTCCGCCCGACTCGCCTGCTCGCCGACGTACTTCGGCCCGCTGCAGCCGGCCGGTGCGGGCCGGACCGCGGGCGGGGGCGGCACGTCCTTCTTCGGCACCGGCTTCGGCGGGGCCTTCGGTTTGGTCGGCTTGGGCTTGGGAGTGGTCTTGCTCGGGCTCGGCGACACCGACTTGGTCGGCCCGGTGCCCAGACCCTCGGCAACCGGGCCGGACGGCGGCGGGCTCGGCTCACCGGTCGATCCGGAGACGGTCACCCCGACCGGCGCGGCCACCCGATCGCCGGTCGGCGAGTCACCGCCACAGCCGGCCAGCAGCACGGCAAGCGACACCGCACCCGCGGCCAGTCCGATCCGGCGCGTCGATCCAGTCATCGGAGCCCTCCCCCGTCGAGTCCGAGCCGCACCCTAACAAAGGAACGACGACCGACCGGGACCTCGACCGGCATGGATCACCAACCCAACGGGCAGGGATCACGAACCGATCGGTTGAGTCTTCGGCGGCGCGGAGCCGCGCACCGCCCGGTCACGAGTGGCCCAAGCCACCATGAATACCGCCGTCCAGAGCACCCCGAGCAGGATCGACGTGACCGTCTCGCTGGCCGAACTCCAGCCGACGTAGAGCCGCGCCGCCCCGACCATCAACACCCCGACCGCCGCACCCGTCCAGGCGGCAACCGCGAACGGCCACCGGTTCTGCCGAGCGAGCAACCAGGCCAGCGTGCACAGGCTGGCGGTGACGATCGCGTTCTGGTTCGGGAACGCCGCCACCGCCGCACCGGCCTCCTCGGGCGTGCGCTGACCCGGTTGGGTGAGGTCCGCGACCAGGGCCAGCAGCACCAGCGGCAGCGACGCACCGACCGTGCCCACCACGCTGACCAGGTCCGCCTGCCACGGCCGGGACCGCCAACCGACCAGCACCGCGACCAATGCCACCGCGATGATCAGGAACGATCCACGGAAGATGTTGAGTACGGTGATCGCCGCGTCGGCCGTACCGCTGGCACGCTGCTCGGCGAACCACTGCGCGATCGCGTGGTCCACCACGTACAGGCCGCTCTGGTGGACCACCACGTCGACCAGGTACGCCAGCCCCAGACCGGTGGCGAACAGCAGCCCGAGCCCGGCGAGCAGGTTGATCAGCAGGGTCCAGCCGGGACCGATGTGCATCGCGAGCAGGAAGAACAGCACCCCGTAACGGCCGGCCAGCCAACGCACCGGTGGCAGCGCACGGGCCCGGCCCAGTAGCGCGCGTACCGGATCGGGGTTGCGGCCCAGCCACCGCCCGCCGAGCACGATCACCAGCACCGCGACCAGCAGCACCAGCACCGCCCCGGTCGCCTTGCCGAGATAGCTGGAGACGGTCTCGTACGACTCGCCGGCCAGGTAGCCGACCACCACCGAACCGCCGACCCAGCTGACCACCCCGGCCAGGTTCCACGGCGCGAACCGCCGGTACGGCATGCCGGCGTTGCCCGCGAGCCGCGGCACCAGCGTCCGCGCGTACGCGATCCAGCGCGCCGCCAGCACCGCGCGCCCGCCGAGCCGGTCGAGCATCTCGTCGGCCTTCGCCCACCGGCGCGCGCCGATGCGCTGTCCCCACTTGCTCGCCCGAATACGCGGCCCGTGCCGCCGACCGCTGCGGAACGCCACCGAGTCCCCGAGCAGCGCCGACGAGATCATCACGACCAGCGCGGTGCCGAGATCCAGGGTGCCGGTGTAGGCCAGGAACCCGACCAGCAGCAGAGTCGCCTCACTGGGCACCAACAGTCCCAGCACCAACAGCCCGGTCTCGCCCCCGACCAGCGCCGCGGCGACCAGGTAGACGAGCAGCGGCGGCAACTGCTCAAGCAGTGTCACCACCGTATGCATATCCACCCCCGGACCACGCCGGCCAGCATGCCAGCCCGGAACAACCCCATGACAGCGGTTTGGAGGAGATCCCGACCACCTCAAGGGTGACCCCGACGCAACCGCGACGAAGGAGGAGGGAGGATAGTGACATGCAGACCCGCGCCGACCTACGCAACGTCGCCATTATCGCTCACGTTGACCACGGCAAGACAACCCTGGTCGACGCCATGTTGCGGCAGTCCGGGGCGTTCAGTGCCCGGGCCGAGATGGCCGACCGGGTGATGGACTCGATGGACCTCGAGCGGGAAAAGGGCATCACCATTCTCGCCAAGAACACCGCCGTTCGCTACGTGCCGGCGGACGGCTCCGACCCGGTCGTGATCAACATCATCGACACCCCCGGCCACGCCGACTTCGGCGGCGAGGTCGAACGCGGTCTGACCATGGTCGACGGCGTGATCCTGCTGGTCGACGCGAGCGAAGGCCCGCTGCCGCAGACCCGGTTCGTGCTCCGCAAGGCCCTCAAGGCCCGGATGCCGATCATCCTCGTGATCAACAAGGTGGACCGGCCGGACGCCCGGATCAAGGAGGTGCTCGACGACACCTACGAGCTCTTCCTCGACCTGGACGCCGACGAGGAGCAGATCGACTTCCCGATCGTCTACGCCTGCGCCCGCGACGGCATCGCCTCGCTGACCCAGCCCGCCGACGGCACCGTCCCCGGCGACAGCACCTCCCTGGAACCGCTGTTCCACACCCTGCTCGGCACCATCCCGCCGCCGTCGTACACCGAGGGCGCCCCGATGCAGGCGCACGTCACCAACCTCGACGCCTCGCCGTTCCTCGGCCGGCTCGCCCTGTGCCGGGTCCGCGAGGGCACCATCCGCAAGGGCGAGACCGTCGCCTGGTGCCGTACCGACGGCACCACCGAGCGGGTCCGCATCTCCGAGATGCTGATGACCGACGGCCTGGAGCGCAAGCCCGCCGAATCCGCCGGACCGGGCGACATCATCGCCGTCGCCGGCATCCCCAACATCATGATCGGCGAGACGCTCGCGAACCTCGAAGACCCGCGACCGCTGCCGCTGATCACCGTCGACGAGCCGGCCATCTCGATGACCATCGGCACCAACACCTCGCCGCTGGTCGGCCGGGTCAAGGGCTCCAAGGTCACCGCCCGCATGGTCAAGGACCGGCTCGACAAGGAACTCATCGGCAACGTGTCGCTGCGGGTCCTGCCGACCGAGCGACCGGACGCCTGGGAGGTGCAGGGCCGCGGCGAACTGGCCCTGGCCATCCTGGTCGAGCAGATGCGCCGCGAGTCGTACGAGCTGACCGTCGGCAAGCCCCAGGTCGTCACCCGGGAGATCGACGGCAAGACCTGCGAGCCGGTCGAACGGCTGACCATCGACGCACCGGAGGAGTACCTCGGCGCGATCACCCAGCTCCTCGCCACCCGCAAGGGCCGGATGGAGCAACTGGTCAACCACGGCACCGGCTGGATCCGGATGGAGTGGCTGGTACCGGCCCGCGGCCTGATCGGCTTCCGGACCGAGTTCCTCACCGACACCCGGGGCACCGGCATCCTGCACCACGTCTTCGAGTCCTACGAGCCGTGGTTCGGCGAACTGCGTACCCGCAACAACGGCTCCCTGGTCGCCGACCGCTCCGGCGTGGTCACCCCGTTCGCGATGATGAACCTCCAGGAACGCGGCACCCTGTTCGTCGAACCGACCAGCGAGGTCTACGAGGGCATGCTGGTCGGTGAGAACTCCCGCGCCGACGACATGGACGTCAACATCACCAAGGAGAAGAAGCTCACCAACATGCGCTCATCCACCAGTGACGAGACGGAGAAGCTGATCCCGCCGCGCAAGCTGTCGCTGGAACAGGCCCTCGAGTTCTGTCGCGAGGACGAGTGCGTCGAGGTGACCCCGGCGGCCGTACGGCTGCGCAAGGTCGTACTCGACCAGAACGCCCGAGGACGGGCCGCCGCCCGCCGCAAGCACGCCGGCTGACCAAAGCCGCAGCACACCACGGAAGATCCGCCGATCGGCTACGGTCGGCGGCATGACCTGGGACAGGCTCGACCGTGAGCTGGCCGACACGGCCGGCACGGTCTCGGTGTACGCGGGCCGGCTCGACACCGCGCCCGCGTACACCCGGCTGCCACAGCAGACCCACTACGCGGCCAGCACGATGAAGGTCGCCGTACTGGGTGCGCTCTACCGGGCCGCCGACACCGGCGCCCTCGACCCGGACGCCCCGGTGCCGGTCGAGAACGAGTTCGACTCCGCCAAACCCGGCGCGCCCCGCTTCCGGTGCGGCCCGAGCTACGACAACGACCCGGCCGTCTGGGCCAAGGTGGGTGGCCGAGCCTCTCTCCGCTGGCTCGCCGAACGCATGATCGTCCGATCCAGCAACCTGGCCACCAACCTCGTCCTCGGACACGTCGGCCTGCCCGCCGTCGCCGCCGTCTGGGCCCTGTCCGGCGCCCGGCACAGCCACACCGGACGAGGCATCGAGGACTTCGCCGCCCGCGACGCCGGCATCGACAACCCGGTCACCGCCGCCGACCTGGCCGCCCTGCTCGGCACCATCGCCCGCGGCACCGAGACGCCCGGCCCCCTGGCCAGCCCGGCAGCCTGCACCACGATGCTCCAGGCCCTGCTCGGCCAGGAACACCAGGAGGACCTCGCCGCCGGGCTACCGGACGGCACCCGGGTCGCGCACAAGAACGGCTGGGTACGCGGCGTACGGCACGCCGCCGGGGTGGTCTTCCCCGACGACGCGCCCCCGTACACCGTGGTCGTCTGCACCAGCGACCACCCGGACGGCGGCGACCCGGACACGGCGGCCCGACGGCTCATCGCCCGGGTTTCCGCGACCGTCTGGGCCACCCGCCGCGATCTCACGCCGACACCGCCGAGCTGATGATCGCCGGCCGATAGGGTGCCGAGCATGGCCATCGCCTCGGTCCGCACCCATCGGCTCACCGCCCCGCTGCACACCCCGTTCGTCACCGCGCTGCGCCGGGCGACCACCGTCGAGACGCTCGTGGTCGAGATCGTCGACGACGACGGACGCTCCGGCTTCGGCGAGGCACCACAGGTCTGGCAGGTGACCGGCTCCTCGATCGCCGGGGCCGAGGCATGCGTGTCCGAACTGCTCGCCCCGCTCCTGGTCGGCCGGGACCCCGACGACCTCGTCGCCCGCTGCACCGAGGTACACCGGGCCGTCGCCGGCAACGAGGCCGCCCGCGCCGCCACCGACACCGCCCTGCACGACCTGGCCGCGCGCCGCTTCGGCGTACCCCTGGTCCGGCTGCTCGGCGGCACCACCCTGCGGGTGCCGACCGACGTCACCCTGGCCGCCGGTGAAGCCGGCGCCCTCTCCGCCGCCGCCACCCGACGGGTGACCGAGGGCTTCACCGTCCTGAAGATCAAGGTGGGTACGGACGCCGCCGGCGACCTGGCCCGGGTCCGCGCGGTCCGGGCCGCCACCGGACCGGACACCCGGATCCGGCTCGACGCCAACCAGGGCTGGACACCCCGGGAGGCGGTCCGCGTCATCCGGGGCATCGAGGACGCCGGCCTGGACGTGGAACTGGTCGAGCAACCGGTGTCCCGCTGGGACCTGGACGGGCTCGCCTGGGTCAGCGACCGGGTCACCGTGCCGATCCTCGCCGACGAGTCCGTCTTCGGGCTGCGCGACCTGGTCGCGGTGATCCAGCGACGGGCAGCCGACATGGTCAACGTCAAGCTGGCCAAGTGCGGCGGCCTCGGTGCCGCCCGCGGCCTGCTCGAACTGGCCGCCGCGCACGGAATGGGGACCATCGTCGGCTCGATGATGGAGAGCCAGATCGGGGTCGGCGCCGCCGCCAGCCTGGTCGCCGCGTACGGCACCACCGCCGTCTCCGACCTGGACGCCGCCTGGTGGCTCGCGTCCTCACCGGTGCGGGGCGGCATCCGGTACGCCGACGCCTGTGTCCTCCTTCCCGACGCACCCGGTCTGGGCGTCGACGGCGTGAACTGACGCCGCCCACTGCGCAAGACGACTTATTGCCGCTCGTTCGGCTCTTCCGTAGGGTCGGCCGGGAAGACCGGGAGAGGGGTCCCCGCTGATGGCGCAGGCTGGAGCAGCAACGCAGGCCGCCAGGACATCGCAGGTCGGAACGGCATCGCAGGTCGCAACGGCATCGCAGGTCGCAACGGCATCGCAGGTCGCAACGGCATCGCAGGTCGCAACGGCATCGCAGGTCGGAACGGCATCGCCGGCCAGCATTGCAGCACCGTCCGGGACGACACTGCGGGCCGGACAGGAGGCGGTGGTCCGGGTGGCCGTCGCGACCCTCTGGGCCGGGCCGGAGGCGGTCCGGCCGGTGGACGAGCCGGCGCTCGCCCCACGGACCACCGACATCCCGGCCTGGATCTCCGCGATGACCGCGGACCAACAGGTCGGCGACTGCGTGCTCAGTCAGTTGCTGCTCGGCGAACGGGTGCTGATCGAGGAGATCCGCCCGGACGGCTGGGCCCGCCTGATCGCGACCGAACAACCCGCCGCCAAGCTCGACCCGCGCGGTTATCCCGGCTGGCTGCCGGTGGAACAGCTCGCCCCCGCCACCACCGACCCGGCCGGCGAGGAACCCGTCGTGGTCGACGCCACGGTCACCGCACTGTTCGCCACACCGGACGGCGACCCGGTGCTGCCCGGCGTGATCCTCGGGACCCGGTTGACACCGGCCGGCCCGGCCCGCGACGGCTGGAGCCCGGTGTACGCCCCCGGTCACGACCACCCGCTCTGGCTGCCGGCCGACCACCTCGCCCCGGTCCCGAGTCGCCCGCCGAGCGCGGTCGAGGTGCTCGCGGTGGCGAACCGCCTGCTTGACGTCATCTACCTGTGGGGCGGGGTGTCCGCGTACGGGATCGACTGCTCCGGGCTGGTGCACCTGGCCTGGCGCCGGTTCGGGGTACGGCTACCGCGTGACGCCGACGACCAGGCGAACGCCACTACACCCCTGCCCTTGGGTGCCGAACGCCCCGGCGACCTCTATTTCTTCGCCCGCCCCGGCCGCAACATCCACCACATCGGCATCGTGACCGCCGAGCCGGGCTACGGCGACAACCGACGCATGCTGCACGCCTCGTACACCCAGCGGCGGGTGCTCGAGGAGTCGCTCACCGAGGACCGCCGAGCCACCCTGGTCGGGGCGCACCGGGTCCGTCCCTGCACCGACTGACCCGGCTCGCGCCGTTACCCGGCGCCGTCCCCGTCAGCGGCCCGCATCGGCGAGTTGCTTGCGCCGGTCACTGGCTGATTTCAACAGGCTGGCCACGGTGGCGACACCCAGCGTGCCGAGGATGACCACCAGGGAGAGCCAGATCGGTACGTGCGGTGCCCAGCCGACGTGCTCACCGCCGTTGATGAACGGCAGGTTGTTGTCCGCCAGTGCCTCCAGCACCAGCTTGACCCCGATGAAGCCGAGCACCACGGCCAGGCCGATGTTGAGGTAGACCAGCCGGTCGAGCAGCCCGCCGAGCAGGAAGTAGAGCTGGCGCAACCCCATCAGCGCGAACACGTTGGCGGTGAAGACCAGGTACGCGTTCTGGGTGATCCCGAAGATCGCCGGGATGGAGTCGAGCGCGAAGATGAGATCCGTGGTGCCGATGGCGATCATCACGACCAGCAGCGGGGTGAACATGCGCTTGCCGTTCTCCCGTACGGTCAGCCGGCCACCGGCGAAGTCCTTCGAGATCGGCAGCGCCCGGCGGCTCCACCGGATCAGCAGGTTCTCCTTGAAGTCCTCTTCCTCCGGCTCACCCTGCCGGAAGAAGTTGATCGCGGTGTAGACCAGGAACGCACCGAAGATGTAGAAGACCCAGGAGAACTGGGAGATCAGGGCGGCACCGGCCGCGATGAAACCGCCGCGCATCACCAGCGCCAGCACGATGCCGATCAGCAGCACCTTCTGCTGGTACTGCCGGGGCACCGCGAAGCGGCCCATGATGATGACGAAGACGAACAGGTTGTCGACCGAGAGGCTGTACTCGGTGAGCCAGCCGGTGTAGAACTCGCCTGCCGTGGACAGGTCCGTGGTCAGCCAAAGTCCGACCCCGAAGAGCAGGGCGAGCGCGACATAGAAGCCGACCCAGAGACTCGACTCGCGGATACTCGGCTCGTGCGGTCGGCGCCCGATGATCAGAAGATCAACGGTCAGCACCGCGCCCAGCGCGACCAGCGTTACGACCCACACCCAGGTGGACACGTTCAAATCATTCCTCCGGCAGACACTCGGCACACCCGAAACGGCACACCCGTACGGGCGTGCCGTGGCTGGTGGTGCCGAATGTGGTGACTGTCGGAGGTCTCTTCCGCCACCGGCGCCCGGAGCACCGCTCCGACTGCCGCTGACCGACGGGCCGGGTCGGCCACCGGACCAGCCGGAGGTAGACCGTGTTGACGACGCCGCCGCAGGGGAATACTCCCCTCCTTGCCGCCATCATCCCCCATCCCGGACCGTTCAGACACCTCGGGCGCCTGCGTTCTTCCCCACCCCCCACCCCACACCCCCTAACCCTTCCTAGGAGGCTAGGCGCCGTCCCGTCCCGTCCTGCCCCACCCACCCGCTCGTCGATCTTGCAGTTGTGGCTGTTGACATCTGCGAATAAGGCGCACAATCCGGGCACCACAACTGCAAGATCGAC
>NZ_JBFAPP010000029.1:0-99062 GCF_040676775.1 Micromonospora sp. NPDC049523 | reverse complement strand
GCCGGCTCCGGCGGTCGGGTCGCCGTTTGTCCACGGTGGCGCGTCCCGAGGGACGCGCCACCCGGTGATCGTCAGCCGGCGTGGTACGCCCGGACGATCGTCTGTTCGATGCCGCTCCCGCCGCTCGCCCCGGCCTTCACCCGCAGCGACACGGCCTGTCCCGGGCTGACCGTCGGCAACTCGGCGCGGTAGCCGTCGCCGTCCCGGCTGACCCGGGCCGGGCGCCAGCTTGCCCCGTCGTCGGTCGACGTCCAGAGCTGGAACGACTCCACCCGCTGAGCCGGTACGCCGTTCGCCTGCCGGACCTGGAAGCTGGCCGCCCCGCCCGTCGGGTGGTTCGCCGCGTCCAACGGCAGCGCGTAGTCGACCGATAGCAGCGGCAGCGCGACGCTGCGGGTGCCGCTCGGACCGGCCGACCGGAACGTCCACGCCGTGCTGACCCGGGTCGAGACCGGCAGGATCAGGCTCGTGTCCACGTCGAAGGTCAACCGGTAGTCGGCGGCCGAACTGGGCACGGTGAAGTCGGCCAGCGACGCCGCCCGTTCCTCGACCAGCTTCCCGTCGCGGTACAGGGCCAGCTTGCGGGTGACCCCGATCGTGCCGCCCGCCAGGCAGTCGGCCCGCTGGTGCGCGTCGGTGAGCAGGACCAGGTCCACGTGCAGGTTGCCGCTGGTCCGCGACGGTGCGGTGGCGCAGCTGAACTCAGCGCCGGACGGGTCGTCGTACCAGTCCGAGTGCAGCGGCTGCCGGGCCCAGATCGTCGACTGCCGGCTGCCCGCCCGGTAGACACGATCGCCCTGCGAGGCGTTCAAACCGCCGTAGGCCCCCTCGTCCTTCCAGGTGTAGCCGGGCGTGACGTAGTCGGTCCGGTTCACCGGCAGGTCGAAACTGCGGTTCTGCAGCAGCGGCATGAACCCGTCCGGGGTGAAGCCGGAACGCCGCAGCGAGGTGAACATCTCCGGCGAGTCGACCTGGTTGAACCGCTGGTCGATCCGGGCGAGCCGGGCGCGCTCCGCCGTACTCACCCGGTAGGTCGGATCGGCCGGCACACCCCGGTCGTACGCGCGGACCAGGTCGTAGTGCTCCGGGGTGCCGGTGGTGGCGGTGCTGTCCAGGGCGAAGCCCGCGTACGCCCGCAGGGTCCCGATCCCGGGCCGCTCCATCGGCTCCACCGACACCCTCGCCGCGGTGCCGAAACCGGTGACGCTCTGGAACCAGATCAGCCCGTTGCGGGAGGTGTGGACGTTGGTGAACTGGACCGCGCTGGTCTTCGTGGCGACCCGGTCGATCGTCGCGGTCACCTGCTTCGCCCGCGCCGGGTCCATCGTCATGGTGCGGTCGGCGGTGACGGCGATGTCCGGCACACCGACGATGGCGCCCTGCTGGTTGTCGCTCTCCGGGTCGTAGACGGTGTACGCGCCGGTGATCGCGTACCGGCCGGCGGGGACCCGCAGCGTGATGGTCCTACCGGCGACGGTGAAATCGCCGCCGCCGTAGAAGGTCGGGTCGTCCAGGTTGGTCACCGAGACACCGACCCAGTTGTCCGCGCTCGGCGGCAGGTCCTTCGTCGCGACCGTGTTGATGGTCAGGTCGTAGCTCGGCGCCTCCACGTAGAAGGTCACCGGCGTACGCGACACGACCCTGCCCCGGACGCGTGCGGTCACCATCGCGGCGTACAGGCCGGGCTTCCCGGCCAGCGCCGAACGGTCGATCCGCAGCGTGGTGCCGGCGGACGCGCCCGGCTTGAGGCGTACCCGGGTTTCGGAGAGCGACGCGGTGTGCCGCGGCGCCGGGCTTCCCGCGTGGTCGGTGACGGTGACGTCGAAATCGAGGTCGACCGTTGCCGAGCGTGGGTCACCGGTCCAGCTCAGCGACGCCGTGCTGGACCCCTTCTGCGGGTACGGGAACGTGCCGAGCGCGACCACCGGCTGGTTGCCGACCGGGCCGGAGAGGGCCCGGAACGCGTCGAGCCGACCGGCACCGACGGCGTACGGGTCCGCGCCGGGCAGGGCGTCGGCGGCGCCGACGAGTGCGGCCTTGAGCCGGTCCGCGGTCCAGTCCGGGTAGCGCTGGGCGAGCAGCGCCGCGGCACCGGCGGCGTGCGGTGTCGCCATCGAGGTGCCGTCCGCGCCGGTGTAGTACTGGTCGACCGGTGCACCCATCTGGGTGCCGGCGGCCCGGCCGGCGACGATGCCGACGCCCGGCGCCACCAGTTCCGGCTTGGCCGCGTGGCTGTTGACCATCGGCCCCCGGCTGGAGAAGTCCGCCAACTCGTCGGCGTCGTCGACCGCGCCGACGGTCAGCGCGGTGCTCGCGGCGGCGGGCGAGGAGATCGCGCCGCCGCTGTTGCCGGCGGCGATGACGAACAGCGCGCCGGTCTGCTTGGACAGGGCGTCGACGGCGAGCGAGAGCGGATCGGTTCCGTCACTCGGGTCGGTGCCACCGAGGCTCATGTTGATCACGTCGGCGCGGGCGGCGGCCCATTCCATCCCGGCGATGATCTGCGAGTCCTCGCCGTACCCGGTGTCGTCGAGGACCTTGCCGACGACGAGTCGGGCGCCGGGCGCGACGCCGCGGCGCTGGCCGTGCGACGCCGCCCCGGTGCCGGCGATGGTGGTGGCCACGTGCGTACCGTGGCCGTGGTGGTCGACGGCGTCGCCGCCGGAGACGGTGAAGTCGGCCCGGTCGACGATCTGACCGGCCAGGTCGGGGTGGCTGAAGTCGGCACCGGTGTCGAGTACGGCGACCCGGGCGCCCTTGCCGGTGTACCCGGCGTCCCAGGCCTCGGGGGCGGAGACCTGGAGCAGGTTGCGGTCGAGCTTGCTGCCGGACGTGGTGGTGGCGCGCACCTTACGGTCGAGCCAGACCTTCGCCGCCCCACCGAGCAGGCCGTCCGTGGCTTGTTTCGCGGCGGCGGGAGACTTCTTGGGTATGTGACCGGCCACCGCGCCGATGCTCGGCAGTTGGCGTACGTCGCCGAGGGTCGCCATCCGCGCGTTCGACCTGGGCTGCACGATCACCGGCAGCTCGGGGGTGCTGGCGTCGTCGTAGCCGTCGTCGACCAGCGCGGTGACGTCGAAGAGCGTCGGATCGAAGACGGGGCCGACCTGCGCCGCGATGCTCGCCGGGATGACCCGTACGTGGCCGTCGGGTCCGCAGCTCTGCTGGACCACCCCGTTCGGGTCGACCGGATCGACCCGCACCCTGGGGCATCCGCTGCTGGTCGTCTCGACGGTGACCACGTCCCCGGTCAACAGGGTGACGGTGTACGTCTTCCCCGTAGGGGCGGCGCTTTCGCTGGCCACACCCGGGCTGCCCGGTACGAAGCCGACCATGGTGGCGGCCAGGGTCACCGCGGGTAGCCAGCGCAAACTCCTGTGCATTCTGCTCCCTTGTGTACGATCAGCCGCTTTCGTGCGGCTGTCGATGATCATATGCACGCAAACCTTCGCAAGATCACGACAGCCGTGTTAAATCCGATCGCCGCGGGCCGGGTTCGGACGGCACAATGCGCTGGTGAACGCCCCAGTCGACGCCCTGGTCGCCGGTCTGCTCGCCGGCTACGGAGTGGCCATCCCCTTCGGCGCCATCTCCGTACTGGTCGTCGCGCTGACCGCCCGTACCTCGTTCCGGGTCGGCGCCGGTGCCGGACTCGGGGTGGCCGTGGCCGACGGCCTGTATGCCGGCGTCGCCGTGGTCGGCGGCACCGCGTTGGCCGCGGTGATCAAGCCGGCCGCCGGACCGCTGCGGCTGCTCGCCGTGGCGATCCTGCTGCTGCTGGCCACCCGGACCGTGGTCCAGGCGATCCGCCAGCATCGCGGACGGGCGGCCCCCGCCCGCGACGGCCAGGGCCTGAACACGCCGGGGCGGGCGTTCGGCGCGGTGCTCGCACTCACCCTGCTCAACCCGACCACGATCCTCTACTTCGGCGCGCTCATTCTCGGCCGGCAGGCATCCGCTCCGTTCACCCCCACCGACGCCGGCATCTTCGTGGCGGCCGTGCTGGCCGCCTCGGCGAGCTGGCAGCTGGTGGTCGCCGGCAGCGGATCACTGCTCGGCCGGCTGCTGGCCAGCCCCAGGGGACGGCTCGGCACCGCACTCGTGTCGAGCGCGCTGATCGTGCTGCTCGCCCTGCGGCTGCTGCTCGCGGACTGAGCCCTTGTCCGTCCCGGCTGTCGTGCACCGACCGACTTGCCGGCGGCACCTGCCCGCGCCGCCGAGCGCATCGTCCGCGACGACCTGGCGTACGGTCGGGGAATGAGCAGCCGACCCGCCGCCGGCGGTGGCCGTTGGGTCGACGTCGAACCGGCCCGCGTGGCCCGTTGGATCGACGGTTTCACCGCGCGGCACGGTTCACCCGAGGCCGCTCCCACGCCGTACGGTCTGCTGCTCACCGCCCCGGACGGCGCCACCGCCGAACTGCACCACCCACCCGGCACGCCCGCCTCGGTGGATCTGCCCGGCTTCCTGGACCGGGTGAGCGCCGCCCGCCGACTGGGCCTGTTGCTGGCACGCAAGGGTGCGGTGGCGGTCGGAGTGGCCGATGGTCCCGCCCTGGTCACCTCCAAGGTGGACACCCGCTACGTACAGGGGCGTACCGCCGCCGGGGGTTGGTCCCAGCAGCGCTTCGCCCGGCGCCGCGACAACCAGGCCAAGGCGGCGATGGGGGACGCCGCCGAGCTGGCCCTGCGGTTGCTGGTGCCGGTGGCCGGCAGCCTCGACGCGGTGGTGGCGGGTGGCGACCGCCGGGCGATCGACAGCATCCTGGCCGACAAACGGCTCGCTCCGCTCGCCGCCCTGCGCGCGGACCGGCTGCTCGACGTCCCGGAGCCGCGGCACGCGGTGCTGGTCGACGCGATCGCCGCGGCACGGGCGGTACGCGTGCTGGTCCGCGACCCCGACCCCGCACCGCCTCTGCCGTGACGGCCCGCCGTCGTCCGTACGGCCGGTCCCCGGATGGCGTTGGTGCGGGGCACTGGCTACCCTCCCGCCATGGCTTCGCGCGCCCGAACCCGTCGTCGTTCCGCACCCGCGTGGCCGCGGCTGGACCGGGAACTCCGCCGGCCGCTGCTGCTCGTCGGCGGGCTGGCGTTGCTGCTCTGCCTGACCGCCGTGGGCATCGGCGGGTGCTTCTGGTTCCGGCCGGACCAGGAACCGGAGGCCGCCGCCCGGATCGCCATCGACTCCTTCGTCCAGCGCCTGATCACGGGCAACTACGGCGGGGCGTACGACCAGCTCTGTACGGACACCCGGCAGCGGTTCGACCGGGAGCAGTTCGCCGCGGACGTGGGGGGTCGGCCGGCGGTGCGCTCGTACCAGATCGACACGATGGAGCGGTCCGGCCCGGCGTTCTCGGTCGGGGTCACCCTGGTCGACCCGAGCGGGGCCAGTGAGGCGCACGTCTACCGGGTGGTCGAGGACCGGGGGAGCTGGCGGATCTGCGGCGACCCGCTACCGGCCTGACCTGGCACCGGTCCGTCGCGCTGATCATGCGTGGTAATCCCACCGGGGTTCGGGCCGGTCGCCCGGTACACTTGGAGCCGTGCTGCTCTGCGAAGGCTGATCCGCCCCGCACCGGGGGGACATCGTCCCCGCCGGTGCATCCGTGTGCCTGAGTCAGCCTTCGACCCCGAGAGTGAGTCCACTATCATGATCACTGTTACCGGCCTGGAACTGCGCGCCGGCGCTCGGATCCTGCTCTCCGACACCACGCTGCGGGTGCAGCCGGGTGACCGGATCGGCCTGGTCGGTCGCAACGGTGCGGGCAAGACCACCACGCTCAAGGTGCTCGCCGGTGAGGGCCAGCCCTACTCCGGCGAGATCGACCGCCGAGGCGCCGTGGGTTACCTGCCGCAGGATCCGCGTACCGGCGACCTGGAGGTCACCGCTCGCGACCGGGTGCTCTCCGCTCGCGGGCTGGACGTGCTGATGGCTCAGATGGCCGAGGTCGAGGCCCAGCTCGCCGAGAACCCCGACGACCGTCTGGTACGCCGCTACGGCGCCCTGGAGGACCAGTTCGCCTCGCTCGGCGGGTACGCGGCCGAGGCCGAGGCGGCCAGGATCTGTGCCAACCTCGGGCTGCCCGACCGGGTGCTCGCCCAGACCATCGGCACGCTCTCCGGCGGTCAGCGGCGGCGTATCGAGCTGGCCCGGATCCTGTTCCGGGACGCGGCCGAGAACGGCGGCGGCATCCTGCTGCTCGACGAGCCGACCAACCACCTCGACGCCGACTCGATCACCTGGCTGCGCGGC
The DNA here is from genome assembly GCF_040676775.1 of Micromonospora sp. NPDC049523. Classification (NCBI taxonomy): domain Bacteria; kingdom Bacillati; phylum Actinomycetota; class Actinomycetes; order Micromonosporales; family Micromonosporaceae; genus Micromonospora; species Micromonospora sp. NPDC049523. Next base: position 92,810 of record NZ_JBFAPP010000029.1, on the reverse strand, counting down.
TTCCTCGCCGGACACAAGGGCGGGCTGATCGTTATCAGTCACGATGCCTCGTTGCTGGAGGCCGTGGTCAACAAGGTGTGGTTCCTCGACGCCACCCGCTCGGTGGTCGACCTGTACAACGTCGGCTGGAAGACGTACCAGGAGCAGCGCGAGACCGACGAGCGGCGGCGCCGCCGGGAGCGGGCCAACGCGGAGAAGAAGGCCGGCGCGCTGATGGCGCAGGCCGACAAGATGCGGGCCAAGGCCACCAAGACCGTCGCGGCGCAGAACATGGCCCGCCGGGCGGAGAAGCTGCTCTCCGGTCTCGAGGACTCACGGGTCGCGGACAAGGTGGCGAAGGTCCGCTTCCCCAGCCCCGCCCCGTGCGGCAAGACCCCGTTGACCGCCGCCGGCCTGTCCAAGTCGTACGGCTCGCTGGAGATCTTCACCGACGTCAACGTGGCGGTCGACCGCGGCTCCCGGGTGGCCATCCTCGGCCTCAACGGCGCCGGCAAGACGACCCTGCTGCGGATGCTCGGCGGCCTGCTGAAACCGGACACCGGGGAGATCCGGCCCGGACACGGACTGCGGCTCGGCTACTACGCCCAGGAGCACGAGACCCTCGACGTCGAGCGCAGCGTGCTGGAGCACATGCGCAGCGCCGCGTTCGAGCAGTCGGACACCGACCTGCGCAAGATCCTCGGCGCCTTCCTCTTCTCCGGCGACGACGTGGACAAGCCGGCCGGGGTGCTCTCCGGTGGGGAGAAGACCCGGCTGGCGCTGGCCACGCTGGTCTGTTCCGGCGCGAACGTGCTGCTGCTCGACGAGCCCACCAACAACCTCGACCCGGTCAGTCGGGAACAGGTGCTGGACGCGATCGCCCGCTACCCCGGCGCGATCGTCCTGGTCACCCACGACCCGGGCGCGGTGCTGGCGCTCAAGCCGGACCGGGCGATCCTGCTGCCCGACGGCGACGAGGACGCCTGGAGCGACGACCTGCTGGAACTGGTCGAACTGGCCTGACCCGGCGGGCATCCACCGGGCCGGACGCGACGAGCACCGCCATACGGGTGTGTCGGTCGACCGTGCGCTGTCGGCGTACGGACCGGGGCGGGCTGTCGGCGGCGTGGTCCCGGCCGCGGTGCCCGAGGCGGCCCGGTTTCGGCCGTGGCCGCGAGCGTTCACAAACGGTCGGTCACGAAGAGTACGGTCGCGAACAGTCGCCCGGGAACCCGGTCCCGAACGGCGCGGGCCGGGGCGAAGGTCGTCGTCGATGCCGGTGCCCGCGATCGCGACCGCTCGGGCGTCGGTGGCGAGACTCTCGGTCACGGAGTGCATCGGTGCGGACAGACGCCGAGAACGCCGCCCCGGCGGGTACGTGGCCTTTCCCGTTCGGCGCAATCGCTGAATCGGGAAATTGACACTGCTGTGCGTGTCGGTTGGCGAAGAGTTGATATCTGGCGCATGATCGTTCGAGGCGGTCTAATAGGTGGGACCGTATCGAACCGCACAGTCTGGGACGTGAGGAATCAACATGGCAGCCACCGGCACAGCCACCAGCACTGAGAAGGGTCGCCGGATCGTCGGAGCCGAGCGCCAGACGCTCGCCAAGGACCTGGTCAAGCGGTACACGTCCGGAGAGAGCATTCGTGCCCTGGCGGCCTCGACCGGCCGTTCCTATGGGTTCATCCACCGGGTGCTCACCGAGTCCGGCGTTCAGTTGCGCCAGCGCGGCGGCGCTCGCCGTCGCAAGAAGGCGTGAGTCGCTTCTCAGCCTGGTCCGCGCCCCGCGCAGTGGGGACCCACGGTGACCGCTGACGGCGGGGTGCGGCTGGAATGCGACGGGCCGGTGGCGACGGTGACGTTGTGCCGGCCCGACGTGCTCAACGCGCAGACCCCTGCCATGTGGCGGGCGATGCGCGCATTCGACCGCGACCTGCCCGGAGACGTGCGGGTCGTGGTGGTACGCGGCGAGGGCAGGGCGTTCTCCGCCGGCCTGGACCGATCCGTCGCCGGTGCCACCGGCCCGGACTCGTTCGCCGCGCTGTCCGCGCTGCCTCCCGCGGCGGCGGCCGATCACATCGCCGGGTTCCAGGCTGCGTTCACCTGGCTGCACCGCCCCGATCTCATCTCGATCGCCGCGGTGCAGGGCCACGCGATCGGCGCGGGCTTCCAACTCGCGCTCGCCTGCGACCTGCGGGTGCTGGCCGACAACGCCAACCTCGCGATGGCCGAGGTGACGCTCGGCCTGGTGCCGGATCTGGCCGGCACGAAACGCCTGGTGGACCTGGTCGGTTATGCGCGGGCGCTGGAGATCTGTGTCACCGGTCGCCGGCTGGACGCGATCGAGGCCCAACGGATGGGACTGGCCACGGTGGTGGTGCCCTCGGCCGAGCTGGACGGCGCGGTGGCCGACCTCACCGCGGCCGTACTGGCGGGGGACCGCAACGCGGTCGTCGAGATCAAGGCACTGCTCGCCGGTGCGTCCGGGCGGTCCGCGAGCGAGCAACAACGGGCCGAACGCGAGGCGCAGGTGCGACGTTTAGGCGATCTCGCGGGCCACGGCGAATAAATAAGCAAATGGTAAGGACCAAGCGGGAAGAGATTACTTACCTCTCGGGTTAGCTTAAGCGTCGGCGGAATCGGATCGGTAAGGTCCGCGACAATTAGCGACACGGAGGTGACGGGTGTCCAACCCGATGGCGGGCGGCGGCATGGGCAGCATGGGCGGATGGAGCACGCTGCGTTCCATGCGCAGCCGCGACGAGGTCCGCGGTCACCAGCTCAGTCGGGGAGCCACCCGCCGGATCGTCGCCTTCGCGCGGCCGTACCGGCGGGACATCGTGGTCTTCCTGATCACCGTCGTGCTCTCCGCCGTGATCGGCGTGGCCACCCCGGTACTCGCCGGTGACGTCATCAACACCATCACCAAGGGTGGTGGCGAGGCGGGCGGCATCGTTGTCCGGCTGGCCCTGTTCATCGCCGGGCTGGCGGTCGTCGACGCGCTCCTGTCGCTGGCCCAGCGCTGGTACTCGGCCCGGATCGGCGAGGGCATCATCCTGGACCTGCGCACCAGGGTCTACGACCACGTCCAGCGGATGCCGCTGCAGTTCTTCACCCGTACCCAGACCGGTGCGCTGGTCAGCCGGCTCAACAACGACGTGACCGGCGCGCAGCGCGCCTTCACCTCGACGCTGTCCGGCGTGGTCAGCAACATCATCCAGCTTGTGCTCACCGCCCTGGTGATGTTCACGCTCTCCTGGCAGATCACCGTCATCTCGCTGCTGCTACTGCCGATCTTCGTCGTACCGGCCCGCCGGGTGGGCAAGCGGCTGGCCGAGATCACGCGGGAGGCGTACAACCTCGACGCGAAGATGAACGCCACCATGACCGAGCGGTTCGGGGTGGCGGGCGCACTGCTGGTCAAGCTCTTCGGCAAGCCCGAGGAGGAGGCCCGCCGGTTCGCCGAACGGGCCGACCGGGTACGCGACATCGGCGTACAGACCGCCATGTACTCCCGTACGTTCTTCGTGGCCATGCTGCTCGTCGCGTCGCTGGCCCAGGCGCTCACGTACGGCCTGGGTGGCTGGCTGGCCGTCAACGGCTCGGTCAGCGCCGGTACGGTCGTCACCCTCGCCCTGCTGCTCACCCGCCTGTACGGGCCGCTGACCGCGCTGTCCAACGTCCGGGTCGACGTGATGAGCGCCCTGGTTTCCTTCGACCGGGTCTTCGAGGTGCTCGACCTGAAGCCGTCGATCGCGCAGAAGCCGGACGCCGTCACCATTCCGCGTGGCCTGGGCCGGCTGGAGTTCCGCGACGTGCGGTTCCGCTACCCGAGCGCCTCCGAGGTGTCGCTCGCCTCGCTGGAGGACGTCGCCGCGCTCGACCGTACCGTCTCCGAACCGGTGCTGCGCGGCGTTTCCTTCACCGTCGAACCCGGACAGATGGTGGCACTCGTCGGGCCGTCGGGCGCCGGCAAGTCGACCACCTCGATGCTGGTGTCGCGGGTCTACGACGTGACCGACGGCGAGGTACGCGTCGGCGGGGTCGACGTCCGCGACGCCACCTTCGACTCCCTGCGCGACGAGATCGGTGTGGTCACCCAGGACTCGCACCTGTTCCACGAGACCATCGCGGAGAACCTCCGGTACGCCAAGCCTGACGCGACCGACGACGAACTCTGGGCGGCGCTGCGCGGTGCCCAGGTCGAGGAACTCGTCCGGGCGCTGCCCGAGGGGCTCGAAACCATGGTCGGTGAGCGCGGTTACCGGTTCTCCGGTGGCGAGAAGCAACGCATCGCGATCGCCCGGCTGCTGCTCAAGGCGCCGTCCATCGTGATCCTCGACGAGGCGACCGCACACCTCGACTCGGAGTCCGAGGCGGCCGTACAGCGGGCGCTGGCGGTGGCACTGACCGGGCGTACGGCGCTGGTCATCGCGCACCGGCTGTCCACCGTCCGGGACGCCGACCAGATCCTGGTGCTCGACCACGGCAAGATCGTCGAGCGGGGCCGGCACGAGGAACTGGTCGCGGTCGGCGGCCTGTACGCCGAGCTGTACCGGACCCAGTTCTCGGTGGCCGACTCCCCGAAGCCCTACACCGACGCGGTCGGCCCCGAGCCGGTCACCACCGTGGCTCGACGCGAGTACGACCCGGAGTGATCCGGCGCGGCCCGGCTGTCCCGTACCGCCGCCCGTAGTTCGGCGAAGGTACCGGCCAGCCGGTCCGGGGTGTAGTGGGCGTTGAGCCCGCTCGGGTTCGGCAGCACCCAGAGCCCAGCCCCGCCGAGGCCCTGGGGCTGCTGCCCGAGCGCCGCACCGCGCCGACCGAACGCCACCCGGTACGCGGTCACCCCGACCACCGCCACCCACGCCGGTCGGTACCGCCGCACCTTGTCCGCCAGCCGTTGCCCGCCGAGCGCGAGTTCGGCCGGGTCGAGTTCGTCGGCGCGGGCGGTGGCCCGCGCCACCAGGTCGGTGATGCCGAGCCCGCAGGCGAGCAACTCCTCCTGGTCGGTCGGGCCGAGTAGTCGGGGGGTGAAGCCACTGCGGTGCAGCGCCGGCCAGAACCGGTTGCCGGGGCGGCCGAAGTGCCGGCCGATCGCCGCCGAGTAGAGCCCCGGGTTGATCCCGCAGAACAGCACGTCCAGTCCGGGGGCGATCAGGTCGGGAATCGTCCGCCCGTACGCCGCCGCCAGTTCCTCCCGGCTCGGGCGGGCGTGCCTGCGCGATGGCATTCCACTCCCGGGGCTCGGCACGATCAGATGCCCCGCAGCGCGCCGCCGTCGACCGGGATGGTGATCCCGGTCAGGTAGCTCGCGGCGGGGGAGAGCACGAACGCCGCCACCCGCCCGAACTCGGCCGGGTCGCCGAGCCGGCGCATCGGGATCGCCGCCTCCACGTCGAGGCGGGTCCGCTCCGGGTCGCCGCTGGCGGCGAAGATCTGACGGTTGCGATCGGTCATGATCCGTCCGGGGAGCAGGCTGACGAACCGTACGCCGCGCGGGCCGTACTCGTCGGACATCTCCTTCGCCACCGCGGCCATGCCGGGGCGCAGGCCGTTGGAGACGCCCAGGTTGGGGATCGGCACCCGGACCGAACTGGACAGCACCAGGCCGATCGCGCCGCCGTCGGGCAGCACCCCGGCGAGCGTACGGATGGCCCGGATGGTGCCGAGGAAGACGGTTTCGAACGACTCCCGCCACTGCTCGTCGGTCACCTGTGTGGCCGGGGCCACGGGTGGCCCGCCGACCGAGACGAGTGCCCCGTCGAGCCGACCGAAGTGCTCGTTCGCGGCGTCGATCAGGCGTTGCGGGGTGTCCGGGTGGCCCAGCGTGGTGGCCAGCCCGGTCGCGTGTTCCGCACCGCCCAGCCGCTCGACCGCCGCCGCCACCCGTCCGGGGTCACGGGCGGCGATCACCACCCGGGCACCCTCGGCCACCAGTTGTTCGGCGGTGGCGAAGCCGAGCCCGTTCGAGGCGCCGGTCAGCACGTACACCCGGTCTGCGAGTCCCAGATCCATGCGACGATCCTGCCGTACGCCCGAGGGCGGTTGCTAGCCGAGCCCGCCGCGCAGCACCCGTACCCGCCCCGCGAACCGGATCACCAGGGTGCCGCCGGCCCGGCCGAGCGCCGGTCCGCGTCGGGGTAGCGGGTTCGAGTCGCCGTCGTAGCGCCAGGTGGCCTCCCGTACGGCCAGTTCCTCGGCCGCCGGCCCCGGCAGCCGACCACCGGCCGCCAACTCCCGGGCCAGGTCCCAACCGTCGCGCAGCGAGCCGTTGGTCGGCCGGGTCGCGGCGAACGACCGGAACGTGGGCAGCCACTCGGCGCCAAGCCCGGCGGCGAGCATCGGCCAGTGCCGGCCCACGTCACCGGCCCGCTTCCGCAGCAGCGCATCGCGAGCCGCTCCGACCAGCCGGGTGTCGAAGCCGGTGGGCACCGGCGCACCGGACACCAGGGCCGCGACCAGTTCCGCCTGTCGGGCGGCGAGCCGGTCGCGGCCGGGCCGCCGGTCCTCGTTCACGTGATCGCCGGGTAGCCGGCGGCGGCGGCGATCGCGTCGAGTTCGTCGCGCAGCGCCTGCGCCGGTGGGTAACGCCCGTCCCGTTCGAGCAGCAGGGCCGGTGGCCGGTGCCGGGCGCAGAGCTCGCCGACCAGTTCGAGTACGGGCGCGGGGGTGGGATCGGTGTGCGTGTCGTGGTAGATCCCGTCGTGCTCGGCGCCCCCGGCGACGTGCACGTACGCCACCCGGTCCAGCGGCAGGCGGTCGAGCAGGTCGACCGGATCGGTGCCCCGGTTGCGCGCGTTGGCGTAGACGTTGGCGATGTCGAGCAGGAGCAACGCCCCGGTCCGGTCGAGGATCTCGGTGAGGAACTCCGCCTCGCCCAGCTCGTCGTCCGGCCAGTCGAAGAGCGCGGCGATCGGCTCCAGCGCGAGCGGCACCGGCAGCTCCGCCTGGGTCCGGTTGACGTTCTCCACCAGCGCGTCGACCGAGTCGCGGGTGCGCGGCACCGGCAGCAGGTGACCGGCCTCGACCCCGGCGGCCCGGACGAACGCGATGTGCTCGCTGACCAGCGGCGCGTCCAGCAGTTCGGCGACCCGGGCCAGGTGGGTGACCCGGTCCGGCTCGACCGGTTCGGCGCCGCCGAGCGACAGCCGCACCCCGTGCGGTACGACCACAGTCCCGCGCTCGCGCAGGGTGGTCAGTGCCGCCGGTGGTGGCCCGCCGGCCGCGATGCTCTCGGCGACAACCTCCACGAAGCGCAGTCCGGGCAGTTCGGCGACAAAACCGGAGATCTCCGGTCGCCAGCCGATCCCGACGCCGTACGCGGGCAGGTTCATCCGCCGCATCCTCCGCCGCAGCCGCCGCCACCTCCACAGCCGCCGCCACCACCGTCACCGCCGCTGCTACCCCCGTCGCTGCCACCGGAGTAGCCGCTGCCGCCGCTGCCGCTGGCGAGGTTGCGCTGGACCTCCGCCTCTGCGGCGAAGCTCGGGTCGAGGGCGTAGAACGCGGCACCGCCGAACAGCGCCACACCCATGGCGGCACTGGTCGCACCGTAGGTGTCGTACGACGGGTGGGAGCTGGGGGACAGGTGCGTGTGCTGCCCCTTCATCGTCCGTACGGCGCTGCGGGCGGCGCGGGTCTGCCTCGGCACCGAGCGCAGCAGGATCAGGGTGGTCACCGCGAGCGCGACGAGCACGATGAGCAGGAAGATCACCGGCTTGTCTCCGGTGACCCCGGCGACGAACCGGACCACTCCGACCGCCAGCAGGCCGAGCAGCAGCAGCGGGAAGAGGCGGGCGGCGCGGCGTTGTTCCGCGGTCGGTGCGAGCCCGGCGGTTTCGAGCTGCCGGCGGAGGTCGTGCAGAGCGGCCCGTACCCACTGGTGGGTGGCCAGCTCACGGGGCCGGATCCGTTGCCCGGCCGCGTTGTAGACGGCCTGGTCGAGCGGGGTGACTCCGGCCGGCATCGGGCCGGAGGTGGTGAGAGAGCGGCCTGCGGTGAGGTCGACCGCACCGGCGGCGCGCAGCCCGCCGAGCGAGGCGTAGACGGCGAGCCGTTCGCCGCCGTTGAGGTACGCGGCCTGTTCCGGGGCCAGTTGGCTCGTCGCCAGTTCGCGTCGGCCGGCGAACACGATGGAACGTTGTACGACGGCGGCGAGGATCAACAGGCCGGCTGCGGCGACGTACAGGAAGAGGAAGGTGGGCCCGGAGATGCCCCAGGTGTCCGCCGGGGCCGCGGCGCTGATCAGCATGGCGTCATTGTGGAACAGCGCCGCCACTGCCGCCACGGCTGATCAGCCGCCACTCCCGCTTCCGCATCCGCCGCCGGAACCGGAGCCGTAGTCGGGGGCTCCATCACCCTCGCTGCCGATGGCGCCGCTCGGGGCGTGGGGCGTCCCACCGGCAGAGGCCGAGCGGTGGTCGTCCTGCGCCACCTGCGCCATCTCCGGGTCCAGGGTGGACATGAGCGACATGCCGAACAGTGCGACGGCCATCGCGACCGTGTGGGTGTCCTGCGTTGCGAGGTCCGGGCTGGCCGACGTGACCAGGTGCCGGTGGCTGCGCCGGAGCTGGACGAGCATGGCCTTGGCGGCGCGGCTGCGGCGGGGGATCTGGGAGACCAGCAGCAGGTACGCGAGCGTGACCAGGAGGAGCGCGACCCAGAGGTGGTCGACCGGTACGCCCCGGCCGAGCCCGATGCCGAGCCGGGCGACGCCGAAGGCCAGCAGCCCCAGCAGGAGCCACGAACCCCGGCGGGCGGATTGTCGTACGTCGCGGCCGAGCAGCAGGTTCGCCTGCTCCAGGCTGCGTTTCACCTCGGCGACGGCGGCCAGCACCTCCGGGTCGGCGCGCAGCCACTGCTGGGACAACCCGCTCTCGGCCGCCGCGTACACCGCCCGGTCCAGCCGACTCGCGTCGGGCGGGAGCGAGCCGGTGACGATCAGCCGTCGGTCCGCGGTCACACCGACGGCGTCCACCCGGCGCAGGGCGGCCAGCGAGGAGTAGACCGTCAGCCGTTCACCGCTGTCGAGGTAGGCGGCCTGGGCCGGGGTGATGTCGGTCAGCCGTAGGCCGGGGGACTGGCTGAGAGCCCGACGCCGGTGCAGCAGCGCGCCGACGAGGATGACCGCCGCCGCGGCGAGGTAGTACCAGGTGAAGAGGGGGACTTGCCACATCGGTGAGCTTCTCCTCGTCGTCCGGGGAGGTGAGGGCTCCTCAGTGTGCGCCTCCGCTGCCCGCAGGTCGACGTACCGCCTCTTCGACCAGGTCGAGGACCGGGCCGAGGTCACCGGCGGGGCGTCCCATGGCCAGGTGCAGCACCAGCCCGTCGTAGGCGAGTTCGAGGAACTGGGCCAGCACGTCGATCGGTACGTCGTCGCGTAGCACCCCGGCGTCCCGCTGCCGGATCAGCCGGTCCCGGGTGGCTGCGGCGATCGCCGCCGAGCGTTCGGCCCACCGCTTGGCGAACTCGGGGTCGGTACGCAGCCGCCGGGACACCTCCAGCTGGCTGCCGAGCCAACCGGCGGTCTCCGGGGAGCTGGCGCTGGTGAGCAGGTCCCGCATCACCTGGACCAGGCCGTTGCGGGCGACGGTGGAGACCATCGCCACCGCGTCGTCCTCGGCGACGGCGAGGAAGAGGGAGTCCTTGTCCCGGAAGTGGTGGAAGATCGCGCCGCGGGAGAGGCCGGTCGCTTCTTCCAGCCGGCGGACTGTGGCACCCTCGTATCCGTAACGGGCGAAACAGGCCCGCGCCGCCGCGAGGATCTCGTGGCGGCGAGCGTCGAGCTGGTCCTGGCTCACTCTGGGCACCCGTCGATCGTGTCAGGTGGCGCTGCGCGATGCAAACCGTACGTACGGCTTGGTTTCGGTGGTTCGGGATAGGGTGCCGCTCATGACCCCACCCGACGCGCCGCCCGGCCCGCTGACGGTCGCCGCGATCCAGGCGCAACCGGTCCCCGGGGACCTGCCCGGCAACATCGGGACCGCCGCCCGACTGGTCCACCGGGCCGCGGACGAGGGCGCGGGTCTGGTCGTACTGCCGGAGTTGTTCCTCCCCGCGTACCATCCGCCGACCTTGCGGGCCGACCCGGCCGGGACCGACCTGGCCGCGGGCGACGGCGGCCGGATCGACGACCCCAGGCTCTACCCGCTGCGCGACGCCGCCCGCGACCGCCGGGCCGTGGTGGTCGTCGGCGCCGCCATCCGGTACGCCGACACCCGCCGCACCTGCGCGTCCGTGGTCGTCGACCGCTCCGGTACGGCCCACGCCGCTTACGACAAGCAGCACCTGTGGGGCCCCGACGAGCGGGAGTTGTTCGTCCCCGGGGAGCGCGGTGCCACGCTGGTGGTCGACGGTTGGCGGCTCGGCCTCGGCGTCTGTTACGACGGCTGCTTTCCGGAGCACGCCCGCGCCGCCGCCGGTGACCGGGCCCACGCTTACCTCTGCCCGAGCGGCTACGTCACCGGTTCGGCCCACCGCCGCGACCTCTATTACGCCGCCCGCGCCCTGGACAACACCATGTACGTCGCCTTCGCCAACTCGGTCGGCGGGGACCACCCGTGGCGGTTCAACGGCGGGGCCGCCCTGTACGACCCGGAGGGCCGGGCACTGGGCCGGGGCGCCGACGACGGCGAGGCGGTGATCGTCGGGGTGTTCGACCCGGTGGAGTTGGTCCGGGTCCGGTCCACCCACCGGATGCTCGCCGACCGGCGGGCCGAACTCGGCGGCGAACGTGCCCTGCTCACCGGCTGATTCGCCAGTCACCTGCTGGGAGACGTGTTAACACACGGGGTCTGTTGTCGGACACCCCGATTCCCGTAGGGTGCGCGAGTGCCACTGCTGCTCCTCGACCTGGACAACACCCTGCTCGACCGGGCGGGACCGTTCCGTGCCTGGGGGCAGCGTTTTCTGGCCGAGATCGGCGCACCGGACACGGACATCGACTGGCTGCTTTCCATCGACGCCGACGGGCTGACCGACCGGTGGGACGTGGCGGACGCGATCCGGGACCGCTACCGGCTGCGTACCTCGTCGATCGACCTGGTCGAGGCGCTGCACGACGGGGTGGTGGAGCACATCCGGCTCGATCCGCTGATCGCCTGCGCGCTGCGGATCGCCGACGACGCGGGCTGGGTGCCGGTGGTGGTGAGCAACGGCAGCGTCCGCCAGCAGGATGCGATCATCCGCAAGACCGGACTCGACCGGTACGTGGCGGACTGGGTCATCTCCGAGGAGGCCGGGGTCAGCAAACCGAACCCCCGGATCTTCGTGCTCGCCGCCCAGCGGGTACGGATGCAGCTACGCGGCGCCTGGGTGGTCGGCGACAGTCCCGAGGCCGACATCGGCGGCGCGGCGGCGGTCGGCCTGCCCAGCGTGTGGCTGCATCGCGGGCGGAGCTGGATGGAGTCGCGGTTCGCGCCCACCCGTACCGCCGACGGCCTCATCCCCGCCGTCTCCGCCGTACTCGCCGGCTGAGGCTGATCAACTCGCCGGCTGAGGCTGACGCACTCGCCGGCTGAGCCGGATTAAATCGTTTGACGGCCGGCTCGGTTGCCGGTGAACATGTTTGCGTCACGCCCGCAGGTGCCCGGTGAATCCGGGTCGAGGAGAGAAGGAGGTCGCGTAATGGCTGTCGTTGTGGCGCGCCCGTACCCGCCTTCTTTCACCTCGATCAAGGGATTCCTACCTTGCGTGAGCACGACCATGTCCCATCGGCGCGGGAGCGCCGTACCCGTCGCTTCGACGACGACGAACCACAGTTCCTGAAGCGCACCCGGCACCCCGTGCCGGGTGCCGGCTTCGACACCAACGCCGACACCGACTCACCCGAGGTCGGTGACCGCTGGTCGAGCTGGGACCAGGCGGTACAGGGCCCGGCACCGCACCCGGAGTGGCTGGTCACCGAGCTGGCCGCGGTCGACAGCGAGCTGGGCGTACTCAAGACCGGCAAGGAAGCCGACGTGCACCTCGTACGGCGGCACGTACCCGGCACCGACCGGTCCTGCCTGCTGGCCGCCAAGCGTTACCGCGACGCCGAGCACCGGCTCTTCCACCGCGACGCCGGTTATCTGGAGGGGCGCCGGATGCGCCGCTCCCGGGAGAACCGGGCGATGGAGGGGCGGACCGCGTTCGGCCGGCAGGTGATCGCCGGTCAGTGGGCCGCCGCCGAGTTCGGCGCGCTGGTCCGGCTCTGGGAGGTCAGCCGGGAGGTGGGCAGCATCGCGGTGCCGTACCCGGTCCAGTTGCTCGGCACCGAGCTGATGCTGGAGTTCGTCGGCGACGCCGAGGAAGGGCAGGCCGCACCCCGGCTGGCCCAGACCCGGCCGGAGCCGGCCGAACTGCGCAGCCTCTGGGACCAGCTCCTGGACGCGCTGACGGTGCTGGCCCGAGCGGGACTGGCCCACGGCGACCTGTCGCCGTACAACCTGCTGGTGCACGACGGCCGGTTGGTGCTCATCGACCTGCCCCAGGTCGTCGACGTGGTCGCGAACCCGCAGGGCCGCGACTTCCTGGCCCGCGACGTGCGGGTGGTGTCGAACTGGTTCAGATCGCGGGGACTGCCCGGCGACCTGATCGACCCGGTCGGCCTGACCACCCGCTTGCTCGGGGAGGCGGGGATACGGTGATCCGGTCACGGCGCCGGACCGGTCGCTCGGCCGGTCCGGCGCTCGGCCGTCGGATCGTCGGGGGAGGGGTTACCGGCGGTAGCCGCCCCACCCGTTACTGCAGGTAGCTCTCCACCTCGTTCTTGCTCCGGTCGCCGACCGTCTCCGGGTCGCTGCCGGCGCTGCGGGCGGCCCGTCGGCGACGGAGCAGGTCCCAGCACTGGTCGAGGGACTCTTCCAGGGCACGCAGCCGCGCGCGCTCCTCGTCGGTGGTCTTGTGGTTGGCCTGTTCCTGGCTGCGGAGCTTGTGCTCCTCGTCGACCAGTTCGTTGATCCGGCTCAGGATCGTGCTGTCGTCCATGCCGAGAGCCTGTCACAGGCCCGACGGCGGCGTCCGTATTCCCCGGCCCGGGTGTGCTTTGCCACCAGGCGCGCGCAGCGTCCGGTTCCCGGCTGGACGTAACCTTGGCGCGAGCCGTGACTTTGCTAACGATCCCGGCCCGGTCGGTGATGGTTCGTGACCTCGCAGGCACTGTTGACCGGTGACGGAGAAGACCCGGTTCGGCAAGGCAGCGAAGCTCCTGTTCTACGGCGTACTGGCTGGTGCGGTGCTGGCCGCGTCGGCACTGCCGGCCAGCGCGCTCGCCGGAGTCGTGCTGAAGGCGGCCAGCGACTCGTACGAGGATCTGCCGACGGACCTGAAGGTGCCGGCGACCGCGCAGCGCTCGTACCTCTACGCCAACGACGGCAAGACGCTGCTGACCACCTTCTACGACGAGAACCGGGTCGACGTACCGATCACCGAGATCGCGACGAGCATGCAGCAGGCCATCGTCGCGGCCGAGGACACCCGCTTCTACGAGCACGGCGGTGTCGACCTGCGGGGTGTGGTCCGGGCCTTCGTGGCGAACCAGAACAGCGGTGAGGTCGAGCAGGGCGCCTCCACGCTGACCATGCAGTACGTCCGCAACGTGCTCAAGTCCGACCCGAACCTGACCGCGGAGCAGCGTGCGGCGGCCACCGCCGAGACCAAGGGTCGCAAGATCCAGGAGATGCGGTACGCGGTCGCCCTGGAGAAGAAGATCTCCAAGCAGGAGATCCTGGACCGCTACCTGAACATCGCCTACTTCGGCGCCGGTGCGTACGGGATCGCCGCCGCGAGCCAGCGCTACTTCGGCAAGTCCGCCTCGGCGTTGACGCTGTCCGAGTCGGCGTTGCTCGCCGGTCTGGTCCAGTCGCCGGACTCGGACAACCCGATCAGCGGGGACAAGCAGGCGGCGCTGGACCGGCGGTCGTACGTGCTGGGCGCGATGGCGAAGATGAACGTCATCACGGACGCCGACGCCAAGGCCGCCGACGCCGAGGAGTTGGTCTTGCACCCGACCCAGGCGCCGAACGACTGCGGTGGCATGCCGGCCGGGCACGACGACTGGGGTTTCTTCTGCGACTACTTCCGCCAGTGGTGGAACGCCCAGCCGGCGTTCGGCGCCACGGTCGACGAGCGGCAGCAGGCGCTGCGTCGCGGCGGCTACACGATCGTCACGTCGCTGGACCCGAAGGTCCAGGCCGCCGCGTTGCAGCAGACGCTGACCGTCTACGGCTACGGCAACAAGCGGGCGACCCCGATGGCGGCGGTCCAGCCGGGCACCGGGCGGGTGCTGGCGCTCGCGGTCAACCGGCACTACAGCCTCGCCCCGAACCCCAACGGGCAGCAGAACTACCCCAACACGGTGAACCAGCTCGTCGCCGGTGGCGGTGCGATCGAGGGCTACCAGGCCGGTTCGACGTTCAAGATGTTCACCATGCTGGCCGCGCTGGAGTCCGGCCGGAGTCTCGACACCGGTTTCGTCTCCCCGGCGAAGTTCCCGAGCAAGTATCCGGACGACGGGCCGAACAGTTGTAACGGCGCCTGGTGTCCGGAGAATGCGAACCCGGACTGGATGGACGGTTACCGCAACATGTGGACCGGCTTCGGTCGGTCGGTCAACACCTACTTCGTCTGGCTGGAACAGCAGGTCGGTGCGGAGAAGGCGGTGGAGATGGCACAGCGGCTCGGTATCCAGTTCCGGGCCAAGTCCGACGCCGACCTGGCCAAGGACGGTGCCGACGGGTGGGGTGCGTTCACCCTGGGTGTCGCCTCCACCACCCCGCTCGACCTGGCCAACGCGTACGCGACGATCGGTGCGGACGGGGTCTACTGCAAGCCGTTGCCGGTCAACTCGGTCACCGGCCCGGACGGCGCCAAGGTCGACGGGATCGGGCCGTCGTGCAACCGGGTGGTCACCGCGGACGTGGCGCGGGCGGCCGCCGACGCGGCCCGCTGCCCGGTCGGCGACCAGTCCAGCCTGAACACGTGTGACGGCGGCACCGCCAACCAGGTCTCGCAGATCCTGGGCAGCCGTCCGGTCGCGGGCAAGACCGGTAGCTCGGAGGAGAACGCGACGGAGACCTTCGTCGGCTTCACCCCGCAGCTCGCGGTGGCGGCGATCGCGGCGAACCCCGACGACCCGGGCGACCATGTGGGTTCGGCGGTGCAGTCGAAGGTTGTCGACGCGGTCGCGCGGACCATGGCCGCGGCGTTGCAGGGCAAGCCGAAGGCGGACTTCACCGCCCCGAGCCGGGAGATCGCGTACGGCAGCGACGGCCCGAACCAGCCGCCGAAGCAGGACCCGCCGCCGAACCCGAACACGAACCCGGGTGGTGGCGTCACGACCGGGACCGACACCCCGCCGGCCGACCCGAACCAGCCCGGCACTCCGGGTCGCCGCAACCGCTGACCAAGCTAGGGGGAGCGGGCGGTCCAGCGCGTCGGTCGACGGGGCAGGACACGGCGCAACGGGCGGAGGCGTAGCTCCGCCCGTTGCGTTTGCCGTGCTTCAGGAGGCGAGGAAGGTCTTCCACCGCCCGGGCTGGTAGCTGCGGAGCGTACCCACGCCCGTCGCCTGCCCGGTGCAGTCCGCGGTGGAGTAGAACACGATGTCGCTGAAGCCGCTCCAACCGACGTGGCTGTCGGCGGTCGCGGGCAGGGTTTCGCACTTTCCGGTCGGGGCCGGGTAGTGCGCGACCGCGGTGGTGAAGCTTCCACTGTAGAAGGTGAGGCCGGATTCCTGGGCCGAGGCGGGCGAGGCCGCGACACCGATTCCGACGGCGACGATCGCTGACGCGATCAGGGCCCGACCGATCTTCGTTGGTGTCCCGTGCATGACTTACCTCCCAAGACATCGATGCATGACGCGTTGATCGTTGCCTGGTTTAGTTGAAAGCGCAACCACTCTGGGATGAACGGCTTCCCGGTTCGCATCGACATCTCTCATTGACACGTCGGAAATATGTTTCTATGGTGAGCGACAGGAAAGCGCTTTCCTAAGGATCTTCCCAGGAAACAGCCACTCGCGCAGCCCGTACCGCATCAGTCGTGACCCGCCCGGCGCGGACCCGCCGCCGACCCCCGCGGCCGGCTCCGGCCTGCCCTCAGCGCGCCCGACGGCCCCCGACGGCCGCGTCCCCGGGCGGGCCGATGGTCGGCGCCCGTCGTCGGGCGGCCCACCACCCGGAAGGCGGAACCGTGACCGCACCCACCACCACCCCGAACACCCGGCGGCGAAACCCGCGCTGGTCCGCCCTGGCGGCGGCCGGGATCGCCGCCGCGCTCGCCACCGCCCTGGTCGCCAGCACCGGCACCGCCCAGGCGGCACCGCTGTTCGGCGACAACTTCGACGACGGCAACCACAACGGCTGGAGCAGCTCCGGCGGCTCCTGGAGCGTCATCACCGACGGCAGCGGTGTGCTGCGCCAGGCCAGCACCGGCGCCGACGCGCGGGTCCGTGCCGGCACCGCGAGCTGGACCAACTACACGGTCACCGCGCGGGTCAAGCCCACCGCGTTCGGCACCGGCGACCGGCTGGCCGGGGTCGCCGCCCGCGCCCAGGGCAGCGGCAGCTACTACTACCTCGGCGTACGCGCCGACGGCGCGGCGGTGCTCGGCAAGCTCGCCGCCGGCACCCACACCATCCTGGCCAGCGCGCCACTGCCGGTCACCGTCGGCACCTGGTACGCGCTGAGCCTCGCCGTCAACGGCAGCACCCTGACCGGACGGGTCGACGGCGGCAGCCCGCTGACCGTCACCGACACCCAGTTCCCCAGCGGCCAGATCGGCCTGTTCGGGCGCTACGCCGCGGCGAACTTCGACGACGTGGGCGTCGAGTCGGGGCCGCCGGGTCCGACCCCGTCCACCCCCGCACCGACCACCCCCGGACCGACACCCACCACACCCACGCCCACCACCCCGGCGCCGACCACCCCGGTCCCGACCGGCCCGGTCACCGGGCGGGCCGACGGCTTCGCCAGCGTCAACGCGCTCGGCCAGAACGGCACCACCGGTGGCGCGGGCGGGCCGGTGGTCACCGCGTCCACCACCGCGCAGTTCCTGGACTACATCGCCCGCCCCGGCCCGTACGTCATCCAGGTGGTCGGCACGATCACCCTGCCCACGGGCACCAGCGACGGCATGCACAACGTCACCTCGGACAAGACCATCGTCGGGGTGGGCGCCAACGCGGTCCTGTCCGGCGGCGGGCTCAACATCGGGCTGCCGGTCAGCGACACGATCACCTCGCCACCGGCGGACGCGGTGCACAACGTGATCATCCGCAACCTGCACATCACCGGGGCGACCGACGACCTGATCAACGTGCAGATGTTCAGCCACCACATCTGGATCGACCACAACGAGTTCTCCAACGGCGACGACGGCGCGGTGGACATCAAGCGCGGGTCGGACTTCGTCACGGTCTCCTGGAACAACTTCCACGACCACGACAAGACCCTGCTGCTCTCACACGACGAGGACGCCGGGGCGCAGGACATCGGCCGGCTGCACGTCACGTACCACCACAACTACTTCAACCGCTCCGACCAGCGGCACCCACGGGTGCGGTTCTCCGACCTCACCCACGTCTACAACAACTACTACTACGACAACAGCTACGGGGTCGCGTCCACGTACGACGCCGGGGTGCTGGTCGAGGGGAACTACTTCTACAGCGTGAACAACCCGGGCCGGGTCGAGTTCAGCGGCGACCTCGGCCGGATCGTCGAACGCGGAAACATCCTCGTGGACTGCAACCACCCGATCGAGACCCGTGGCGCGGTCACCGAGCCGAGCACGTACTACAGCTACCGGCTGGACAACGCCGCCGACATCCCGACCATCGTCCCGGCCGGTGCCGGGGTGGGAAAGCTGGGCTGAGCCGATGAACCTCCACCACGGCACCAGACGGACGACACCGGTCACCACCGCCCTGGGTGGCGCCCTGCTCGCCCTCCTGCTGGTGGCCACCGCACTCGTGGCCACCACCGGCTCCGCGCGGGCGGCCACCCTGTTCAGCGACAACTTCGACGACGGCAACTCGACCGGCTGGACCGCCTCCGGCGGAAGCTGGAGCGTGGCCACCGACGGCAGCCCGGTGCTGCGCCAGTCCGGCACCAGCGCCGACGCGCGGTCCCGGGCCGGCGCGACCAACTGGACCGACTACACCGTGCGGGCACGGGTCAAGCCGACCGCCTTCAACGGCGCCAACCGGTTCGTCGCGCTCACCGCCCGGGCCCAGTCCGCCACCAGCTACTACTACCTCGCCCTGCGCAGCAACAACACGGTCGAACTCAAGAAACTCAGCAACGGTACGTCGACCACGCTGGCCAGCGCCGCGGTCACCGTGGTCGCCGGCACCTGGTACGGGCTGAGCCTCCAGGTCAGCGGCTCGACCCTGACCGGTCGGGTGGACAACGGCCCGGTGCTGACGGCCACCGACGGCCAGTACCCGACCGGGCAGGTCGGGGTGGCCACCTTCTACGCCAGCGCCCACTTCGACGACGTGCTGGTGGAGACGACCTCCGGCCCCACGCCGACGCCTACCACCGCCGGGCCGACACCGACCACGCCCGGTCCGATCCCGTCCACTCCCGTACCCACCACCCCCGCGCCGACCACGCCGCCGCCGACCGGCAACCCGGTACCGGGCCAGCCGGACGGCTTCGCCAGCGTCAACGCGCTCGGCCTGAACGGCACCACCGGTGGGGCGGGCGGCCCGGTGGTGACGGCCACCAACGCCACCGACTTCCTGGACTACATCGACACCATCGGCCCGCTGGTGATCCGGGTGCAGGGTGTGATCCGGATCAGCAGCAAGCAGGGCGTACGTCCGAACAAGACGATCATCGGGGTCGGCGGCAACGCCGAGATCACCGGTGGTGGGCTGGACATGTACCGGTCGTACAACGTGATCATCCGCAACATCAACTTCACCAACGCCGAGGACGACGCGATCAACGTCGGGCAGGAGTCGCACCACGTCTGGATCGACCACAACCGGTTCGCCGGCGCGGTGGACGGTTCGGTCGACATCGTCCGGGGAGCCGACTACGTGACCGTCTCCTGGAACCACTTCGACCACTCCGACAAGAGCATGCTGATCAGCCACTCCGACGGGGCCGGTTCCACCGACATCGGCCACCTGAAGGTGAGCATCCACCACAACTTCTTCGACCACTCCCGGCAGCGACACCCGCGGGTCCGCTTCGGTGAGCCGGTGCACGTCTACAACAACTACTTCCTCGGCAACGACCTGTACGCCGTCGCGTCGACCGAGAACGCCGGTGTGCTGGTCGAGGGGAACTACTTCGAGAACGTGCCGTACCCGATCTACTCCGCCAGCGGTTACGCCGACAGCGGGCCCGGCCGGGCGGTGCAACGTAACAACGTCTTCGTCAACTCGGGGGTGCCGGAGACGTCCGGCACGGTGGTCGAGCCCAGCACCTTCTACGCGTACCAGTTGAGTCCGGCGGCGGGTGTGCCGGCCTCGGTCACCGCGGGCGCGGGTACGGGGCGGATCACCGGCTGACCCCGCCCGGCTCCGGCGTACGGGAGGTCCCCCCGTACGCCGGAGCCGGGGCCATCGGTGGTGCGCGTCTCCGTCCGGTCGGGCACGGGCGGTGCCGCCTCGTACGGCGGACTAGCCTCGTAACGTGACCGGACAAGCCACCTCGAATCCGCCGTCCTCGCCGTTCACCGCGGCCTTCGTCGCCGACCCGTACCCGACCTACGCCGCGCTGCGGGAGGCCGGGCCGGTGCACCGGATCCCGCTGCCGGACGGCACGACCGCCTGGCTGGTCACCCGCTACGCGGAGGTACGCGCGGCGCTGGCCGACCCGAGGCTCTCCCTGGACAAGGCGAACTCGGACGGGACCTGGCGCGGCTTCTCGCTGCCCCCGGCGCTGGACGCGAACCTGCTGAACATGGACCCGCCCAACCACACCCGGATCCGCCGCCTGACCAGAGCCGCCTTCGGCCCGCAGCGGATCACCGACCTGCGTCCCAGGGTGGAGGCGGCCGCGGAGGAACTGCTCGACCGGATCGCCGCCGACGGGCGGGCCGACCTGGTCGCCGACTACGCCGGCCCGCTGCCGGTGACGGTCATCTGCGACCTGCTCGGGGTGCCGGCGCAGGACCGGGCCGCGCTGCGCGGCTGGACCGACGTGATGCTCAGCCCACCGGCGGACGACCCTCGGGCCGCCGGCCGGGTCGTGGTGCAGTTGCAGGAGTTCATGGTCCGGCTGATCGCCGACAAGCGCCGTGAGCCCGGCGACGACCTACTCTCCGCGATGATCGCCGCCCGGGACACCGGTTCGGACGGCAGCACCGACCGGCTCAGCGAGGACGAACTCACCTCGCTCGCCTTCCTGGTGCTCTTCGCCGGCTACGAGAACTCCGTACACCTGATCGGCACCGGCATCCTCGCCCTGTTGCGTCAGCCGGAGCAGCTCGACGGCCTGCGCGAGGCATCCGAGTTGCCCGCCGCCGCGGTCGAGGAGCTGCTGCGCTACGAGCCGCCGTCGCCGGTGGCGCTGCGCCGGTTCCCGGTCACCGACCTGGAGATCGGCGGGGTGACCATCCCGGCCGGGGCGACCGTGCTGCTCGGGGTGGCCGCCGCGAACCGGGATCCGCGCCGGTTCGACAACCCGGAACTGCTGGACGTGTCCCGGTCCGACAACGGGCAGTTGACCCTGGGGCACGGCATCCACTACTGCGTCGGCGCACCGCTCGCCCGGCTCGAACTCCAGGTCGCCGTCGGTGCCGTACTGCGGCGCTTCCCGAAGCTGGCGCTCGCGGTCGACCCGGCGGAACTGGCCTGGCGCCCCAGCTTCCGTACCCGGGGCCTGCGTAGCCTGCCGGTCACCTTCTGAACAACGCCGGAGCGGCCGGGCGATTGAAACTCGATCGATCACCCTGGATGCTGTAATCGCATCTATCGATGTCGATCAGCGGAGGTCCGCATGCGCCGTTCCCCGTTCCTCGCCCTGCTCGCAGTGGTGCTCCTGCTCACCGCACCGACAGCCGCCCAGGCCCGACCCGCCGCCCCCGAGGCCGTCGACCCGGCCCGGGCGGCGGCGGTCCTCGCCGACGTACGCACCGCCGGCACGGTCTGGGGACTCGACCCGGCCACCGGCCGGATGACCCTCACCGTCGACGACACGGTCGGCGCCGAGCAGGTGGCCGCACTGCGGGCGACCGCGGCTCGCGCCGGAGCGGTGGTACGCCACGAGGCGGGCAGGTTGACCACCCTGATCGCCGGCGGTGAGGGCATCCAGGTCAACAACGCGGGGCGCTGCTCGCTCGGCGCGAACGTACGCAGCGGCAGCATCTACTTCTTCGTCACCGCCGGGCACTGCACCATCCTCGGCGGCACCTGGTACGCCCAGGGCAACCAGGCGCCCGTACTCGGCACCCGGGTCGGCAGCAGCTTCCCGGGCAACGACTACGGCCTGGTCCGCTACACCAACGGCGCCATCCCGCACCCCAGCGCCATCTACACCTACCCCGGCCTGCTGCCGTCGAACGGCATCGCCAACGCCTACGTCGGCCAGCGAGTCTGCCGAAGCGGCGCCACCACCGGGGTCCGGTGCGGGACGGTGGTCGCCCTCAACCAGACCGTCAACTACGCCCAGGGTTCGGTCCACGGCCTGATCCGTACGAACATCTGCGCCGAGCCGGGTGACAGCGGCGGGCCGCTCTACGACCCGGCCACCGGGGCGGTGCTCGGCATCCTCTCCGGCGGCAGCGGCAACTGCACCAGCGGCGGCACCACCTACTACCAGCCGATCGCCGAGATCCTCGCCGCGTACGGCGTGACCCTGCCCTGACCAGCGGTTCCGATGGAACCGGGCCCGCACCCATCACGACGATGGGGCGGGCCCGGTTGCACGGTGCCTCGAACGCGTCCGGTACGACCGGCCGCGCCTGCGGTACGACTAGCTGGCGATCATGCGGCGCAGGACGTACTGCAGGATGCCGCCGTGGCGGTAGTAGTCGGCCTCGCCCGGGGTGTCGATCCGCACGACCGCGTCGAACTCCACCCCGGTGTCGGTGCTGACCTTGACCGTACGCGGGACCTCGCCGTCGTTGAGCGCGGTCACGCCGGTGATGGTGAACGTCTCGGTGCCGGTCAGCCCCAGCGTCTCGGCGGTCACGTCGACCGGGTACTGCAACGGGAGCACGCCCATGCCGATCAGGTTCGAGCGGTGGATCCGCTCGTACGACTCGGCGATGACCGCCCGTACGCCGAGCAGCATGGTGCCCTTCGCCGCCCAGTCGCGCGACGAGCCGGAGCCGTACTCCTTGCCGGAGAGGATGACCAGCGGTACGCCCGCCTCCTGGTAGGCGACCGACGCGTCGAAGATCGAACTCTGGTCACCGGTCAGGTGGTTGACCGTGAAGCCGCCCTCGACGCCCGGCACGAGCTGGTTGCGCAGCCGGATGTTGGCGAAGGTGCCCCGGATCATCACCTCGTGGTTGCCCCGGCGGGAGCCGTACGAGTTGAACTCGTGCCGGGCCACGCCGTGCTCGGCCAGGTACTTGCCGGCCGGGGAGTCGGCCTTGATCGAGCCGGCCGGAGAGATGTGGTCGGTGGTGACCGAGTCGCCGAGCTTCGCCAGTACCCGGGCGTTGGTGATGTCCACGACCGGCTGCGGCTCGCGGGCCATGCCCTCGAAGTACGGGGGCTTGCGTACGTAGGTCGAGTCACCGGCCCAGGCGAAGGTGTCACCGGTCGGGGTGGGCAGCCCCTGCCAACGCTCGTCACCGGCGAAGACGTCGGCGTAGTCGGCGGTGAACATCTCGCTGCGCACCGCGCTCGCGATGACCTCTTCGATCTCGGTCGAGTTCGGCCAGATGTCGCGCAGGTAGACCGGCTGACCGTCGGAGCCGAGCCCGATCGGCTCGTTGGCCAGGTCGATGTCCATCGTGCCGGCCAGCGCGTACGCCACCACCAGCGGCGGCGAGGCGAGGTAGTTCATCTTGATGTCCGGGTTGATCCGGCCCTCGAAGTTGCGGTTGCCGGACAGCACGGAGACCACCGACAGGTCACGCTCGTTGACCGCGGCGGAGACCGCCTCGGGCAGCGGGCCGGAGTTGCCGATGCAGGTGGTGCAGCCGTAGCCGACCAGGTGGAAGCCGAGCTTCTCCAGGTACGGGGTGAGGCCGGCGCGCTCGTAGTAGTCCATGACCACCTTGGAGCCCGGGGCGAGGGTGGTCTTCACCCACGGCTTGCGGTTCAGTCCGCGCTCGACCGCGTTCCGGGCGAGCAGGGCCGCGCCGATCATCACCTGCGGGTTCGAGGTGTTGGTGCAGGAGGTGATCGCGGCGATCACGACCGCGCCGTGGTCGAGTTCGAACTCGGTGCCGTCGTCGCCGGTGACTCGGATCGGGGCGCTGGCCCGTCCCTTCGCGCCGGTCGCCGCGGAGACGAAGTCGTTCGGTGCGTCGTCGGGGTCGTTGATCCCGTTGGCCGGCGGGTCGCTGGCCGGGAACGACTCCTCGCTGGCCTCGTCGGCGGGGCCGTGGGAGACCGGGTTGTCCTCGCCGACGTAGTTGATCAGCGCGGAGCGGAACAGCGTCTTGGCGTTGCCCAGCGGCACCCGGTCCTGCGGGCGCTTCGGTCCGGCCAGCGACGGCTCGATGGTCGACAGGTCGAGTTCGAGCCGCTCGGAGTAGTTCGGCTCGGCGTCCGGATCGTGCCAGAGGCCCTGCTCCTTGGCGTACGCCTCGACCAGTGCGACCTGCTGCTCGCTGCGGCCGGTGAGCTGCAGGTAGCGGATCGTCTCGGCGTCGATCGGGAAGATGGCGACGGTGGAGCCGTACTCGGGGGACATGTTGCCGATGGTGGCCCGGTTGGCCAGCGGCACCGCGCCCACGCCGGGGCCGTAGAACTCGACGAACTTGCCGACCACACCGTGCTTGCGCAGCATCTCGGTGATGGTGAGGACCAGGTCGGTGGCGGTGGTGCCGGTGGGCGCCTCGCCGGAGAGCTTGAAGCCGACGACCCGGGGGATCAGCATGCTGACCGGCTGGCCGAGCATCGCGGCCTCGGCCTCGATGCCGCCGACGCCCCAGCCGAGCACACCGAGGCCGTTGACCATCGTGGTGTGCGAGTCGGTGCCGACCACGGTGTCCGGGTAGGCCTGGCCGTTGCGTTCCATGATGGTGCGGGCCAGGTATTCGATGTTCACCTGGTGCACGATGCCGGTGCCCGGCGGGACGACCTTGAACTCGTTGAACGCGGTCTGGCCCCAGCGCAGGAACTGGTAACGCTCGCGGTTGCGCTCGTACTCCAGCTCGACGTTGCGGGCGAAGGCGTCCTCACGGCCGAACAGGTCGGCGATGACCGAGTGGTCGATGACCAGTTCGGCCGGGGCGAGCGGGTTGACCCGGGTCGGGTCGCCGCCGAGGTCGCGTACGGCCTCGCGCATGGTGGCCAGGTCGACGACGCAGGGCACCCCGGTGAAGTCCTGCATCAGCACCCGGGACGGGGTGAACTGGATCTCCACGCTCGGGTCCGCGTCCGGGTCCCATCCGCCCAGCTCACGGATGTGGTCGGCGGTGATGTTCGCGCCGTCCTCGGTGCGGAGCAGGTTCTCCAGCAGGATCTTCAGGCTGTACGGCAGGCGGTCCTGACCGGCCACCTTGCTGATCTTGAAAATCTCGTAGCTCGCGTCTCCGACGCGTAGCTGGCTCTTCGCACCGAAGGTGTCGAGGCTCGCCACGTCGTACTCCTTCACGCTGTGTTCGTTCCGGCCGATGCCTTCCGGCCGAAGGGCGACCGTGAATAGTCCTGAGCAGTCTTTCGTATGTGTTACCGGCGCGCGCGGCTTAGGTAACACTTACCAACCGGCTCCTCCGGCTATTCAAACCGTACGTCCGTCTTGCTACTGACGCAAGCCGGCCCCGCCCCCAGCGGTGGCCCCGGACACCATCGGCGCGGCAGACGGTCGGACCCGGTACAGGGGTCGGTGCTAGGGTGCCGCGAGTGACCGACGCAACCGTCCTCCTCGCTGCCCAGCCGCGCATCGACACCGTGGCAACCGGATTTTTCACCGACGCCCGGCGACTGCGCAGCGACTACGCCGGCATCGCCTGGATCGGCGGTCAGCCCGACGCCGACACCGGGCTGATGGGGCCGGAGTACAAGCGCCGCCGGGTCGACTCCCGGCTCTTCCTGCCGGACACCCACTGGTACGACCTGGACGCCCTCGAAGACGTCGAGGTGCAGCTCAGCGTCGGCCTGCTGCAGATCCCCGGCACCGCCCAGGGCACCCAGGGCCTGGTCGGGGCGATCGCCGACCCGGTGGTGGAGTTCTACGAGCACCCGGACGGCGGCACCGGCGTGGGCCTCTGCCTGTGGGTGCACGGCGACATCTGGTCCAACGTCGGTCTCTCCTACCGGGTGACCGTGCTCTGCGCCCCTGACGCCGTACGCGAACCCGGTGCGGTCGCCGACGAGATCGGCAGCGACGGCACCGCGGCCGCCTCCGGTCCGGTCGACGGCGGCGCGAGCGAGGTCCTCTGACCCCTCCGGGGTTCACCTGACCTGCTCGGTTCAACCCGGTCGATGGCGCATTGTCGCCATGACACAACACCGCCATCGATCTTGTCTTGGCCCGAAATGAGCAGGCCCGCATCCTCTTGGTGATCTTTCTCGCCGACCGGAGGATGTCCGTTGCCTGTCTTCTCGTTCCGTAGACCGGGGCCGGTGGCGGCCGCGGCCGTCGCGCTGGCGATCCTGCTGCCCGGCCATCCGGCCGCCGCCGTACCCGACGCCGCCGGGGGCGCGACGCCGCCCGCCGCCTCCCCGACCCGTCCCGCCGGGCCGGGCGCGGGCGCGTCCCGCACCGTCACGCTGATCACCGGGGACCGCGTCACGGTCGGGTCCGCCGGTGACCTCGACACCGTCACGGTCCAGGGCCCCGGCGGTACGCCCAGCGGCGCGCGGATCACCACGATGGGCACCGACACCTACGTCCATCCGGACGCGGCGCTGCCGTACCTGGCGGCCGGACTGCTGGACGAGGCGCTGTTCAACGTGACCCGGTTGCTCGCCGACGGGTACGACGACGCGCACACCGACCGGTTGCCGCTGATCGTCAGCTACACCGACGCGGCGGCGCGGGCCCGTACCCAGGCGGTGCCGGCGGGCGGGATCCGGATCCGGAGCCTGGACAGCATCCAGGGCGCGGCACTGGTCGCGCCGCGTGACCGGGCGGCCGACTTCTGGACCGGCCTGACCGGCACCGGCTCCGGCCCGACCGCGCGTACGGACACCGGGCGGCTCGGCTTCACCGGCGGCATCGGCAAGGTCTGGCTGGACGGCAAGGTACACGCGGCACTGGCCGACTCGACCGCGCAGATCGGCGCGCCCGCGGTCTGGGCGACCGGCAACACCGGCGCGGGAGTGCCGGTAGCGGTGCTCGACACCGGGGTGGACCTCGGGCACCCGGACCTGGCGGGTCGCATCGCCCGGTCGGCGAGCTTCGTACCTGGTGCGGAGGTCACCGACCGCCACGGCCACGGTACGCACGTCGCGTCCACCATCGCCGGAACCGGTGCCGCCTCCGGCGGCCGGGAACGCGGTGTCGCGCCCGGCGCGGAACTGCACATCGGCAAGGTGCTCGACGACAGCGGCAGCGGCCAGGACTCCTGGATCATCGCCGGGATGGAGTGGGCCGCACGGGACCAGCACGCCAAGGTGGTCAGCATGAGCCTGGGCGGCGGCCCCACCGACGGCACCGACCCGCTCAGCCAGGCGGTCAACCGGCTCAGCGCCGAGACGGGTGCGCTGTTCACCATCGCCGCCGGCAACTCCGGCCCGGACATGGAGATGGTGAGCGCGCCAGGTGCCGCCGACGCCGCGCTCACCGTCGGTGCGGTGGACAGCCTCGACCGGCTCGCGGTCTTCTCCAGCCGAGGACCGCGACGCGGTGACAACGGGCTCAAGCCGGAACTGACCGCGCCCGGCGTGGACATCCTGGCGGCCAGGTCGCAGTACGCGCCGGAAGGTGAGGGCGCCTACCAGACGATGAGCGGCACCTCGATGGCCACGCCGCATGTGGCCGGCGCCGCTGCCCTGCTGGCCGCGGAGCACACCGACTGGACCGGCCGGCAACTCAAGGACGCGCTCGTCAGCACCACCAAGATCACCCAACGGTACGACGCGTACTGGGCCGGCAGCGGTCGGCTCGACGCGGCCGCCGCCGTCACCGGCACGCTCTTCGCCACCGGCACCGTCTTCGACGACCTGGACTGGCCGTACGCGCCGGGACAGCGGGCCGACCAGGAGGTGACGTACACCAACACCGGCGACGAGCCGGTCACGCTCGACCTGCGGGTCAGCGCGCCCACCGCCCCGGAGGGGCTGTTCACCCTGCCGGCCACCCAGGTCACCGTCCCCGCACACGGCACCGCCAGGGCCGTCGTGGCGGCGAACCTGGACCAGATCGCCGACAACAGCTACGCCAGCGGCAGCCTGGTCGCCGCCGGGTCGGCCGGTGCACCCACGGTGCACACCGTGGTCGGGATCAACAAGGAGGGTGAGCGGGTCGACCTGACCATCGAGACCAGGGGACCGAACGGCCGGCCGCTGGCCGGAGTCGTACTGCTCAAGGACATCGCGAACAACGTGGTGCCGACCCTGCACGAGGTGGACGCCTCCGGCAGCGTCCGGGTCAGCCTGCCACCCAGCACCTACAGCGCCTGGATGTACGCCGACGTGCCGGGCGTGCACGGGCCGTACTCGCTGGGCCGGGCGGTGCTGGCCGACCCGCAGATCGAACTGACCGGCGACACCACGGTCACCCTCGACGGGCGCCGGCTGCACCGGGTCGAGGCGACCGCGCCGCAGCCGACCGCCACCGCCCAGGTGCGGCTGGACTACTTCCGTTCCTACCCCGACCGGGTGCCGCTCGCCGACAACTACGTCGTCGGCCACCAGTACGACAGCGTCTGGGCCGCATCCACCGGCGCCAAGGTCACCGAGGGCAGCTTCAGCTTCCGGGCCCGGTGGAGCCTGGTGCAGGCACCGCTGGCGGTCAGCGCCAACGGTCACGTCTACGACGACCTGCTGATCCAGAGCGGCTCGGTCGCCTTCCCCGACGGCCGGCAACGCCTCGACGCCGTGTTCGCCGGTCAGGGCGCCCCCGCCGACTACGACCGGCTGGACGTACGCGGCAAGGTGGCGGTGGTCCGGATCGACGACACCATCGGCGCACTCGACCAGGCCGACGCCGCCGCGGCAGCCGGGGCGAAGCTGCTGCTGCTGGTGAACAACGGCTACGGGCGCCTCGACGCCTGGTACGAGGTCGGCGACCCGCGTACGCCGCTGCCGGTCGCCACGCTGGGTCGGGACGCGGGCGAGGAACTGATCACCCGCATCGGCAGTGGCCGGAGCACGCTGACGGTCGAGGCGCACCGCGCGCCGACGTACGTCTACGACCTGGTCCGGCGCTACAACGGGGCGATCCCGGCGAACCTGAGCTACCGGCCGGCCCCGGCCGACCT
This sequence comes from Micromonospora sp. NPDC049523, assembly GCF_040676775.1. Lineage (NCBI taxonomy): Bacteria > Bacillati > Actinomycetota > Actinomycetes > Micromonosporales > Micromonosporaceae > Micromonospora > Micromonospora sp. NPDC049523. Next base: position 64,337 of record NZ_JBFAPP010000029.1, on the reverse strand, counting down.
GGCCCGGGTCGACGTGGCCTTCCGTAACCACGAGCCCGGCGAGGGGGTCTGGGCACGGTTCGACGTCTCACCGGACCAGCCGGGCTCCGCGCTCGGCGGCGCGGCCGTGCCGTTGCCGGCCCAGGGGACGCGGATCGACTGGCTCACCGCCGACCAGCACAACAGGTGGGTGGAGTTGGCCGGGCTGCCGCAGATCATCCAGACCTCCGCGGTGGTCGGCTACCCCGGCGGCGAGCGCACCGGCGTGAACTGGTTCGCGCCGCTGGCCCGGCCCCGGATGCTGGCCACCGGGTTCGTCCCGGCCCCGGTCCGCGCCGGTGCGGACGTGGTGGTCTTCGCCCTACCGGAGTGGGGCGACTCCGACCCGCACCACCAGGGCAGCGTCGAGGTCGAGGGGTTCCGCCAGACGGCCGCGCTCTATCGGGACGGTGAGCTGCTCGCCGAGTCGGCGGACGGTTCCCTCTACGTCCCGGTCGGACCCGACCCGGTCGCACTCCGGCTGGTCAGCGAGACCGCACAGGACGGGGTGGTGTCGCCGTACTCGATCCGGACCCGGACCGAGTGGGGCTTCACCTCCGAGGCCGGGGAGCCGGGGGAACTGGTGGCGTTGCCACTGATCCAGGTCGACTACCGGGTGGCGACCGACCTGTCGGGGCGGGCCGGACGGCGGGCGGAGCTGACGGTGGCACCGAGCAGGCTGTCGGCGGTCGCGGGTTCGGCCGGCATCCGCGGCGTGACCGTGGAGCTGTCGTACGACGACGGGGTCACCTGGCAGCCGGCGAGCCTGGACCGGACCGACGACGGCTGGCGCACGAGCCTGCGTGCCCCGGCGTCGGCGGCGTTCGCCTCGGTACGGACCACCGCGCGCGACGGTCAGGGCAACACAGTCAGCCAGACCGTGGTCCGGGCCTTCGGGCTGCGCTGACAAACGGCGCCGGCTGCGTTGGCAGCCGGCGCCGATGGGTACGCACACACCGAGGGGCCAGCTCGATGAGCTGGCCCCTCGGTCCTACTGTCCTGCTATTCGGTTGTCACCTGCGTCAGGCCGAGTAACCGCGGGTGGCGATCCAGTTGGCCATGTCGATGGTGCTCATCCAGTAGGACGAGTTGTTCGGGTTGGCGGAGTCCGAGATCTTCACGGCCCGACCGTCGTCGCGGTACCCGACCACGGCCAGGTAGTGGCCGCCCTCGTAGGAGTGCGAGACCCCGTCGGTGTCGGTCCCGGTACCGATGATGTTGGCCACCACGGCACGGTTGTCGTCGACCGCGCGCTTGACGTCAGCCTGGAGCTTGTCCATCTGCTCCGGCTTGGCCTTGCTGTCCGGGATCGCGGTGGTCTTGTACTTGTCGCCGCCGACGACCTCGTTCAGCACCCGGGTGGTGTCCTCGGCCGAGGGGGTGCCCTCGACGGTGGTACCGAGCTTCTTGGCCAGCTCGTCTTGGGTCAGGTGGTGCCCGTCGGCGCTCAGCGCGTTCCGGGTCGCGGCCGGACCACACCAGTAGAAGTTCGGCTGCGCCTGGTAGTCGTTCTTGAGTTCCTTGGCCGACATGGTGCGGCCGGCGTCCTTGCCGTGACCCTTGTCCTTGTCACGGTCGGCGTCCTTGCCGTGACCGTTGTCGTCGTGACCGCGGTCCGAGGTCACCTGGGCGACGGTGGTCATGGCCGGGGCCGGCTGGGCGGCCGGAGCCGCTTGCGCGGTGGCACCCAGGGGGCCGGCGATGGCGCCGCCGACGAACGCGAGGCTTGCGGCGGTCAGTGCGCCCTTACGGACGGCGGAGGTCTTTGCGATGGCCGGTAGCCACTGACTAAACGTAGTCATGATGGTTGCCTTCCAATGGGGGTTCCCGTACTTGGGGGAGAAGCACGGGGCTGTGCCACACGCCCAGGCCGGTGGGGGCTGGTCGGACGTGCTCGGGGATGTAACCGATCCGGCCCGTCGTGCATTCCGGGGATGCGTCACCCGGGGGCCGGTCACGGAGGCGACCCGCTCGGGGTGCTCCGGTGTTCAGGGGGATGTAACCGGTCCGGCCCGTCAATCATTCCCGGGGGCCTTGGCCGCCGCGGGCCGGTCCAGGAGATCACCCGGTCGGGGTGCTCCGGCGTACGTGTGTATAACCGATCCGGGGGCCCCGGCATTCCGGGAGCTGGCCGCCCGGACCAGTTGATCAAGCAAATCCGGGTCCCGAGCCGGGGAGGTGCTGGGACATATCCGACATCCGGTCGGATACCCCTCAGTGTTCCTTGGCTCCCAGGGCGTTCGCCTCCGCGTGCCGGTCACGCAGCCGGGTCCGGATCTGGTCCGGCGTGTACGCCCGGCGACGACGCTCCGCCCGGGCGATCACCACCCCGGTGGCCGCCACACCCACGACGCTTGCCAGGCCAACTATCTTCCACCAGCGCATCCGCCTAGGGTAGTCGAGTGGTCGATACGAGCATCAGCCTCGATGAGGCCGTCGACGTGACCCGTACCGGGGATCTGTGGGTGTTCCGGGGACGGAGCATGCCGGACCGGGCCATCCAGCTCACCACGAACAGTCCGGTCAACCACGTCGGCATGGCCGTGGTGCTGGACGACCTGCCCCCGCTGATGTGGCACGCCGAACTGGGTCGGTCGTTACCGGACATGTGGTCGGGCACCCACCAGCGCGGCGTCCAGCTGCACAACCTCCGCGACGCCGTCTGTGTCTGGGCGAACCGGTACGGACAACGCGCCTGGCTACGCCAACTGGAGCCGCCCGCCGGCCGCGAACACGAGGACGCGGTGCTGCGTACGATCGCCCGGCTCGACGGCACGCCCTTCCCCTCCACCGCCCGGATGGCCTGGCGCTGGCTGCGTGGGCGGGTGCCCGATGTGCGCCGGACCGGGCTGTTCGGTGCCGGTGCGCGTGACGGGGCACCCGAGGCGATCGAGCAGGCCGGGTCGGCTGACGCACGTCGCCGGGAAAGTGAGCTGGAGACCGCTTACTGCGCCGAAGTGGTGGCCGTGACGTACGAGGAGATGGGTCTGCTGCCGACCGGCCGGCGGCCGAACTGGTACGACCCCGGCCGTTTCTGGAGCGGCGACGACCTCGTCCTCGCCAACGGCTCCCGACTCGGCACGGAGATCACCGTCGAGATCCCGCCCCGCTGACGATCCGGCGGTTGCCCGTCAGGAGACGGCCGGCACGGTGTGGTCGCGCAGCGACAGCCGGCGGGCCAGCACGGTGGCGCCGACCAGTGCAGCCGCGACCAGTGCGATCTCGGTCGCCACGACCGGCGGCGCGAAGCTGTAGTCGGTGAGCCGGGCGAATCCCATGGTGACCGGGGTGACCGCCACGCCGGCCACCGGCAACAGCAGGCCCATCAACGCGATCGTGCGTCCGATTCGGGGTACGTCACGCAGGTGGACGCGGACGGCGACCAGGGCGCCGCCGACCACGATCGCGGCCGGTCCGCCGTAGTAGACCAGCACCGCGAGGACGATCGGCACGTCGAAGCCGGGCGGCAGGTCGAACAGGGACACGAAGGTCGAGTAGACCGAGGACATGACGAGGTAGCCGAGCGTCGCACCCAGCACGGCGCCGGTCAGCATGGTGAGCAGCAGGCGCGGGTACTCGCGCGGGACGCGGGCGACGCCCGACTCGTCGGCGAGCCGCCGGGCGAAACCGCGGATGTTACCCCCGAGCAATTGCTCGGGGGTAACGCCGTCCGCCGCTGCCGCTTCCAGGTCGAGCCGGAGGTCGGCGACGAGCGCGGCGCGGTCGCGGTGCTGGATGCCGAGGAGGCGCCATTCGTTGTCGGCGATCTCGAGTGCGGTGTCGATGGGGTCCACGGGTCAGCTCCTCGGGCCGGACGGAGTGGAATCGGTGAGTGTCGCGTTGACGATGCCGACGAAGTCCGTCCACTGACGACTCCAGGTACGCAGCCTGTCCCGACCCGCGTCGGTGAGCGCGTACACCTTGCGCGGTGGCCCGCTCGGGCTGGCCTGCAACTCGTCCGCGACCAGGCCGAGGCGGCGCATCCGGGTCAGCAGCGGGTAGATCGTGCCGTAGCCCACCGCGTCGAAGCCGGCGGCCTCGACCCGACGAACCAGTTCGTAGCCGTGGGCCGGCTCCTTGGCGAGCAGGGCGAGCAGGCACATGTCCAGGGAGCCGCGGAGCAGTTGGGTCTGCCGCTCGTTGTCCTGGCCGGTGTCCTGCCCGTCTACTACCATGCGAGACATAATAGCGCCGCTATTAGGTGTCGTCCAATAGTTCGCCGGAATCGCCGCTCTGGATCTGTCCAGGGGCAGGACGGTCAGCCGCGCCGGGCGCCGTCGGGCCAGAGCACCGTCACCGGCAGCCCACGCTCCCGGGCGGCGCGTACCACGTCGGCGGTGTCACCGATGTGGACCGAGGGTCGCCCGTCCCAGACCGCGAACAGCAGCTCACACCGGTTCAGCAGCTCCACGCTCGCGGCCATGTACGCCTGCCGGTCCGACCGGTCGTACGGCATGTAGTCCACCCGTACGGCCCGTTCCAGCAGCTCGTCGAAGCTGGCCCGGTTCTCCCGCTCGACCGCGCACTGCCGGTAGTCGGCGGCCGGGATCACCGCCTCGTAGGTCCCGTCCAGCGCCAGGATCTCCCGCGCGAACAGTTGGTCGGCGCCGTTGGCCAGACAGGTGATCCCGTGCAGCCCCGGCCCGGCGTACGGCCGCAGATGCTCGGCGAGACACGCGGCGACCAGTTCGGCGGTGCCGTTGGCGAGGATGACATGACCGGTGACCCCGATCCGCGGCATGGCACACCGTCCGTTCATCGTCACGCCTGCCGCAGCCGGACGATCCGGAACCCGGCGTCGGCCAGGATGGTGGGCATCGCCGCGATTACGTCGTGATTACGTTCGCGCATCTCCGTACTGAGCTTTTCCCAGGCGACCAGCGCCGGATGCAGCCGTCGGTCGTCGTCGCGCGGCTCACCGTACCGCCAGCCTGCGGCGATACGCTCCGCCACCCAGCGCCGATGCTCCAGCACCGCCAGCCGGGTGATGTCCGGCTCGGTCAGGGTGTACTCCTCGCCCGGCCCCACCCGGGGGGACAGGACACACCCCAACTCGCGCAGCTTGCTACCGAAGTCCTCCGCCTGGGCCCGGTTGGCGATCCGCAGCGTCTCCGTCAACGACTCCCACGCCACCAGCGTCGGGGCGTTCTCGGGCCGCTCACCGCGCCGGAGCCGGGCGGCGACGTAGCTCTCGTGGATCACCCGGGCGAGATCGTCCCCGATCAGCTCCGGGTCGCAGGCGGCCCGGACCACGCCGTACAGGCGCAGGGTGCCGGACAGGTCGTCGAGCAGCCGCTCGCCCGAACCGCCGAACGCCTCCCGGAGACTGGCCAGCCGGTCCAGCCGCACCACCACCGACCCTGGTGCGCCGTGCCACAACTGCTCGGCGGTCAGCGCCGTCTTGAGCGCCCGCTGCTCGTCGTCGTAGCAGATGAACACCCGGTCGGGTGGCATCGGGAGCCCTCCGTCGGCGAGGAGTTCGGTCAGCCCCCCGTCGTACGCGGTGATCCGGCAGGCCCGGGACAGGAACGGGAAGCGCTCGGTGAGTTCGTCGCGGGCCCGCCCAGCCTCCTCGTCGACCAGCGCGACCGGCACCGGCCGGTCGTCGCGCGGGTCGCGCAGCCGCCACCGCCGGGCCAGTTCCACCAGTACGGCGCGGCCGAAGTTGGTCGCGCCGACCACCACCACCCGTGGCGGTTCACCGTCGACCGGCACCGGCGGCTCCTGGCTGAGCAGCTTGCGGGCGGCCAGGTCGTCGATGTGGAAGAAGTCCACCCGGGCGCCGGGCTGGCCCGCCAACCCGAGATGCCGGGCCTGTAGGGCGAGGCAGAGTTCCGGGTCGGCGACCTCGGCGTAGACGGAGAGCGGGCTGCGTCGGCCGTACCGGCCGTGCCGGGCGGCGGCGAGCGCGATCGCGGTGTTCGCCGCGCTGTCGTCGGTGCAGGCGTACAGGGCGCGGGCCCGTCCGACCCCGGCCGCCCCCAGCACGTCGGGGTCCCGTGCCGCCCTGGCCACCCGGCGGGTGTCGGGTTCGGTGGCCACCGCACCCGAGGGGACCGACACCACCCGGTCGCCGCCGGCCCGCAGCCGCCGGGCGAGGGTGTTGGCGATCAGGCCGTCACCGCAGACGATCACGTGGTTGCGGGCCTGGCGGACCCGCAGCCGCCGCAGTTCGGTCTGGAAGACCAGCCGGCCGGCCTCGATGAAGGCGTAGACGGTGACGGCCGGGGCACTGAACCGGGCGATGTTCAGCAGCGGTGGGAACGGCCCGCCGTCGTCCAGCGGCGGTGAGCCGAGTACGAACAGTTGCAGGTCGTAGTAGAGCAGGTCGGACGGATGCGCGGGTGCGGGCGGCTTGAGGTTGAGGAAGTGCTCCTGCAGACCCAGGTAGCCGCAGACGAAGGAGGCCACCCCGATCAGGGCGAAGAGCACCCGCAGCACGTCCATGGTCGGGGCGCGCGGGGGTTCGCCGAGGCTCCTGCCGGGCACGACGCCTCCCGTGGGGGATCGGGCATGAACGCAGCGTCATCGTACCGTTGCGGCTCGACCCCACGGAAGATCATCAAGCGGCGGGAACCCGTCAGCCGGGCAGCCGGTGACCCGCCTCGCGCTGCGCGGCCAGCCAGGTCTCCACCTCGTCGGCCCGTCGCGGCAGACCGGCCGACAGGTTCACCGCTCCGGCCGGGGTCACCAGTACGTCGTCCTCGATCCGGATGCCGATCCCGCGCAGCTCCGCCGGGACCAGCTCGTCCTCGGGCTGGAAGTAGAGACCCGGCTCGACGGTCAGCACGTAGCCCTCGCCGAGAGCGCCGTCGCGGTACGTCTGCTTGCGGGCGTTCGAGCAGTCGTGCACGTCGATGCCGAGCATGTGCCCGAAGCCGTGCAGCGTCCAGCGCCGGTAGACCGTCGAGGTCTCGTCCATCGCCTCGTCCACGCTCACCGGCAGCAGCCCCAGCTCGGACAGGCCCTCGGCGAGCACCCGCATGCAGGTGCGGTGTACGTCCTTGAAGCTCACGCCCGGCCGGATGAACTCGATTCCGGCCTGCTGCGAGGCGTACACGATGTCGTAGACCTGGCGCTGCAACGGCGTGAAGGTGCCCGAAACCGGCAGCACCCGGGTGACGTCGGCGGTGTAGAGGTTGCGCCCCTCCACCCCCATGTCCATCAGCAGCAGCTTGCCCGGCTGGGTGACGCCGGTGTTGCGGACCCAGTGCAGGATCGTCGCGTGCTCGGCCGACCCGACGATCGAGCTGTAACCCACGTCGTTGCCGTCGTGCCGGGCCCGCAGCGCGAAGATCCCCTCCAGCAGCCGTTCGGTCACCGGCCGGTCCGCCGGCAGCACCCGGGCGACGTCCTCGAAGCCGCGTACGGTCGCGTCGATGGCGTCCTGGAGCTGGGCGATCTCCCACTCGTCCTTGACCAGCTTCAACTCGCTGATCACCGCCGCCAGTTCCCGGTCCCGGCCGAGCTGCGCCGTCGCCTGGTCACCAGTCGGTGCCGGCGGGTCGTACGGGCGCACGGCGGCGTCGACCGAGCTGTCCAGCCCGCGCAGCACCCGGGTACGCCCCGGCGCGCAGTCGGCCAGCGCGGCGGCCAGGTCGGTCAGGGGAGCCGTCTCGACCCCCAACTCGGTCGACTTCTCGGCCAGGGTGTGCCGGCGACCCACCCACAGCTCGCCGTTGCGGCTGCGGAAGAACTCGTCGGTCTCCTTGGAGTTGCGCGGCTGGGTGTAGAGGGTGGCGTCGTGGCCGGACCCGTTCGGGCGCAGCACCAGCACGTCGTCCGGGTCGTGGTCACCGGTCAGGTACGCGAAGTCGCTGCCCGGCCGGAACGGGTGGTCGGTGTCGTTGGCCCGTACCTTCTCGGTGCCGGTCGGGATGATCAACGTCTCGCCGGCGAACGCGGCCGAGAGGGCGGCCCGCCGCTTGGCGTAGTTCGGCACCTCGGGGCGGGGGCTCACGGAGAGGGCGGAATCGCGCCAGCCCTCGCGCATGAACGCGAGGAACTTCTCCGGGTAGTCGGGATCGTGCGACTCGATGCGCGCGGTCTCCGCCGTGTCCTCGTTCCGCTCGTCGCTCATGTCCCGCTCCTCCCAGGCAGATCCATCCCCAAGACGGTACCGCGCAAGCGCGCCCCAGATCTCCCAGCGGTGCCGGCACGCGCGCCCGAGCCGCGTGGAAAGATGACCGCCATGTGCGGACTCCTGGCCTTTTTCAGCGCGCGCGGCGACGCCAGCGCGCACCGAGACGCCCTTGCCGGCGCATTGGAATGCCTGCACCACCGGGGACCGGACGAGACCGGGGTGGAAGTCATCGCCGACCCGTCCGGTACGCGGGCGGACGCGGTCTTCGCGCACAAGCGGCTGTCGATCATCGACGTGGCGCTCAGCCACGAACCGCTGCCGTACGCCGACGGCCGCTACCTGCTGACCTTCAACGGCGAGATCTACAACTACCTGGAGCTGCGCGAGGAGCTGGCCCGGGACTTCGGCGCCCAGTTCGCCACCCAGGGCGACGGCGAGGTGATCGTCGCCGGTTTCCACTACTGGGGCGAGCAGGTGCTCAACCGGTTGCGTGGCATGTTCGCGTTCGTGATCTGGGACCGGCAGGAGCGGCGGGCTTTCGGCGCCCGGGACTACTTCGGCATCAAGCCGCTGCACTACCTGGAGACCAACGACGGGGTCTACCTCGCCTCGGAGAAGAAGGCGCTGCTCCCGTTCGCGCCCGCGGCGCACGCCGGTGACGCCGGGGTGGACGCGGCGAACCTGTCGCACTACCTGACCCTGCAGTACGTCCCCGAGCCGGGCACGCTGCACCACGGGATCCGCCGGATCGGGTCGGGGGAGTACCTGACCTGGATGCCGGGCGGCCGGATCGACGTGCGCCGGTGGTACCGGCCGGTGTTCCGGCCCGCCCCGGTCGACGACCAGCAGCGACTCTACGACCAGATCCGGGAGACGCTGCGCGAGAGCGTACGGATGCACATGCGGGCCGACGTGCCGGTCGGCTCGTTCCTGTCCAGCGGGATCGACTCCACCGCGGTGGTCGCCCTGGCCCGGGAGTTCAACCCGAACATCCTGACCTTCACCGTCGGCTACGACGTGCCCGGCTACTCCGAGATCGACGTGGCCCAGGAGTCGGCCCGGCACCTCGAGGTGACCACGATCCCGACCAAGATCGGGCCGCAGGACATGATCGACGCCCTGCCGAAGATCATCTGGCACCTGGACGACCCGGTCGCCGACCCGGCGCTGGTGCCGCTCTACTTCGTCGCCAAGAAGGCCGCCGAGCACGTCACGGTGGTGCTCTCCGGCGAGGGCGCGGACGAGTTCTTCGGCGGCTACACCATCTACCGCGAGCCGCTCTCGCTCGGCGCGGTCAACGGCCTGCCCGGCGGCATGCAGAAGGGCCTGCGCGCGGTCTCCAAGGCGATCCCGCAGGGGGTCAAGGGCAAGAGCTTCCTGGAACGCGGCACCACCCCGATCGAGGAGCGCTACTACGGCAACGCGCGGATGTTCACCGAGGAGGAGAAGCAGAAGCTGATGCGCCGCTACGACCCGAGCGTGCGCTACACCGACGTGACCGCCCCGATCTACGCCGAGGCCACCGAACTCGACGACGTGACCAAGATGCAGTACATCGACCTCTACACCTGGCTGCGCGGCGACATCCTGGTCAAGGCCGACCGGATCTCGATGGCGCACTCGCTGGAGGTACGGGTGCCGTTCCTGGACCGGGAGGTGTTCGACGTCGCCGCCGGCATCCCGGTGGACCTGAAGCTGCCGCCCCGCTCCGACGCCACCAAGTACGCCATGCGCCAGGCCCTGCGCAACGTGGTGCCACCGGCCATCGTCAACCGACGCAAGCTCGGCTTCCCGACCCCGACCCGGGTCTGGTTGCGGGGCGAGATGTACGAGTGGGCTCGCCACATCCTGTCCACCTCCGGCGCGGGCGACCTGCTCGACCTGTCGTACGCGATGCGGCTGCTCGAGGAGCACAAGCGCGAGGAGGCCGACCACTCGCGCAAGGTGTGGACCGTACTGATCTTCTGCATCTGGCACGCGATCTTCGTCGAGCGCTCGCTCGACCCGGGCATCCAGCGCAACCAGTCGGCCCTGCTCACCAAGCCGGTGGTCGGCTCGATGGTGGCCTGACCCAGGCGAGCGAACACCACCGCAGGCACCGCCCCGGCGGTGACGAGCACGGACCGGGCCCGGCGCTGATCGCGTCGGGCCCGGCCGCTCCGTGGGGAGGAGTTACGGGCTGCTACAGCTCACCGTCGGTGCGGTGTTGGTGGCCCCGGCACTGCCGGTGAAACCGAACGTGGCGGTGCCGTTCGCGGCCAGGTAGCCGTTGTGCCCGGCATTACGTACGGTGACGGCCGATCCGCTCTGGGTGTAGGTCCCGTTCCAGAGACTGCCGATCGTCTGACCGTTCGCCCAGGTCCAGCGGGTGGTCCAGCCACTCAGTGCCGAGCTGCCGGTGTTGCGTACCGTGACCTCGCCCTGGAAGCCTCCGGACCAGCTCCCGGTCACCCGGTAGGTGGCCGAGCAGCCGGCGGTGCCCGGCGGCGGGGTCGTCGGGTTCGGCGGCGGCGTCGTGGGGTTCGGCGGCGGGGTGGTCGGGTTCGGCGGGGGCGTGGTCGGGTTCGGCGGCGGGGTGGTCGGGTTCGGCGGGTTGGAACCGCCCGGTCCGACCCCGGTGACCTCGCCGTTGCCGCCGTCGAAGACCACGTCCGAGCAGCCGAAGAAGTTCTCCTGGCTGTCCGAGCGCACCCAGCGGGAGTAGATGATGTGCCGGCCGCTCTTGCCGGTCGGCAGTTGCCCGCTGAAGTAGTAGTGCCCCTCGTTGGTGCCGACCCCACCGCTCTGCGGCGGGTTGGTCACCGTCAGGAACGGCTCCTCCAGGTCACTCCAGGCCAGCGCGCGGGTCGGGCTCCAACTGTTCTTCGTCACGTAGAAGTAGAAGGTGCCCGGGTGGTGGGCCCAGTTGCTGTACTTGAAGTTGAAGTTGCCACCAGCGGTCAGGTGGGTCAGCGGCCAGTCGTTGCGGGCCAGGTTGTAACCGCTGAAGCTGGCGTTGCCGCCACTGCACAGCTGCCCGTCCGAGACGAAACCGGTGGTCCGGCCGCCCGCGTCGGAGCGCAGCACGCTGAACCAGTTGTAGAGCGAGTTGGCCCCGCTCTGGTTGACCGCGGCCGCGCAGGCCGGGTTGTTGGGCTGGATGTCGCCGCGCGGGCTGAGCCCGTCCTTCCAGCACAGGAAGGTACGACTGCCGGGTGCCATGGCGGCACCATGGGCGAACGCCGCGGTGGGCGTCACCACCGTGACGATGCCGGCGGTGAGCATGGCCGCGGCGGCGAACACCGCGACTCTGCGGAAGGGTTTCACCGAGTACTCCTTAACTTCGGGCTAGAGCCGCAGGCGGGTGGGTACGCCGGTACTGCGGACAACCAGCGGGTCCCGCGGGGTGCGGGCACCCGGGTCGGACCGCTGGTCGTGGTGTCGTGCAAGCCGCTCGCGATGGTGGCGGTGATGGGAGAAGACGCGGCGGGCAGGCGGCGACACGAGACCCGGTCCGATCACGGACGGGTGTGCTGCTCGCGCGGCCCCCTGGCGGCATCCGGCACGGCGCGTTAGCCCCCGCGCTGTCCCGGTACGCGCCAGTGCATCACGGATCCGTACCCGATGCAATAGGTGGGCATCGATCGGAGTGCGCCCCACCGGACGCCGTCGACCCGGCCCGGCCCCGACCCGGCATGCTGTTCGGGCAGGATCTCGACGGCAGGAGGAAACCATGGGGTACGCGGTGGTGCTCGGCGAAGCGCTCGTCGACCTCCTCGAAGGGCAGGCAGACGGTGAACCGGTCTACCGCCAGGCGATCGGCGGCGCCCCGTTGAACGTCGCGGTCGGGGTCGCCCGGCTCGGCGCCCCGGTGGAGTTCGTCGGCTCGGTCGGCGACGACGTACTCGCCGGACGGATCCGGGACTTCCTGCGCGACTGCGGTGTGGGGCAGCGCGGGGTGGTGACCGTACCGGTGCCGACCACGCTCGCCGTGGCCACCTTCGCCGGGGCCGAACCAGACTTCCGCTTCTACGGCGAACCGCCCTCGTACGGCCTGCTGGCGGCCGGTGCGCTCGATCCGGCCCTGATCGGCGAGGCGGGGGTGCTCTACTGCGGCTCGATCGCCCTGCTCCGTACGCCGGTGCTGGCCGCCGCCCGGCGGGCCTGGTCGCTCACCACCGGACGGCGGGTCTTCGACCCGAACGTACGGCCCCGGCTGATGCCCGACGAGGGCGCGCTGGACGATTTCCGGGCCGTGGTGGCCGAGTTCGCCGGCACCGCCGACCTGGTGAAACTCAGCGCCGTCGACGCCGAACTGCTCTATCCCGGCGAGCCGCTGGACCGGGTCGCGGCGCGGCTGCGCGCGCTCGGCGCCCCTGCCGTGGTGATCACTCGAGGACCGGCAGGGGCGTTGGTGTCCGCCGGGGCGGCACCGGAACCGGTGGCGGTGCCCGCACCGGTGGTACGCGCCGTCGACGCCACCGGGGCCGGTGACTCGGTGATGGCCGCCCTCGTCGCCGACCTGCTGCTGACCGGCCCGCCCGCACCGGACGGCTGGCCGGCCCGGGTCGCGTACGCGCTGCGGGTCGCCGGGCTGGTCTGCGAGGCGCCGGGCGGGGCGGTCGCGATGCCGACCCGGGAGCAGGTGGCCGCCCGGTTCCCGACCGGGTGACCCGGATCGGCGACGGTCGGCGGGCCGATCAGGTGTCGCCGGAGAGTTCCGCGTAGCCGAGCCGGATCGCCGGCATGGTCACCGTCGGGGTGAACGGCGCCCGGGCTGCGACCCGCTCGGCGGGAGCGCCGTCGGCGTGCCCGTCGCGGATCAGCCAGGCCAGGGTGGCGAGCTGCTCGTGCTGGGCGCGTACGCCGTCGATGCCGAGGATGGCGCCGTGGCCCGGCACGACCATGGTGCGTCGGGTGGCCAGGCGCAGCAGCTCGGCTACCGTCTCCGGCCACTCCAGCGGGTAGCTGTCGTCGAACGACGGCGGGCCGCTCTCCTCGACCAGGTCACCGGCGACCAGCAGGTCGGCGTCGGGCACGTGCACCACCAGGTCGCCGTCGGTGTGCCCGCGTCCGAGGTGGCGCAGGACCACCGTACGGCCGCCGATGTCCAGGGTGGACTCCAGGTGCACCGGGTGGCTGGGCGCGAGGATCGTGGTCCGGGACAGCTCGGCGGCGAGCACCGGTTCGGTTTCGCGCATCTCGTCGTACGCCTGCTGTCGCACCAGCTCGGGATGGTCCCGCAGCCGGGCCGCGGCGGCCTGGTGGGCGTAGATCGGCCGGGCCGGCTCGCCGGCCAGCGTGGCATTGCCGAAGCAGTGGTCGAAGTGGTGATGGGTGTTCACCAACGTCCACGGGTACGGGGTGATCGTGCGCGCCGCGGCGGCCAGCTCACCGGCCTGGGTCGCGTTGGACAGCGTGTCGACCAGCAGGGCCTCGCCGTCACCGACGACCAGGGTCACGTTGACCTCGAGTGCGGGATGGCGCAGCAGGTAGACCCGCTCGCCGATCTCCTCGAATTCGATAGTCATGGTGTGCGCGACGCCCTTTCCACGAACCGGAGCCGGTCGACCAGCGCCCGCTCGACCCGGCCCTTCGCCACGGTCGCCGAGCCGTCGGTCACGCTCACGTCGAAGTGCAGCCGCCGGCCGCTCACCTCGGTCAACCAGGCCTGGGCGACAACCGTACGGCCGACCGGGGTGGGCACCGTGTGGTCCAGTTCCACCCGCAGACCCACGGTGGTCATGCCGGGCAGCATCCGGGTGGCGGTGGCCGCCACCGTGGCCGCCTCGGCCAGCGCCAGCACCCTCGGGGTGCCGAGCACCGGCACGTCACCGGAGCCGACCGCCAGCGCGGTGTCGGTGTCGCTGACGACGAGTTCCACCCGGGCGGTCAGACCGGGCTCGAAGCCGGGATCCGGCGGTTGTTCCATGGGTGCAGCTTAGGCCGTGGCCCGCGGTCGGATGATCGGCATGGCCCGCCGTGTCCCGGCGTCGGTCGCGGTAGCACGGCAGGCTGTGTCCTGCCGCCGGACGAGCGGCTCAGGACGCCGGTTCGGGCACGTCGCTCAGCCGGCGCCGCGGGCGGCTCGCGCCCGGGCGGTGAGTTCCGCGGCCAGTGCCCACGCCTCGCCCAGATCCCGGTCGAGGGCCGCGGCACCCGCCCCACCGGCGGTGTCGGCGTGTACGGTCGCCAACCGCAGCCGCCGCTGCACCGGCCCCTGCACGACCCGCACGCTCTGGATCCGCGCGTACGGCACCACGACGAGTTGGCGGGTCAACAGCCCGCTGCGGACCGCGAACACCCGCTCGGTCAGCCCGGCGCCGAGCACCGGCTGCGCCAGCGGATGCACCCAGCGGGCCCGCCGGGGCGGCGGCGGCAACGGCACGGTGAGATCCACACCCGGCAGCACCTCCGTCATGATCCTCTGTCCGGTCCGCAGGTCACCCACTGGCAGCAACTGGTCCGCGCGCTGGTTCGCGTCCGCCTCGACGGAGAAACCGGCCACCTCCAGCCGCAACCGCAGCCAGCCCTTCATCCGCCAGAGCAGCGGCCAGGTCGCACCGACCGCCTGCAACCGGTCCAGCGGTACGGTCTGCGCCCGGGTCTCCAGCAGGCCGTGCCGTACGCGCAGGCCGGCGTCGTCGCGGGCGAGCTGGAAACTCCAGTCGGCGAGCACCCGGCGCAGCGGTTGCAACAGCACCCCGGCCATCGCGGTCAGGGTGCTGGCCACCGCGATGAACGACCAGGACCCCTCGTTCAGGAACTGGATCACGACGAACGCCACCCCGAACGGGAGCAGCAGCGCCTGCGGGGTGAGGAGCTGGCTGATCAGCAGGTCCCGGTTGGCCACCGAGTGCAGGTGCCGGCGGGGCACCTCGACCGGAGCCGCCGGCTCGACCCGCTCGACACCCTCGACACCCGGCCGGGCCGGTGCGGGCGTACGGGCGGCGAGGCCGAGCAGCCGTTCCCGCAGCGCGACCGCGTCGGCCACCGCGACGTACGCCAGCGGCGCCTCGGTCTTGCCGCCGCCGACCACCTCCAGACGCAGTTCGGCCAGGCCGCTGAGCTGTGCGAGCAGGGGACGGACCACCTCGACGGACTGGAGCCGCTCCAGCGGGATCGCCCGGGTACGCCGCCACAGCAGCCCCTCGTGGATCCGCAGCTCCCGGCCGACCACGTGGTAACCCGTGTTGTACCAGCTCACCAGGGAGAGCACGACGGCGCCGAGCAGCAGCACCGCCACCATGCCGGCGTACCAGCCGAGCCCGACCCGGCCCAGGGTCTGCCAGGAGAGCGCGGCGACGATCACCACCAGGGAGTTGGCGCCGTGCAGCAGCGGACTCAGTGGATGCAGCCGCTGCCGGGGCTCGGCCGCCTGTTCGGCTGCCTGTCCAGGCACGGCCTGTTCGGCTGCCGCATGCCCGGTCGCCGGGCGCGGCTCGGTGCCGTGGGCTCCGCTCGGCGGTGGGTCGGTCGGGGGTGGCTGGGTGAGCGGCGGTCCGGGTACCGGCGGCTCGGTCACAGGCCCTCCGCGCGGTCTTCGCCGAGCGCGGTGAGCCGGTCGCGCAGCCGGGACGCCTCGGCCGGGCGCAGCCCCGGCACCCGGGCGTCACTCGCCGCCGCGGCGGTGTGCAACTGCACGGTGGCCAGGTCGAAGGCGCGCTCCAGCGGGCCGGCGCTGACGTCGACGAACTGCATCCGGGCGTACGGCACGATCGACAACCGGCGGACCAGCAGACCGTGCCGGACCAGCAGGTCGTGGTCGCGCTCGGCGTACCCCCAGGCGCGTACGGCCCGGACGATGGCAACGGCCCGCCAGCCGGTGAGCAGTGCGGCCAGGCCCAGGGCGAGCCCGAAGAGCCAGTGGCCGGTCAGTGCCCAGCCGACGGCGAGTCCGGCGAGCACCACCACCATGCCGGCGGCCAGCCGCAGCAGCTCGACCCAGATCAGGTCACCGGAGACCGGCTGCCACCGTACGGTCTCCGGCCACGGCTCCAGCGGACTGGTCGGACCGGCTGACGGACCTGGCTGGTCCGGTCCGGCCGGACGCGGCGCCGGGCCGGGTCCGCCCGGGTGGCTCACCGGGTCACCCGACGGTGCCGGTGACCGCCGCTGGCCGAGGCGCGGCGCCGGAGGAGATCGTTTCGCTGGCTCACGGTTCGAGCGTAGGCGATGGGTCCACCGGTGCCACCTCACGCAGGAATCCGCGCGCGCCAAGGAAGTCACCGAGACTCTGTCGATGATCGGCACAGGCGAGCCAGGTCTTGCGTCGCTGCGCGTCGTGCAGCCGGGGGTTGTTCCAGCGCAGGGCCCAGATCGCCGTCGCCCGGCAGCCCTTCGCCGAGCAGACCGGGATCATCGGAGGCGGCTCGGAGTCGGTCACCCGGCGAGTGTACGGAGGCGGTGCGCGCTGACGACGGCGTGAAGTGCCGGTCGCGGCGTGCTGTGTCGAAGAAGACGGCCCGGACCTGACACGGGCAATGCGCGTGCCGCGGGCATTAAGATCGCCGGGCGACCACGGGGGGAGCCGCCCGGCGACGGCTGAATCGTACACGTCGACCGCCCGGTCCTGTCTACCCGCGCGCGACGTTTCGTGTCCCGCCGACGGGTGGGACCGCCGCAGCGCGACAGCGGCGTGGGCTCGGCGACGACCGGCGCGCGATAAAACGTCTTCTCGCCACCCGGTCACTCAGCCGGACGTGCGAGGCTTGGTGCGGCAGTCCCTCGCCGAACTTTTCGATCACGCGACCCCGCTGTGGAGGACCGGTGGCCCAGCCGACCACGCCCGATGCCCCGACACCGACCGATTCCGCCAACGGCGGCCCCGCCAAGGGCACTACCCCGGCGGAGGATGCGACCCTGCTCGAACGCGCGTTGTTCGAGGTCAAGCGGGTGATCGTGGGTCAGGACCGGATGGTGGAGCGGATGTTCGTCGCCCTGCTCGCCCGCGGGCACTGCCTCCTGGAGGGAGTGCCCGGGGTGGCCAAGACCCTGGCGGTGGAGACCCTCGCCAAGGTCGTCGGCGGCACCTTCTCCCGGGTCCAGTTCACTCCGGACCTGGTGCCGGCGGACATCGTCGGCACCCGGATCTACCGGCAGTCGAGCGAGAAGTTCGACGTCGAACTCGGCCCGGTGTTCGTCAACTTCCTGCTCGCCGACGAGATCAACCGGGCGCCGGCCAAGGTGCAGTCGGCGCTGCTGGAGGTGATGTCCGAGCAGCAGGTCTCGATCGGCGGGCAGACCCACCAGGTGCCGAACCCGTTCCTGGTCATGGCCACCCAGAACCCGATCGAGCAGGAGGGGGTCTACCCGCTGCCCGAGGCGCAGCGCGACCGGTTCCTGATGAAGATCCTGGTGGGTTACCCGACCGACGCCGAGGAACGCGAGATCGTCTACCGGATGGGGGTCAGCCCGCCGGAGCCGGTGGCGGTGTTCAGCCCGACCGAACTGATCGCCCTGCAACGCAAGGCCGACCAGGTGTTCGTGCACAACGCGCTGGTCGACTACACCGTACGGCTGGTGCTGGCCACGCGTACCCCGGCGGAGCACGGGATGCCCGACGTGGCGCAGCTCATCCAGTACGGCGCCAGCCCCCGCGCCTCGCTCGGCATCGTCCGGGCCACCCGGGCACTGGCCCTGCTGCGCGGGCGGGACTACGCGCTGCCGCAGGACGTGCAGGACATCGCCCCGGACATCCTGCGCCACCGGCTGGTGCTCAGTTATGACGCGCTCGCCGACGACGTACCCGCCGACCACATCGTCGGCCGGGTGATGTCCACCATCCCGCTGCCCTCGGTCACCCCCCGGCAGAACGCCGCCCCGGTGCCGCCCACTTCCGCGCAACCGGCCGGTGCCTGGCCCGGACGGCTGCCGTGACGCCTGCCGCCGCCGGACCGGCGACGTCGGGAGCGGGATCGGCGGCAGCGGCGGCCACCTCGGTACGGGCGGAGGCGGTGCTCTCCCGGCTGCAACTGTTGGTCACCCGCAAACTCGACGGCCTGTTGCAGGGCGACTACGTCGGGCTGCTGCCGGGGCCGGGCAGCGAGGCGGGGGAGTCCCGGGAGTACCGCCCGGGTGACGACGTACGCCGGATGGACTGGCCGGTGACGGCCCGGACCACGCTGCCGCACGTGCGCCGTACGGTGGCCGACCGGGAACTGGAGACCTGGCTGGCGGTGGACCTGTCGGCCAGCCTCGACTTCGGCACCGGGCAGTGGCTCAAGCGGGACCTGGTCGTCGCGGCGGTGGCCGCGGT
Organism: Micromonospora sp. NPDC049523; assembly: GCF_040676775.1. Taxonomy (NCBI): domain Bacteria; kingdom Bacillati; phylum Actinomycetota; class Actinomycetes; order Micromonosporales; family Micromonosporaceae; genus Micromonospora; species Micromonospora sp. NPDC049523. Next base: position 45,999 of record NZ_JBFAPP010000029.1, on the reverse strand, counting down.
CGCGCACCTGACCGTACGCGGCGGGAACCGGATCGGCGCCGTCGTCGGCACCGGTGGTGTCGGCGGGACCACCCGTCCGGTCGCCGGCCGGACCGGGCCCCCCACCTTGTCGAACGTGCTGCGGCTGCCCGCCCGGCCGGGACGCAAGGAGGCGCAGGGCCTGCTCCGGGCGATCGCGCACACCGAGATCAAACCGGGTCGTAGCGACCTCGGTGCCCTGGTCGACATGCTCAACCGGCCGCCGCGCCGCCGTGGTGTGGCGGTGGTCATCTCGGACTTCCTGTCGCCGCCGGAACAGTGGGGCCGGCCGGTACGCAAGCTCGCCGTACGGCACGACGTGCTGGCGATCGAGGTGGTGGACCCGCGCGAACTGGAGTTGCCCGACGTCGGGGTGCTCGCGCTGGTCGACCCGGAAACCGGCGAACTGCACGAGGTGCAGACGGCCGATCCCCGACTGCGGCGTCGGTACGCCGAAGCCGCGTCGGCCCAACGGGCGGCGATCGCCCACCAGCTGCGCGCCGCCGGGGCGGCGCACCTGCGGCTGCGGACCGACTCAGACTGGCTGCTGGACATGGTGCGTTTCGTCGCCGCGCAGCGGCACGCACGTACCAGGGGGACGACTCGATGATCCGTTTCTTGCAACCGTTGTGGCTGTTGGCGTTGCTGCCGGTGCTCGCCGTCGCCGGGGCGTACGTGTGGCGGCAGCTACGCCGCCGCGAGTACGCGGTCCGGTTCACCAACGTGGACCTGCTGCGTACGCTGGCGCCGAAGGGACTGGGCTGGCGCCGGCATGCCGCAGCGAGCGCGTTCCTGCTCAGCCTGGCGATCCTGGCGACCGCGATGGCGCGGCCGTCGATCGACACCGAGGAGCCGCTCGAACGGGCCACGGTCATGCTCGCCATCGACGTGTCGCTGTCGATGGAGGCCGACGACGTGGCGCCGAACCGGTTGGAGGCGGCGCAGGAGGCGGCAAAGCAGTTCGTCGCCGAGCTGCCGCCGTCGTACAACCTGGGGTTGGTGGCGTTCGCGAAGTCGGCGAACGTGCTGGTGCCGCCGTCGAAGGATCGTCCGGCGGTGACCCAGGCGATCGACGGGCTGGTGCTGGCCGAGGCGACCGCGACCGGTGAGGCGGTTTTCACCTCCCTGGAGGCGATCCGCTCGGTGCCGGCCGACGGGGCCCAGGGCATCCCGCCGGCCCGGATCGTGTTGCTCTCCGACGGTTTCCGGACCTCGGGGCGGTCGGTGGAGGAGGCGGCCGCGGCGGCGCAGGCGGCGAACGTACCGGTTTCCACCATCGCCTTCGGCACCGACTCGGGTCAGGTCGACATCGGTGGGCAGGTCCAGCGGGTGCCGGTGGACCGGATGGCGCTGGCCCAGCTCGCGGAGACCACCCGGGGTTTCTTCTACGAGGCCGCGTCGGTGACCGAGCTGAAGCAGGTCTACCAGGACATGGGTTCGTCGATCGGGTTCCGGACCGAACCTCGCGAGGTCACCCAGTGGTACGCCGGATTCGCCCTGCTCTTCGCGCTCTGTGCGGCGGCGATGAGTCTGCTGTGGACGTCCCGGCTGCCCTGACGACGGTGGTCCCTGCCGGGCCGGCCGACCGTATCCGGTTGGCTGGCCCGTCAGGGAGTTCCGCTGACCAGGACAAACAGGACCAAGACCCACATAGCGGCAAGGGTGAAGCCCAGCGGGGCAACAAAACGGTGCATGGTTGACTCTCCGGTGGCGGCTCAGACGGCCCGCGCCGGCAAGACCGGGCCGGCAGGGGCCTGAGGGAAAGGACGCACACACGAAGTCGTGACCGGGCGGCTCCACGCATCCCCGGCGCACGACGCGGCGGGGATCACACCACACTGCGTCCACCGCCGGCCGAGCCAGGGTGGACGGGGTTGGTGCGAGAAGCGGGGCTGGGTCAGTTCACCGGCCGAGTCGTGGCTCAGCGGGACTGACGAGCGGCCCGGCCACGACTAGGAGGATCGCTACTTCGCACAGCGATCACCTCCACCTGTCGAACCGGACCGGAACGCAACGATCGTACACCCGCCCCGCGCTGGGACGAATTCCGCCGATCATCCGGTCCGTACCCTGCTGAACGGCCCGTCCGTCCGAGCCGCCGACCGGCGCGGACGGGCGACCAGTAGCGCCAGAACCGTGGCGAACAGCGGCAGCCAGGCCAACCGGGCGAGCACCCAGAGCCCATCGTCCGGGGCGGTGTGCAGACCGGCCAGGGCGGTGCCGCCGGACAGCCGGACACCGAGCACGGTCACCGTCACCAGCGCCGTCTGGTGCCACAGGTACACCGACGTCGCCACGCCGTTGACGGCCAGGACCGGCGCCCAGCACCGGGGCCGATCGAGCAGCCGGGCCAATCCCGGCCGGATCAGCAGCGCGCAGCCGATCTGGGCGAGCGCGAGGCAGACCGTGAACAGCGACGGCGGGTCGAGGTTGGACCGACCGGCGCCCGGCACACCGACCGCGCTCGCCGGGTACCCCGCCACCAGGACCAGCGCCGCCATCGCGGTCACCCCGCCGACGACCAACCGGATTCCGGTCCGCCGATCGCGCGGCTCCCCGTCGGCCAGCGCCACCCCGATGGCGTACGGCACCAGCCACGCCCCGACCACCCCCAGCGGCACCACCCAGCCCGGTACGCCACCGGGGCGCACCCGCCCGGCCACGTCGACCGCCGCGACCAGTACGACCGCCGGCAGCACCACGGCGAGCACGCCCCAACGCCGCAGTGCCCCGCGCAGTGGTCGGGTGAGCAGCACCAGCGCGGCGAACGGCAGCAGGAACCAGAGCGGGCTGACCACCAGCGTCGCCACGGTCCGCAGCGTCGCCAGCGGAACACCGCCCAGCACCGCGACCGCCAGTACGGCCACCCAACAGCCGAGCAGCGCACCGACCGGCCCGACCAACCGTCCCAGCCGCCGCCCGTACCAGAGTCGGTAACCGCCGCCGTTCGCCTGGTGTCGATGCCGGGACGAGTCGAGGGAGCGGGCCGAGGCGTAGCCGCCGGTGAAGAAGAACAGGCCGAGGGTCTGGAGCAGCCAGGTGACCGGCACCAGCGCCGGCATCGAGGCCAGTGGACTGGCCTGGGTCAGCGTCCCCGCAGGCGTCAGCACCAGCGCGGTCACCAGCCAGTGGCCGAGCACCACCCCGCCGATCGCGTACGCCCGCAGCCCGTCGATGCCCCGGTCCCGGCTCACCGCGACACCTCCGCCCGGCGGCCGAGCGTGACCAGGGCGATCGCCCGTATCGTGCCGGTGCCGGGGGCCAGGTAGCCGTCATGCCCGGTCACCCCGTCCACCGGCAGGCTCACGGCGCCGAACGCCGGATCGGCCGGCCGGGTGCCGTGGCCGAGGCCGAACAGTCGTACCTGCGGGATGCGATGGATCCAGTCGGTCGGTGCCTCGGCCGCCCACACCCGCGCCGGGGTGCGCAGATCGTCCACCCGATCGGCACCCATGCCGACCCCGCCGACCGTCACCAGGTCGGTGACCTGGGCCGGCAGGCGGGGCGCGGCCAGGCCCAGCACCACCGCGCCGTAGCTGTGCCCGACCAGCGTGATCGTCGCCGCCGGACGGCGCGCCGCCAGCAACTCGGTCAGCGCGGTCAGCCTCGCCGCACCGACGCGCGCACTGCTCTCCCGTACGGCGGCCCAGCCCAGCCCGTTCGGCGGGTCGTACCCGAGCCAGGCGAGCACCGCCGACCGAGCGCGGGGGTCGTCGGCGCGCAGTTGGTCGTACAGGTGACGGGCCTGGATCGCGGGGGCACGGCGGGCGACCCCGCCCAACCCCCGGTCGAAGTCGCGCAGCGTGGTGTCCACCCCCGGCACCAGCAGCACGATCCGGTCGGCGGTGGCCAGGTCGCCGAGCACCTCGACCGCGAGACCGTCGCCGCGCGGGTCGAAGGCCAGGAAGTGGCGTCCGGCGTCGACCCATCCCGCGTACGGCGCACCCGCCGCCCGCATCGCCGAGGCCACCACCGGGTACGCCTCGACGAACCCGCCGACCACTGCCTGCGTCCCGGCTGCCCGCGTCCCGGCTGCCGAAGCCGGTGGCGGGCCGAGCAGTGCCGGTGGCGGGCCGAGCAGTCCCAGCCCGAGCAGCAGCACCACCGACCCGCGCAGCGGTAGCCGTCGTATCGTCGCCCGTCGCGTCATCGCGAATCCCCGTCCGGTCGTCGCCGACCCGGATCGGTCGGCGTGGACCGGAAGAATGCGGGCTCGGCCACCGCGTCCGCGTCACTCCACGGAGCCGTTCGCGGCGTACCGCCACGGTGCTACTCGCCGGCAGCGACCAGGCCGGACTCGTACGCGACGACCACCGCCTGGGCGCGGTCGCGCAGCCCCAGCTTGGCCAGGATCCGGCCGACGTGGGTCTTGACCGTCTGCTCCGCCACCACCAGGTCGGTGGCGATCTCGCCGTTCGAGCGGCCGCGCGCGATCAGCCGGAGCACCTCGGTCTCCCGTGCGGTGAGCGCGGCCAGCGAGGTCGGCCGGGGCCGGTCCGGTGCGGGACGGGCGGCGAACTCGGCGATCAGCCGGCGGGTCACCGCCGGGGCGAGCAGGGCGTCACCGGCGGCGACCACCCGGACCGCGTGCACCAGTTCGGCTGCCGGCGCGTCCTTGAGCAGGAAGCCGCTGGCACCGGCGCGGAGTGCCTCGAAGACGTAGTCGTCCAGGTCGAACGTGGTCAGGATGAGCACCCGTGGGCGGTCGGCGGCCCGGTCGCCGAGCAGTTGGCGGGTCGCGGCCAACCCGTCGAGCACCGGCATCCGTACGTCCATCAGCACCACGTCCGGGTCGAGCCGGCGGGCGGCGCTGACCGCCTCGGCGCCGTTGGCGGCGTCGCCGACCACCAGCAGGTCGGGCTGGGCGGCGAGCAGGGCGCCGAAGCCCTGCCGGACCATCGCCTGGTCGTCGGCGATCAGCACCCGGATCATCGGGCTTCCCCCTCGGTGGTGTCGTACGGCAGCACGGCGGTCACGGTGAAGCCGTCCGGGGTCGGCCCGGCGGTGAACGTACCGCCGAGCAGGCGGGCCCGTTCCCGCATCCCGACCAGCCCGTGTCCGGCCGGTGGGTCGGTCGGGCCGGGCGTACCGCCGATGTTGTCGACGCGTACCCGGAGGTCCCGCGCGCCCGGTGCCAGGGTGACCCGGACCGGCGCGCCCGGGGCGTGCCGGGCGGCGTTGGCCAGCGCCTCCTGGACGATCCGGTACGCGGCCAGCCCGACCGCCTCCGGCGGCTCCGGGGCACCGGCCGGCGGGCTGCCCCGCTCCAGGCTCACCGTCATGCCGGCCCGCCCGGCGGTGTCGACCAGCTCCGGCAGGTCGTCGAGTCCCGGCTGCGGTGCGGTCTGTGGGGCGCCGGACTCGCTGCGCAGCACGCCGAGCAGTCGCCGCATGTCGGTCAGCGCGCTGCGGGCCGAGGCGGCGATCGCGGTGAACTCGGCCCGCGCCGGCTCCGGCAGCGGGTCGAGCCGGTACGGCGCCGTCTCCGCCTGCACCGCGATCATCGACATGTGGTGGGCGACCACGTCGTGCATCTCCCGGGCGATCCTGGTGCGTTCCTCCAGCACCGCCCGCCGCGCCTGGGCCAGCTCGCTGAGTTCGGCCTGCTCGGCCAGGGCCTGCTGGCTCATCCTGCGCCGCCGGACCTGGTCGCCGACGACGAGCACGGCGACCACGAGCACCACCACCCCGTACGCGTTCGCCCGTTCGTCCACGGTCGCGAAGACCGGGACCAGGGTGAGCAGACCGGCCCAGGCGGCGACCCCGGTCGGGACCCGGGAGGCGAGCACGACGAGCACGAACAGGAAGCCGAAGATCTGGACCGGGTTCCACGGCCAGGGTTCGTTCGCGGTGGCGTCGACGGTGCCGAGGAAGAGCAGCGGGTAGGCGATCCGCCAGGCCCAGAGTGGTCGGCGGGGCGCCAGCGCCACCGGCAGCGTCGATCCGACGGCCAGCCCGATCGCGTACGGGCCGGGCAGGTCACGGGTGTCGATCAGGTACCCGATGGCGGCGAAGGTGAGGCCGGTCAGCGCCAGCACGGCGACCGGGATCAGGACTCTCCGCAGCCGTGCCCACCTTCGCGGCGGTGTGCCCGGCCGGTCCCGCTGGTCCGGGCCGACGAGCAGCCGACGCAGGTCCCCCAGTGCGACGTGGACCGGATCGGCGGGTTGTTCCATCCCCGCAACGGTACGGCGCGGGCTCCGACCGGTCGTCACGCTCGGGTGCGATCCTGCTCGTCGTACCCAGGTATGACGGGCCGGGTCGGGTCGGTGGGCGAACCGGGTCGGTGGTCGGGGCGGTGTGGCGTGGCCCGTGCTGACCTGGCCCGCGTTACTGCTTACCTACCGGTAGCGCCTAATCTCCAACCCGCAACACCCGTACCGGAAGCAAGATCGTGCACCACCCGTACGTAGAGCAGCTCCGTACGCAGAGCAAGGGGGAGAGACCATGGCCCGCACCGTGCTGGTGACCGGGGGCAACCGCGGCATCGGTTTGGCCATCGCGCAGGCGTTCGCCAAGCAGGGCGACCGGGTGGCCGTCACCTACCGGGGCACGCCTCCGGCCGACTTCTTCGGTGTCCAGTGCGACGTCACCGACTCCGCCGCCGTCGATGCCGCCTTCACCGCGGTGGAGGCCGAGTTCGGCCCGGTCGAGGTGCTGGTCGCCAACGCCGGCATCACCAAGGACACGCTGCTGATGCGGATGTCCGAGGAGCAGTTCACCGACGTGGTCGACACCAACCTGACCGGCGCGTTCCGGGTCGCGAAGCGGGCGGCCACCAAGATGGTCCGGGCCCGCTGGGGCCGCATGATCTTCATTTCGTCGGTGACCGGCCTCTCCGGCAACCCCGGCCAGGTCAACTACGCGGCGAGCAAGGCCGGGCTGGTCGGCGTCGCCCGTTCCATCACCCGCGAGCTGGGCAGCCGTAACATCACCGCGAACGTGGTCGCCCCCGGTTTCGTCGACACCGACATGACCGCCGACCTGTCCGAGGACCTCAAGGAGGCGTTCCGCAAGTCGGTCCCGGCCGGCCGGTTCGCCTCCCCGGACGAGGTCGCCGGCGTGGTCACCTGGCTGGCCAGCGACGCCGCCGGGTACGTCACCGGCGCGGTCATCCCGGTCGACGGCGGCCTCGGCATGGGTCACTGAGCCGGACGCGACCACCCGCACGGTGCTCAACAACAAGCAGACAACCTTTGGAGGAGCTACACGTGTCTGGACTCCTGGCCGGTAAGCGGCTGCTCGTCACCGGTGTCATCACCGACCAGTCGATCGCCTTCTCGGTGGCGAAGCTCGCCCAGGAGAACGGCGCGACCGTCGTCCTCACCGGGTTCGGGCGGCTCTCGCTGGTCGAGCGGATCGCCAAGCGGCTGCCCGCGCCCGCGCCGGTGATCGAGTTGGACGTGACGAACAGCGAGCAGTTGGCCGGGCTCGCCGACCGGGTACGCGAGCACGTCGACGGGCTGGACGGCGTGGTGCACTCGGTCGGCTTCGCGCCGGCGAGCTGCCTCGGTGGCGGCTTCCTCGACGCCCCGTGGGAGGACGTGGCCACCGCGCTGCACGTCTCCACGTATTCGTACAAGTCGCTGGCGATGGCGGCGCTGCCGCTGATGTCGTCCGGCGGCTCGGTGGTCGGGCTCACCTTCGACGCCACCAAGGCCTGGCCGGTCTACGACTGGATGGGCGTGGCCAAGGCCGGGCTGGAGTCCGCCTCCCGCTACCTGGCGCTGCACCTGGGCCGCAAGGGGATCCGCAGCAACCTGGTCTCGGCCGGTCCGCTGCGCACCATGGCGGCGAAGTCGATCCCCGGCTTCGAGCAGTTCGAGGAGGCCTGGGCCGACCGCGCGCCGCTGGGTTGGGACCTGACCGACCAGGAGCCGGCCGCGCGGGCCTGCCTCGCGCTGCTCTCCGACTGGTTCCCCGCCACCACCGGCGAGATCGTGCACGTCGACGGCGGGTACCACGCCCTCGGCGCCTGACGCGTCCGGTAGGGCCCCGGGTAACCGCGCTCGCCCCGGCCCGGGGTCCTGCCACGCCGCGAGCGTGGCCGCGCAAGAATATGTTTCATGGCGTACGAGGCACTGCTGCTGGTCGGATTCGGCGGCCCGGAACGGCCCGACGACGTGTTGCCGTTCCTGGCGAACGTGACCCGGGGACGCGGCGTCCCGCCGGAACGGCTGGCCGAGGTCGCGGAGCACTACCAGCACTTCGGTGGTGTCTCCCCGATCAACCAGCAGAACCGTGACCTGCTCGCGGCGATCCGGGCCGACTTCGCCGCGAACGGGGTCGACCTGCCGGTCTACTGGGGCAACCGGAACTGGCATCCGCTGCTCGCCGACACCGTGGCCGAGATGCGCGCCGACGGGATCGGCACCGCCCTCGCCTTCGTCACCAGCGCCTACGGCGGCTACTCCTCCTGCCGGCAGTACCAGGAGGACCTGGTCGCCGCCCGCTCGGCGGTCGGGCCGGAGGCGCCGATGATCGACAAGCTGCGCCAGTTCTGGGACCACCCCGGCTTCGTCGAGCCGCACGCCGACGCGGTCCGGGCCGCGCTGGCCACGCTCGACCCGGCCCAACGGGCCACGACCCGGCTGGTCTTCACCGCCCACTCGGTGCCGACCGCGATGGCCGCCGCCGCCGGACCCCAGGGCGGGCGGTACGTGGCACAGCTACGCGAGACCGCCGAGCTGGTCGCCGCGGCGGCCGCCCCCGACCTGGCGTACGACCTGGTGTGGCAGAGCCGATCCGGCCCGCCGCACGTGCCGTGGCTGGAGCCGGACGTCAACGACCACCTGGCGGTGCTCGCGGACGACGGGGTCACCTCGGTCGTGGTCAGCCCGATCGGGTTCGTCTCCGACCACCTGGAGGTGGTGTGGGACCTGGACACCGAGGCGGCGGCCACGGCCAAGCAGCTCGGGCTGGGCTACGCGCGGGCGGCCACTCCCGGCACCGATCCCCGGTTCGTCGCCATGGTGCGGGAGCTGGTCATCGAGCGGGTTAACCCGCCGGATACGTCGCCGCGACGTCGCCTGGGTACGCTCCCGGTCTGGGACACCTGCCCGGCGGGCTGCTGTGTGCCGGCCCGGCGCCCCTGACCACCGGGTCGGGACCGCGGGCGGGACGAGGCGTAGCGAGGGGACGGCATGAGGGATCGGAAGCCCGTGCAGAGCTGGCTCACCGACATGGACGGCGTGCTGGTGCACGAGGGACAACCGGTACCGGGTGCGCCCGAGTTCATCAACCGGCTGCGCTCGTCCGGCAAGCCGTTCCTGGTGCTGACCAACAACTCCATCTACACCCCTCGGGATCTCCAGGCCCGGTTGGCCCGGATGGGCTTCGAGGTGCCGGAGCAGGCAATCTGGACGGCCGCGCTGGCCACCGCGCAGTTCCTCGCCGACCAGCGCCCGGGCGGCACCGCGTACGTGATCGGCGAGGCGGGGCTGACCACGGCCATGCACGCGGTCGGTTACATCCTCACCGACTTCGCCCCGGACTACGTGGTGCTGGGGGAGACCCGCACGTACAGCTTCGAGGCGATCACCAAGGCGGTTCGGCTGATCGAGGCCGGGGCCCGGTTCATCTGTACGAACCCGGACGTGACCGGACCGTCGAACGAGGGTCTGCTGCCGGCCGCGGGTTCGGTCGCGGCGATGATCTCGAAGGCGACCGGGGTGGAGCCGTACTTCGTCGGCAAGCCCAATCCGATGATGATGCGGTCGGCGCTGAACACCATCAACGCGCATTCCGAGTCCACCGCGATGATCGGTGACCGGATGGACACCGACATCCTCTGTGGACTGGAGGCCGGGCTGGAGACGATCCTGGTACTGACCGGGATCAGTACCAAGATCGAGGCGGAGCGTTACCCGTACCGACCGTCGCGGATCATCAACTCCGTAGTCGACCTGATGGACGAGATCTGACCGGGCGCCCGGGTCGGATCGGTCAGGCGGCCAGTGGGGCGTTGCAGGCGGCCACCAGGGCCCGCCGGCAGGCCACCGTCAGTGGACGCAACGCCGCGTCGCGCTGCTGCGCCTCGTAGCCGTTGACCGCACCCCCCGGTGCGACGTGCTCGGCCAGCGCCAACACCTGGTCGAGCACGCTGGCCCGGGCGAACAGCCGGCGGGCCCGCGGGTCGAAGCCCGGTGGCAGGTCGGTGCCGCCGTCCGGTCGGCGCAACGCGGCCAGCGCACCCGCCAACTCGGGTCGCCAGTGCGCGACGTCGAGGCGGGTCAGCGCCGCGGTCGCCTCGGCCAGCGCGGTGGACAGGTCGGCCTCGGCCTCGGCCGGACCGGGGTTGCCGAGAGCCGCGGTGGCCGCGGTCTCCGGCAGCGGGTAGACCCGCCACAGCACGGTTTCGAAGGTCACCCCGGAGCCGGAGGTGTGCATCCGCACCTCCGGGATCAGCCCCAGCGGGCCGGCGACCACCGCCTCGCCCGCCACCAGTGCCGCACCCGCGAACGGTCCGGGGCCGGGCAGGCCGCGCGGATCGCCGGGTGCGGGCAGCACCAGCCGGATCTCGTCCGGGGAGAGCTTCGACAGGGTGGGCAGGGCGTCGGCGAGCGGCACGTCGGTCCAGGTGCCGGGAGCGTCGGCGACGAGATGTTCCTCGTCACCGGCCACCTCGTCGGCGACCTCGTCATACGGCACCAGCCCGGCGCGCCATGCGCGTACCCAGGCCACGAACCGGCTCGACCGGCGCGGCGCAAGGGTCGCCGCGCCCGTTGCGGGGGACATGCAGGCAAGGGTACGTGTTCGGTGCGGCCCTGTCTCGGCCCCCGGCCCGGCGGCGCGTCTGCGTCACCGATCACCCGAATCGGGTTAGCGTCGCCGGCATGGGGAGGATGTACGGCAAGGACGTGCTCGCCGGTGACTGGCGGCGACGCAAGACGGTGCCGGAGGTGGACGCCGAGCCGGACCTGGTGGTGGAGGACGCCGACTCGGGGTTCTGTGGCGCCGTGGTCGGTTTCGAGTCCGGTGCGGTGGTGCTGGAGGACCGGCGCGGCCGGCGGCGCAACTTTCCGCTGCTGCCGGCGGCGTTCCTGCTCGACGGTTCGCCGGTCACGTTGCGCCGACCGGCGCCTGCCAAGGCCCCGGCCGTGCGCCAGCGCACCGCTTCCGGTTCGGTCGCCGTCGCCGGGGTACGCGCCCAGGTGGCCAAGGCCAGCCGGATCTGGGTCGAGGGGATCCACGACGCGGCCCTGGTGGAACGGATCTGGGGCGACGACCTGCGGATCGAGGGTGTGGTGGTGGAGCCCCTCGACGGCATCGACGAACTGGCCGCGCACGTACGCGACTTCGGGCCTTCCCCGCAGCGCCGGCTCGGGGTGCTGGTGGACCACCTGGTCGCCGGCTCGAAGGAGAGCCGGATCGTGGCCGGGGTGACCTCCCCGCACGTGCTGGTCACCGGGCATCCGTACGTCGACGTGTGGCAGGCGGTGAAGCCGGCGAAGCTGGGCATCCGGGCGTGGCCGGTGGTGCCGCCGGGGCAGCCGTGGAAGGAGGGCGTCTGCGCGGCGCTCGGGGTGGCCGAGCCGGCGGAGATGTGGCGGCTGATCCTGTCGCGGGTGTCGAGCTTCCACGACGTGGAGACGCCGCTGATCAACGCGGTAGAACGGTTGATCGACTTCGTCACCGTGCCGCAGGACTGATTCGCCGGACCGTCCCCCGGGACCGAATCGGGATCCTCACTGCCTAGACCCGTGGGCCGAATCGGGATCCTCACTGCCTTGACACCTGGGCCGAGACTGATGGCCATGCATGCGGGGGGAGTGGGGGAGCGGCGAGTCGGCCTCGGCTGGCGGGTGCTGATCGTGTTCACCGCCGGGCTGCTGATCTGGCGATCCGTCTACGGCGTGGCCGAGTGGATCTTCGGATCGGGGTACGACCGTGCCGGTCACGTGTTCCGGGCGGTCGCGATCACAGCGCTGGTCGTACCGGTGGTGGTGCTGGCCCGCCGGTTCCTGGACCGGCGCCCGTGGGCTGGGCTGGGACTTGCCCCGCCGTCGCAGGGCTGGCGGCCGTTGCTGGTCGGCGCCGCCGCGTACCTCGTCGCGCTGCCGATCGGCCTGGCGGTGGTCCTCGGGCTCGACTGGGCGGCGCTGAGCGTGCACGCGCCCGCCGGCAGGGTGATCGGATCCGCGGCCGGGCTGCTGCTGCTCGTTTTCCTCTACGAGGCGCTGCCCGAGGAGCTGATCTTCCGTGGTTACCTCTACCGAAACCTGGTGACCGTGCTGCCGGCGTGGCTGGCGGTGTGTGCGCAGGCGGTCCTGTTCAGCCTCTTCGGGCTGGCGCTCGGGGCCGACGTCGGGCGGGCGGTGATCTTCCTCGGGTTCGGTTTCGTGCTCGGCATGATCCGGATGGTGATCGGCAGCCTGTGGGCACCGATCGGCTTCCACCTGGTGTTCCAGACCTGCGCGCAGCTCGTCGGCCCCGACTGGGACCTGGTGACGGTCACCAACCGGGACACGCTGGAGATCGCCGCGTTCGGTGCCATCCCGATCGGCCTCGGCGCGGTGGCCATCCGCCTGCTGCACCGGCACCCGGCGGTCGACCAGACCGCCCGCGAACCGGACCCGGCCCCGCTCGGCTGAGCCGAACAGACACGGCCGAGCGGGCCGAGCCGGCACGCGATCAGTCGAGCCGGTCCGGATCGCGGGTGAAGACGAAGGTCGCGATGTCCAGCGCCCGGACCGCACCGGCCGGGTTCCGGCGTACGGCCAGGATCTCGCCGTCGTTCATCCCGGAGCTGCCCCGCCAGTGGTCGGCGTCGACCCGGCCGAACCGCCACGGCGCCATCCCGAGCGGCCGAAGCAGGGAGAACACCAGCTCCTCCGCCTCGCCGTCCCAGGACGCCTCGAACTCGCGACCCATCCACCACCAGCGGCCGGTCAGCTCGGCCACCGCCGGCTCGGGCGGTCCGGCGGCGGCACGCCATGGCTTGACCGGTTCGGGTTCGTGGTCGAGCACCTCGGTCAGCAGCTGACGCGTGGTGGCGCCGATCGAGCCGCTGCGGAAGCCGTACGCGTTGGCGAAGGTGACCACGCCGGTCCGCGACCGGCGGTGCACCGCCAGACCGGCGACGTAGCCGGGCATCGAACCGCCGTGACCCACGTAGACCCGTTCGCCGCTGCGGTAGAGCTCCAGGCCGAGCCCGTGCCCGGAGGTCCACGACTCGGGGTCGCCGATCGCCACCGGAACGCACATCTCGGTCAGCGTCTCCGGTGCGAGCAGGGCCGGGTCCGGGTCGGCCAGGAAGGCCGCCCACCGGGCCAGGTCGGGCACGCTGGCCCAGAGCTGCCCGGCCGGCGCCATCGCACCGGTGTCCGTACGGGGTTCCTCGCGCAGCGTGCCATGCCACGGGTGGACCAGGTAGCCACGGGCGAACGGCTCCTGCGCCTGGTACGACGTGCGGGTCATCCCCAGCGGCCCGAGCAGCCGTTCCTGGACCAGCTCCCACCACGACTGCCCGGTGAGCCGCTCCAGTACGCCGCCCAGCAACCCGTACGCCAGGTTCGAGTAGTGGTAGGTGCGGTGCGGCGGGTGGGCGAGCTTGGCCGGGGTGAGTCCGGCGAGCAGCGTGGAGAGGTCGACGCCCTCGGCCCGTTCCCACCAGCCGTCGCCGTCGGGCTCGCGTTGCAGGCCGCTGGCGTGCCCGAGCAGTTGCCGCAGGGTGACCCGGCCGACGGGGGTGTCGGGCAGGTGCCGGTCCAGCGGGTCGTCGAGGTCCAGCCGACCCTCGTCGCGCAGCCGGAGCACCAGCGAGGCGGTCATGGTCTTGGTGATCGAGCCGATCCGGAACTGGGTGGTCGGGTCCGGTGGCGGTTCACCGGCGCTGCTGACGTGGGTGAGCACGCCGTCGCGGACCACCCCGGCGACGAGCGTCGGCACCGCCGCGTCCGCCTGGGTACGGGTCACCAGCGTGTCGAGGCGTCGGGTGGTCTCCAGCAGCAATGCCATGATCATCGGCTCCCTGGGTCGACGCCGGACGGCGACCGGGGCAGGGCCGGACGGCGACCGGGTGAGGCAAGCGGTGATCCTACCGGCCCGGACGATCTTCGGCAGTCGTCGCGACGTGCGCGGCCGTGACAGGATTCAATGGTGGAACCCCTGCTGTGGATCATCCTGGGCGTCGGGTTGCTGGTGGCCGAGATCTTCACCACGACGCTCTTCCTCCTCATGTTCGGCATCGCCGCGCTAGCCACCGCCGGCGTCGCGGCCATCGGTGCGCCGGTGGCGGTACAGGTGCTCGTCTTCGCCGTGGTGTCGGCGCTGAGCGTGGTCGCGGTCCGGCCGGTGATCAGGCGACACCGACGATCGGCCCTGGAGAGCGGCGAGACGCCGTTCGGGGTCGAGGCGATCGAGGGATCCGAGGCCCTGGTGCTGGAGCAGGTGGACACCAACCACGGCGTGGTCAGGATCGACGGCGAGATCTGGACCGCCCGCTCCTACGACGTCACCCAGGTGTTCCAACCCGGAGAACGGGTTCGGGTGATCGAGCTCAAAGGTGTCACCGCCATGGTCTGGCGGGATGATTCATCTACCGAAGCAACACCAGAAACGAAAAGGTGAGCGGTATGGATGTGGCGATAGCGGTGCTGTTCGCCGCCGTGGCTCTGCTCGTCGTGATCACGTTCGCCAAGGCGGTACGGATCGTGCCGCAGCAGCGGCAGGACGTGGTCGAACGGCTCGGAAAATACAAGCGCACCCTGAACCCGGGACTCAACCTGCTGGTGCCGTTCATCGACGCGGTACGCACCAAGGTCGACATGCGCGAGCAGGTGGTCAGCTTCCCGCCCCAGCCGGTGATCACCTCGGACAACCTGGTCGTCTCGATCGACACGGTGCTCTACTTCAAGGTGGTCGACTCGGTCCGGGCGACGTACGAGATCTCCAACTTCCTCCAGGCGATCGAGCAGCTCACCGTCACCACCCTGCGTAACGTCATCGGTTCGCTCGACCTGGAGCGGGCGCTGACCAGCCGCGAGGAGATCAACCGGCACCTGTCCGGGGTGCTGGACGAGACCACCGGCCGGTGGGGCATCAAGGTCACCCGGGTGGAGATCAAGGCGATCGAGCCGCCGGCGAGCATCCGCGACTCGATGGAGAAGCAGATGCGCGCCGAGCGGGACCGCCGTGCCGCGATCCTGAACGCCGAGGGGCAGAAGCAGTCCCAGATCCTCACCGCCGAGGGTGAGAAGCAGGCCGCCGTACTGCGCGCCGACGGTAACCGGCAGGCCCAGATCCTCCAGGCCGAGGGGCAGGCCAAGGCCATCCGTACCGTCTTCTCGGCGATCCACCAGTCGAACCCGAGCCAGAAGGTGCTCGCCTACCAGTACCTGCAGGCGCTGCCACAGATCGCGAACGGGCAGGCCAGCAAGATCTGGGTCGTACCGGCCGAGCTGACCAAGGCGCTCGAAGGGCTCGGCGGGGCGCTCGGCGGACTGGCCCAGGCTGCCGGTGACGTACCCACGCCGGAGGCGGAGAGCGACGCGAGCGCCGTCGAGCGCGAGGCCGCCGAGGCGGCCCGGGCCGCCGCCGCAGCCGCCCAGGAGGTGCACGACCAGGTACGCGCCGCCGAGGCACAGGTGAGCTCCCGACCGACCGTCCAGCCGCAGGGGCTGCCCGCCCCGGAGCCGGTCCCGCCGACCAGCCTGCTCGGTGACACGACCGCCAGCCAGGAGCCCAACGACCGGGCCTGACCGCTCGCGCCGCACGACCCGAACCGCCCCGGTCACCTGACCGGGGCGGTTCGTTTAAGCCCAGCCGGGTACGAACCCGGCGCGCTCGGCAAACGAGTGCCGCGGAAAACGGCGAAGCCACGCGCCACGGCTCGCGGGTTTGTCACGATCGGGCTGGAGCCGTGGCCGGCGATCGAGTTCGGGTCGCCGGAGTCGGATCGGTTCCTCGGTGCGACCGTCCCGGCGAGTGGAGCGAGGTGACGCATGAGCCACCCGATGAAGCCCAAGCGACCGGTGACAGGGCCGTCGACCGTACGCCGGTCACCGGCCCGGCCGACCAGGCCGGCCGGCGGGTTCGACCTGCTTCCCTTCTTCGAGGAGGGTGCCGAGCCCCAACCCGCCACCGACACCACCTGGGCGTGGTCGTTGCGCAAGTTCGCCCGCGGGGCGGTGTGGATCCTGCCCGGATCCGCCGTCCTGTACGGCATCGTCACCCTCGTCGGCGACGGCGCCGCGCCGGCCTCGGCCGACGGCCACTCGTTCGTGCTGGTGCTGTGGGTGATCGCGACCCTACTGAGCGTGCTGGGACTGATGGCGATCACGGGGCTGCTGGTGACCGCACGCAGCCGGGGCACCGCGACCGCCGGTCTGCTGGTGGCTCTCGCCGGCGCGATGCTGATGCTGCCGTTCGCCGGGCTGCCCGAGGAAACATCGCTGTACGGCGGCACCGGACGCGCACTGGCCCTGGTGGGCGCGAGCTTCTACACCCTGGGCTGGGTGCTGTCCGGCTGGGCGGTGCTGCACTCGGGTGTGTTCAGCTACTCCGACGGCTGGTTGCTGATGTTCGCCGCACCCATGGTCGGCGTCGGCGGAATGGCGATCGGGCTGCTCCAGACGCTCGGCGCGCTCCTGGTGCTGGCCGCCGGAATCGGGATCGCCTGGCGCGCCGGGCGACTGGTGCCCGCGGTCGGTCGGCCCCGACTCGTGGAGGCGATGGCCGACGGCGCCGAAGCGGTCGCCGCGAAGGTCGCCTCCGGCAGCCAACTCGCCGGCCCGTAACCGGCGCTCCGGTCCGGGCCGACCATCCATTCTCGACAAGCGGGCGGGCCCGGCCACCATTGGTGGCCGGGCCCGTTCTCGTTCCCGTCGGTCATGGCCTGCCCCTGCCTGCCGGCGTCCCCCGGTTCAGGCGTCGGGCTGGTCGGCCGGTGCCTCGGTGGAGCCGACCGCCGCGGTGGCGGCCGTGACCGCGATCCGCTGCGGTCCGGTTCCGGCGTACGCGCCGGCCACCCGGACGCTCAGCACACCCGCGTCGTACGACGCGCTGACCGCGTCGGCCGTCACGTGGGTGGGCAGGGTGAACGATCGGCGGAACGAGCCGTAGCGCAGCTCACGCAGGCTCCGGCTGCCCTGCTCATCGGCCCGCTCGTCGCGGCGCTCGCCGCTGACGACCAGCAGGCCACGGTCGACCTCGACCGAGACGTCGTTGGCGATGTCCAGTCCGGGCAGCTCGACGCGGACCAGTGCGTCGTCCCCGTCCCGGCTGATCTCGGCGGCCGGGGTGAAACGTGCCGACTGGCTGGTCGGCCGCGTCGCCACCGGGCCGAAGGTGTTCCGGACCAGGGCGTCGAACTCCGCGAACGGGTCGCGCCGGGTCCACAGCGAGAGAGTGCTCATCGGTTTCTCCTCGGGTGCCACTGGGCCGGTCCGTTTCGACCGGCATCCGGTGTAACTTGAGTCGACCCGACTCAATTCCCGTCCGTGGCGTCGGTCACGGTCCCTCCATCGTGGCCGGACGCTCACCCGCCGCCGCGGCACGATGACACCCAGTGGGTACGGCGACACCTAGTCGGTACGCAGCATCGGCTCGTACGTGCCGTGCTCGCTCACCGGCAGGTAGGCGTGATTGGCGGCAGCCGCGTGCAGCCGTTCGAGCAGACCGTCCGGTGGCGGCAGGTGCAGGGCGTCGCGCAACCGCGCCCGCTGCGCGTCGAGATCCGGGCACTCCTCCCGGATCTCCCGATCGGCCTGATCGAGCCAGGCCCGCAGGGCGGCGCCTCCATCGGTGCCGTACGGCACCGTCAGCGCGTCGTGCAGGCTCGGCAGTTCGATCGCGACGGACAGGGCGTCGGCCAACCCGATCGCGACCAGCCCACCCTCGCCCTCCGATCCGGCGTACACCACCGGCCGCTCCTCGCCCCCGCTGCCGGCGAACAGGTACGCCCCTCCGGACGCGTCCCCGGCGAACATCTCCAACGTCTCCCCGCTCGCCAGCCGGACCGGCTCCACCGGCCCCTGCTCGATGCGGGAAAAGTCAAGGTCGCACAGGGTGGCCAGCAGTTCGGCGAGCCAAGGTGTGGTGGCTATCAATGTCAGGCGCTCGATGTCCGGCATTCCGGGACCGTACAACCGTCGCCCGGACCGCTCGCGATTGGACCCTCGGGCTCCTCCGTACCTGCCCAGGGGCAGGCCGATGCGGGGTTTGCGGCACGGGTGCGCTAGTGTTCAGTCCAGCGACGCGGGGTGGAGCAGCTCGGTAGCTCGCTGGGCTCATAACCCAGAGGTCGCAGGTTCAAATCCTGTCCCCGCTACAACTGGAACACCAGGTCAGAGCCCGTTCCCGATTTTCTGGGGGCGGGCTCTTGATCTCTGTTCCGGGCACAGTCCGGGCACACGAAACACCACGAGGCGACACGGGATAGCGGACTGTCGATTCTTCGCTGTATCGGTCATCCGTTGGATGTCGAACCTCCTCTATGTAGGGGAAGTTTGTGTTTCGCCCAGTGGCAGCCTTCGACGGACCGGGCGAGGATCGCAACCAGGTAGTCATGGGTGCCGCGCCGGATCCGGTCGGCGACTGCGCCCGGTCCCCGGACCGGGCGAGGGTTAGCAACGTCGGTGAGCCGATCGCCGTGCTACCGGTGCTGTTCCAGTGCTCATCGGCCCTACGAGGGTTAGTCGCTCACCGGCACGTTGGTGGCCACACCATCAGGGGTGGTCATGTTCCAGGTGGCCTCGGCGCCCCGCCGAACGGGTCGTCATGAGCAATGTCGTCGTCCCAGAATCCGTAGCGCCACGCGTGGACGTTGATGACCGCATCGGGTTCAGAGGTTGCATGATGCAACATCAAGCCCTAACGCTCCAAGCTGCTCGCCGCGACCGCTCGAATGCCCAGCTCCATCGCATCGCCAGTGATCTCCGTGGCCGAGATGTGTTTGCAGGCATGCCGTTGACGATGGTCATCTCGCCGAGGGAGACAACCCGGCAGGCAAGGTCGCCAAGCCGCGACGTCTGCCCAGCACCCGCCACGCGGTGCAGGACACCCGACTCGCCGAGATGAATCAGGTCGCTGCGACTACCCGTGACGATCCAGCCTTGGATTGCCTGATCTTGCGGCTGCACACAGAGACAGCCTGTCGCCGGGGTGGCACGCTGGCCTTGCGGGCAGCGGACCTGGACGCGGATCAGTGCCTTATCCGGCTTCACGAGAAGGGAGACACGGTGCGCTGGCATCCAGTGTCGCCGACCTTGATGCGGCACTTGCTCCAGCACATGGAGGAGCGGCCGGCCTCGCCGACGACACCACTGCTGCGTTTACCGCAACGGTAGGCGGCTCTGCAAACTGTCGCCGCGACCGCGTAACATTCGTCCACATGGAAGACGTGCCGCCATCACACGCGAAAGTAACAGCTCCTGGGCCTCCAGAGTTCGAGTTGCATTCATTAGGGTGGCGTGCCTTCCAGGACCTTGTCGGCGTGATCATGCGCGAGGTTTTCGGACAGTCTTTCCACGTCTTCGCCGACTCGAACGATGCGGGCCGCGACGGTGCGTACTGGGGAACTTGGCGCGGCAACGACTCCGCCATTGGGGATGTTCCCGAAGGCCCGTTTGTGGTCCAGGTCAAGCACGTAAATCGGCGCGACATTACGTTGACGTTAGCACACGTAGCTGACGACCTCGTAAAGGTTACCGGATTGGTTGCTAGAGGTGTTTGCTCGACTTACATCCTGGTGACCAATGCGCGCGTGACGGGCAGTATGGATGAGAAGATTCGCACTGAACTACGTCGCCAAGGCGTAAAGCATCCCTTGATTTTGAGCGGTATTTGGATTTGTCAAACAATTGCCCAGAATCACATGCTTCGTATGTACGTACCTCGCATATATGGGTTGGGCGACCTGTCGCAGATTCTGGATCAACGCGCCTACGAACAAAGCGAATCGCTGCTTGGTTACCTTAAAAATGACTTGGCGACGTTTGTCATAACCGACGCCTATCGGCAGGCCATGGATGCAGTCTACAAGCGGGGCTTTGTATTGCTTCTAGGTGAACCTGCCGTCGGAAAATCGGTGATCGCGGCAACGCTTGCGATGGCCGCTCTGGATGCCTGGGATTGCGTGACAATCAGAGCAGATACGGCCGGCGAGTTGATCGATCACTGGAATCCGCATCAACCGAACCAGTTCTTTTGGGTAGACGATGCCTTCGGTGCCGTGCGCCACGAGCAGGGCTTGACCGATGAATGGGTGCGCAAAATGCCGAAGGTGATGGCGGCAATTCGGAGGGGCGCGAAGGTGGTGCTGACCTCGCGCGACTACATCTACCGCGATGCGCGTCGCCTAATAAAGGAGTATGCGCATCCGATACTCCGGGATAATCAAGTGATTGTTGATGTCGGCCGACTGACTCCAGTAGAACGACGTCAGATTCTGTATAACCACTTGAGGTTGGGGGATCAGGATCTATCCTTCAAAACTTCAGTAAAGCGTTTTCTGGAAGGAGCAGCGGATGTGGAGCCCTTTAGGCCCGAGGCCGCCAGAAGGCTGGGGCATCGAGCGTTTACTCGTGAACTTGATGGCAATCCACGCTTGATCGGCACTTTTATGAGTCGGCCGATATCGTTTCTTGCGGAGGTGTTCGGTCAACTCTCCATGGAACAGCGGTGTGCTCTTGCGATTGGTACGCCTCGAAAGGACTCACTTTCCCGCCGCCACCGAAAAACCTGGCTCCGGACGACGTATCTCACCGACTCATCGATCGGTTTGGCATGAACGTCGGTGCTGTAGGTGATGCCCTTACCGTGCTAGACAACACATTTCTTCGATACTCAGCCATGCCTGGCGGGAGTCCAATTCCGGCGTGGTCGTTTCGGCATCCAACGCTGCGTGAGGGATTCGCAGCATTTATTGCGTCAGACCTCAACCTTACAGAAATCCTGTGTAGTGGTCTTGAAGACAATCAATTGCTCACCCAACTTGACTGCGGCAGTACAGAGGCGCGAGGTGTTCTGATATCGATACCAAGTGCTCTGTATCCAGAGGTTGCCCAACGAATCTTCGCAATGCGGCCCACCTATGAGTCGGCTGGCCGAGACTGGAGCGAATACCATCGCGCCAAGACATCCTGGTATGCGTTTTTTACGCAGCGGTGCGGCAGAACCTTTCTTCAGGAATACCTGACCGTTGATCCCGCACTACCTAGTCGTCTTCTAGAATTTGTCTCGCATCTCGGACCCTTTGATGAGCCTTCGGTGCTTGCTCACTTACACAGAAATGGTCTGCTTGCCGAGTCAATTCGGATTATAGCCGTGAAAAGGGTATCGGAGTTGGCAGTCGAGACTCCGGATGCGGGGTGGATCAAACTCCCGGAATGGTCGATTCTGATGACGTCAGAGGAGCGAAATCTACTCCTCGCGTCCGTGCGGAACGAACTGCTGCCCGAGCTGGTTGATGTGGTGTGGAACTGGGGTTCGAATCGGCCCAGTAAGGAAGATCCTGAAGGATGGTATGAGCCGCTTGTTGAAACACTCAAGGAGTACGCCGACGCTTTAGGTGACGATACTGCGGCTAGGCGTCTGATTGATGACGCCCTCGACGCTATTGACCGCGCCAAAGAGAATGACTGGTCAGAATACGATGAGGAGCCGCTTCCTTACCGGAAGAAATCCTGGCATTCGTCCCAGGTGCAACTGCGGCAAGGTCTGGGTACCCGAAGTATTTTCGACGACGTCGACGGGGACTAAACGCCGGTGGGTGGCGGGTCGAACATTTCGACCGAATGTGGAAATCAACGTCGAACCCGCCGGTCAGGCCCTGGCCAGGCCCACTGTGCGGGGCGGATGTCCTCCTCCGAAACGTCCTCGCGCAGCGCGGCTCGTCGAGGTACTCGTCCGGCAACTCTATCCTGAGGAATTCGGCCTGTCGACGGAGGTTGCCGGACAGAGCAGCTCTCTGCAGGTCGCGTAGCTGTTTTACGCCCCAGCCGTAGCGCTTCCTTGCCTCGTTCTCGAAGGTGAGGCTGATGGGACCGGAGCCCAGGCCTGTACCGCTCGGGAACCCGGTTCTGGCTTCTGGCGTGTGGTTTTGTGCGGTTCGGTCAGGTGGCTGCGGGGCATGGCGGCGTGCATGTTCCTGTTTTTGGGTACCTGATCTTGTGTCGGATCCTGCGGCTGGTGGTTCAATGCCTGCGCAGGGAGCAGTCCAAGGACGTCGAGATGGATTGGCCCGGGTCTACGTGCGGGTCCTGATGGAGATCGTGACCCGGCGGGTACACATCCTCGACGCCACCATGAACCCAACGGGGGAGTGGGTTACCCAGCAGGCGCGGAATCTGCTGATGGACCTCGGAGATCGACTCGCCCAGTTTCGGTTCTTGATCCGGGATCGTGACAGCAAGTACACCGCCGCGTTCGACGAGGTCTTCACCGCCGAGGCCATCGAGACTCTGCGTACTCCGCCGAGGGCGCCGCGGGCGGACGCGTACGCGGAACGATAGGTACGCACGGTCCGCTGTGAGTGCCTCGACCGGATGCTGATCTACAACCAACGCCCCTACAGGGTGCCCTTGGCGAGTACGTGACGCACTACAACGACCACCGGCGCACCAAGGACGACAGCAACACCCACCGAACATCGACGCACCGTTCTCACCGGTCGTCAACCTGACCGCAGCACGAGTACGCCGTCGGAAAACCCTCGACGGGCTGATCAACGAATATTCGCAGGTGGCGTAGCTGTAACCGACTTTCCGAGCGGTACAGGTATCGCCCCTCGTGCACAGGGCGAGCCGGTCGGACAGCCGAACCACGAGCAGATACAGCAGTCGAAACGTCACGTGCAGATCGTGTGACAGCCTACCAACGCCGCAGCTCACACCATGTGCGCTGGTTCTGGCACGGTACAGGCCCCGACGGCATCGCTACCACGGCGCCGGCCAGCTCGTCCCCGAATGCCAACCCGCCCGCAAAAGGAGGTCACGACCACGCACGCGACCTCACTGGCAATTACCAGCCGTTGGGCGGGGAATGGCATTAACACCGGCCGTGCACCGGCGCAGAGCGCCGTGCGATCACTGACTTGGCCGAGGCATGGTGGAGGCGGTCTGCCTCCACCATGCCTCGGCGTGTGCGAGCCGAGGGAGGTGCTGGAAACCATTGCCGAGTGCGGGAATATGCGCAAGGCGCCATTGGCGAAATCCGCGAGTTGCCCGAGCGACAGGTTCTCCAGCTGTTGGTGCCTTTGGCCTGTTCGTGGATGGCCGACGCGCTCGAACAACCCATATCTCACAAGCGGCGGCATGGCCGAAGGGCAACGTCGCCGCAGGGTAGCCACTCATTGCTCACCAGATCGATCTGCACTTCTAAGATCTTGGAGCTCTCGCGAGCCCCAAGCTGACGCTCCATCTTGATCAACTCCGTTATGGCGACTCTGAACCGCCAGCTGACTCATCTAGCCATGACGGCGGAATCAGCTTCTGGCCGTCGCGCCAGTTGTGCACGACCGACTGCACAAACCAGTCATCGGGCTCATCGGCGTGATCGATGATGATCACCTGGAAGTTGGGCTGCAGTTCCGTGACCACGTCGTAAGCCAGTCGAAAGAGCCTTTTGACTGCCTCTGGGTCGGCGTCGCGGGTTTGGGCACCCGCCCGCGTCGCGGAGGGGTAGTAGGCTTGGCTAGGCTGGTCGAGGACGAGGAACCGCGGTACTGGTCTTTCTTGGCGGACGAAATATTTGTGCAACGCCAGGTGGGTAGCGAGGTGATATCCCACCCAGTTCGCGGCGCTGCCGATCCTGAAAAGTGGAGCCGGTCCCTGCTCGGTGTCAGCGACGATGGTGAGCCGGGCCAGGTCGAGCCGCACGTTCTCGCTAGAGTGCTCGAGGCCTAGCCGGTTTGCGTATGCGGTCATGTCGCGGCTGATGGTCAGCAGGCGTGAGGTCAGCTGTTCGCGGTCTTGGTCATCGTCCAGTTCAGCTTCAAGGGCCTCCACCGCGCGCTCGGCGCTGCGGTATCTCTCCCGTAGGCGGTTGATCTCGTTCTCGTCGAGCGCTTCGAGGCGGGACAGCGAGGCGTCGATGCGGCCCCGTGTGAAGTCGGTCGCTCGGATCGGCACGCCCTCGCTGACTCGCTCTGAGTTGAGTAAGGCTTCCAGGCCGCCGTCAACGGCTGTGATCTGGTCTCGAAGCTGAGCGGCTTCTTCTTCCAACCGCTCTACGGCCAGGCGTCGTGCCGGCGGTGCTGCGCGGAGTTCTCCGAGTTGCTCTTGCAGAAGGCGCAGGCTTCGTCCCAGGTCCAGGTTGGTGGCGTCACGGCCGACCGTAAGCGTGCTGCTGCACGCGGGACACAGCTCTGGGTTCTCATCTCCGCTCGACATCTCGTGGCCAGCTGGATGTGCTGGGATGTCGAGGAGGCCGAGGCTCTCAAGCCGCCCGATCTGCAGGACTAGTGCGCCGTCATAGCCGCGCTGACCGTCATCCTGATCGAGCAGGAGCCGCCGATCCGACAAGACCCGCTTGAGCTTCCGATGGAGGTCGAGACTGCTGCGTTCGAGTTCAATGCGACGATCTTGCTGCACGGTATCGGGCAGTGCCGGAGGTTCCTGAGCAGGACGGAGGCGTGCCTCTTGTAGCAGCAGGATGATGCCGGCGCGGTCTTCTGGAAGGTCGGTGTCCACGAGGCCGATGGCTGACGCCTCGTTGAACAGCGCTCGGAGTTCCCCGTCGATGTTGCCGCTCCTGAGTTCCGCCGCTCGGACCTGAGCCTCCAGCCGGCCGAGGGCGCGGCGGGCGTCTCGAAGCTGAGCCCGTTTCATCGCTTGATCTTGCGGAACTGCGCCGAGGAAGTACGGGAAGGCGTCCCTGAGTCCGTTGGCGATGTCTTTGTCGCCGGCACGGTGGAAAAGCGCCTGGGAGCTGCCGATCTCGTCCTGGCCCTGGAGGCACAGGAGCGTGGCTTGCCCGATCCCCGCCTCGAACGGCCGCCGTAGGGCTCCTGTGGGCGGCTCGGCGACGTTCTCCTCGATGCCGATTCGTCGGCTGAGCTGCTGTCGCAGAGATGTCGAGTCCGTGTTGGCCACCAGCTCCGCGAGTTCTGGCACTTCCAGGTCGTTGCCGAACTCCAGCATCGCCTGGCTGGAGGTGGCCCGGCCTGGGGCCGGTGCCGGCCGCGCGACGAGGGCTCTGCCTCCGTCGAGTTGCCACAGTGCGGCGTACCAGGACACCGTCGCGAATTCGGGACCGATCGGGACCATGATGTGGTCGCGTCCCAGGCAGTAGTCGATGATGGCCACGAGCGCGCTCTTACCGGTCTGCGATTCACCGGTCACGATATTCAGAGCGCCGGGCTTGAAGTCCACGATCCTCTTCTCGCCACCACGGCTGTAGAGAATCAACGCCAGCAACTGCATGCTACTAGGGTGTCACACCCAACAGCGCATAGGCCGTAGCCGGCTGGTCGAGCTTAGTCAGCCATCTCCCCATGAAACCTGCCGCACGGACCAGCCCCGGCAGGTCACCGCCCGCGGTCTCGGGCCGCGCGCCGACCGACAGCGAACCACGCAGACCGCCCTCGCCATCGATCTCCAGAACCTGATGCCGCAGGCCGAACCGAAGCCCCTCCTGTACGGGAACAACCAGTTCGCGGGCCCGTTCTGGAAAGCCAGCGATGATCACGGCATGATCGCCGACCCAGTTGGCCATATGGGTGCGCACATCCCGGGGCAAGGCTTCCCGGGTCGTCCGGTGCAGGACCAACGGGGCGATCAGGAAGATCATGTGCCACGGCATGTTGCGTCTCGAGCGACGCCGGTACTCCTCAGCCGAGGCTGCCGAGAGCGAGGCGAACAGTGCCGGGTTCAGCATCGCCGCCGGGATCGGCGATCGTTCTACCCAGGGCTTGACGAGGGTGCCTTCAGAGCGCGTCATGAACTCACCGTCACGGTTGTCCAGCAGCGCTCGTGGCGGTGGAGATCATTAGATTCTCCATCAGCCTCTCGAAGTCGGGGTGCCAGCCCATCCGGCCCCTGTCCGCCAACTCGTGCCTCTTGCCACGCGCAAAGAAGGAATCGTTGTACTTCGGCCGCACGTTGACTGCCGTGGATTCCCGCAGCTCGCGAAGCAGCGTCTTGCCCGCAGCGATGCGATCCGGTTCGCTTGCGGCGTCCCCGAGATCCTCCACCATGTCCGCGAAATGGCGCTGCCATTCATCGCGTAGGTTGTCTTCGAACCGTTCGAGCTCACGTAGCCCGATGATGTCGTCGGCGACCCACTCGACCGTCTGCGCGACAGCCCTGTGGTAATCGATGATCGCCTTGCGAAGGTTCGTTGTATTGCACCGCACCCACTGCATTTGATGAACAAACGGGCGATTCTCATGCGAGGTCACGACGGTGTCTTCGTCAACATCTGATAGCTCGATCGTGGTCGGAAGATGGTCGTCGCTGAAACGATCTCGTATTCCAGAGATCATGGTTCTGGCCGCTGCGGCGGTGACGCTGGCTTTCTTGCCTTGGAGCATGTCCAAGGCAACGGCCGTCCACCATTTCCAGACCAGGCTCAGGAACATGTCCTCGTGGTCCAGAGGCAGCGTGTTCCACAACGCCCTGCGCACTGCCGCATCCACGTCACCTATACGCGGAGCGTCGTCAAGAACCCAAATGCGGTCGACGAAGACTCCTCGCTGGGAGGGCGTCAACGCCAGGTACTGCTGCCTGGCCTTTGCTGTCTTATCGTTGGTAGACGTAGTGGCCGCATCGTCAAATCGGCATATCGCCTGGACGACGTCACGTCGCCCGTCTGGTCGCAGGAGGCCCGCAGCGCTGTCGTCCGCAGCATGGCTCGTGGAGACCAGGAACAGCTGAGGCCCGTGCTGGTCGCCTGGTTTCGCCGTTTCTATCCAGACGAGAAGCGTCTTCCAGACATCGACGTCCTTGTCGCCCAGGCCAGCGTTCGAGTTGAGGTGGTGCTTCGTCTGAAGCAAGTCCTGGGGGCTCCCGTTAAGGTCCCAGGCAACGTCGTCGTGAAGCTCGAGGCTGATCGCGAAGTCAGGGCGCTCGGGTCCGCGCTTCAGGAGCTCAAGCAGGCACCAGTGGACCTGGTACATGTAGCCCACCAAGCTGCCAGAGGCGTTGTGCTCCCCGGCTGGCATCCCCCCAGTCTGCACCGCTGAGGCCAACCCGGTCCAGACTCGCCGCCCGAGCCAGGTCGCGTGGCGCAGAGTTTCGCCTGTTCAGGAGCAGATCATGCATGGTGATCCACCTGACTCACCACCGCCAGATTGCCGATATATCCGTGATCGGTTGCCCCTGTAGACGACGGCGGGCTTCGCATAGCCCTCGCTCAACGCACCTGCCCACGGCTCGTCTCTGGGCCGTGCCTCTGGCCCCGGCGGCCTGGCGGCAGTCAAGGGCTCCTGCGGGCCGCTGCGCTTCCCTTGACTCCCGTTGGCGGCACGCCGGGAGCTGCTGGGCGAGCCCGGCGACGGAGCCGGTCAAACCAGCTCGGCAAAGCCTGTCCTTGTAAGATCCGATCTTCTCGGTGATCTGCGTCCGGTCGGCGTCACTGGCAAGCATGTCCTGGACTATGGTGAGCAGATCGTAGACTTGGCAGCGGGTCTTGCGCGTGACGCCGTCGATCGAGGCGTCCACCATGTCCGGCATCGAGCTGATGCGGTATGCGTACGGCGTACAGGGAGTTCTCGGGCCGACATCGCTAGCTGTGTCCGGGTGGCTCCGCCGCGTTCCGGGCGTCGGTCATTGTGTCCAGCGCCGACCAGTCGATGCCGTTGCCGCCGTTGAGGATGATTTCTGTGAGGCGTGTGTCGAGCCATTGCTCGGCCGGGTCGTAGTCGTTGTCGACGAAGTAGTCGCGTAGTTGCTCGGGCATCGTCGCGATGAGTTCTTCTCTCGTTTGTCCTGCCAGGTCCCGTAGCTGTGCGGTGAGTTCTCGCCCGCGCCCGTCGTTGTCGCCCTGTGCTCTGCGGGCGTAGACCGACACCCCGCTGCGTGGATCGCGCAGGGAGATCGTGACGTCTGCCGGCGGTGCCGGCAACTTCCCGCTTTCTGCTCCGTGCCACATACAGTTCGCTGCCGCCATCGCCCTGCACCAGGTCATGAACGCCATCGGGTCGGATTGCTGATCCCATCCCCAGTCGATGACGCAACCGCAGTTCTGCTCGATGGGCGTCCACTGCACCTGCTGCGGGTACGGTACCGCCCGCGGCGGCGGCACATCGCCAACGGCGGGAAACAGCATTGAGGACAGGACTGGGTCGGTTCTGGCGAGAAGGCTGAGGATTCCTCTAGCGTCGTGGTCGCCTGAGTCAAACGCCTGGTGCAGCCACTCCGTGGCCTCGCCGGTCCGTCCGTGCATGTGTAGGAAGATGCCGTAGCGGGCTTGGGCCACGACCGGCGCTTCGGGGTCGTTGGCCAGTCTCGCCATCCACCGCTCGGCACCGGCCAGGTCGCCGATGTCGTCAAGTCTTTCGGCGAGCCACCCTATGGCATTGATTTGGTCCGCTTCGGCGCCGCGCGTGAGCCAGGAGAGTCCCTCGTCCGCGTCGCCGTGCTCGGTCAACAGGTGCCCAAGCAGTCCCCACGCGGGCGGGTACAGGGCTTCTGCCGCCCGGCGGGCCCACCGCATCGCCTCGGGGATGTCTCGCTCTCCGTCGAGCAGTCGCTCGGCGAGCAGCGCCATCGCCTCCACGACGTCGAGTTCTGCGGCTGCACGCCACCAGCGCTCTGCTCCCAGGCTTCGTCCGGTGTTCCAGTCGCTGCGGGCCAAGTTCATCATCGCCGTGGGCTCCCCGCCCGCAGCGGCCTGCTTCCACAGGCCGACCGCCGCTTCGTCCTCGCCGCGGTTGGCGTGCAGAATGCCTAGCCCCGTCAGTGCCGGGCCGAACCCGCCTTCGGCGGCGTCGGCGTACCACTGATATGCCAGGGTGTCGTCGCCGGCGTCTTCGTGAAGCTGGCCGAGCCCGAACATCGCGGAGAGGTCGCCCGTCTCGGCGGCGATCTCAAGCCAGTCCTTCGCGAGGTTACCGTCACCCAGCCGGCTGTGGGCTACAGCGATCAGGCCCGCCATGTCTGCGGCTCCCAGCCCGTAGCTCACTGTCAGCCAGTGCAGCGCCTCGTCCAGCTCACCGTCGTCCAGATGAGACATCCCTAGTATCGACGCGGCGAGTTCTACCTCAGCTTCAGCGGCGCGTTGCAGTGCCCGCCGCCCGACCTGAACGTGACCCAACTGCAGGGCGTTGATGCCTACGGGCAGACATGAGTCGATGTCCGGCGTCGTGCTGAGCAGCTCCCACGCAGCTGCCTGCATGGCCCTGTGGCGAAATCCGGTGCTGCTGAGCACGTGAGAGGCGATGATGTCACTGATTGCGTAACCATCGAGTTGGCCGATCACACGCCCGTACGGGCTCAACAGCGGCACGACACCCCGGACGGGCTGGCAGGCCCACCGCGCCGCTGTCTCAAACCAATCCGCTGACGCCGTTGCCTTGTCCACCGGGGACATCCGCAGCTCGGCCAGCTGCCTAAGCAGCTCAACCGGAATCACCCGGGAGTGCCCGGACAATCGGGCTTCGACCGCCGCCTCCACCACAGCCCTTCCCGAGGTGCGGCCAGCGGTGGTGTACCTCGAAATCATTTCCGGTGCGCAGGCAAGGACCACGATCGGGGACCCGGACTCCGCCGCATGGTGCCTGGCTTCATGGATCCTCGGATCCATCCCAGAGATGGCCTCCGCTTCCTTAAGCTCCGCCGCGCTGAACGCCATCGGCACGTCCCAACGCCGGGCAAGCTTGAGCAGTTGCCGGGACACCCGGAACCGGTCGGGATGAGACGCGTCCGGTGGCTGTTGTAACTGATCGTAGCTTTCCGGGCTGAGGCTCCCGACGATCACCACCGGGTTCGCCGGGTCGCCTACCAGGTCACGGAATGCCCGAACCGAAAGGTCAGGATCGCTCAGCATCTCCACGAGGTCGTCGATCCACACGACGATCCGCCCGCCGTCAACATCCGCAGCGGCGAGCCCGTTGATCTCAGCAGCCTCGGCAGGGATGAACATTCGCCACTCCGGCAGCTCAGCCCTGACCGCCTCAAAAGCCGTGCGGGTCTTGCCGCACACCGCCCCGCCCACCACCACCACGAACCCGCCCCGCGATAGCAGATCACGAAGCTCCTGGCGCAGGCCAGTGTCGACGTCCCGGCGGATATACGCCGGCAGGCGAGGGTCGAGTCCCGGCACTGTCGCCGACAGCGGAATCGCTGGATGAATCCCCACCTCGGCTGGGTCGTTGACCACGCTGGCAACCGGGAAGGATCGTGGGTCGACGGGGGTCACCCGGCGATGCATCTCCAGCGGCCGGGCGGCATCGATGCCCCCGAGTCGCTGCTCGACGAAGCGTTCGTGCCCGAACTTCACTTCCCGCAGCCACTCCACCGTATAGGTCGTCGGCTGCGAATCGATGAGTTGGTGATGCACGTTGCAGAGCAGCATCAGATTGTCGTAGCTGTCGCGTTCAGCCCGCGACAACGGGAACTCGCCTCTCGGCCCGTCGGGCCTTTCGGCAACGATATGCGCGATCTCGCTGATGACCACCAGCGGATCCAAGTCCGTCCCGGCCGTAGTGAGCCGCACTGAGCAGCCAGGATATGCACACAGGTCTCCAGACCGCTGAAGCACTTTTCGTTGTTCGGAGATCGGAACCGCCAACTCGCGCAACCACCTTCGTGCTCTGCTTGCCCGTCCGCGAACTGAACAGGTCAAGACGCTACAGCAGCCGCATCGATCCTCCTCGGCGCTGTGGGGTTGTCCCGCGTCAATCTGCGTCACATGATCAGTTCCAGAGCGCCGATATGCGAGGTACGTGAACAACGGCTGCGTTGCCGTCGGTGAAGGGGGCCAGACGGCGCGCACCGGATAGATGAGCTGGCTGATTTGGGCGTCCCGTCGAGTCCCGCGACCGGCACTTCGCAGGCCGCGACAACGGGAGCCGATCGGTCCGCCGACACAACTATCTCCGCCGACGAGGCTTGGCAGTCCGGCCAGTATGGCGCGGACGCTGGTCGATGACGGCTCGACTGCCGTGGTCGGGCGTGCTGGCAGCGGCGCTTCCATCGGTTCTTTGGACGTCGCCGCCAGTTGTAGCGGTACGCCACCCTCGGCACACATCACCAACCGTCGGAGGCGGTGCAGCACCGGGTTGAGCCCGGCGCCGCATGGAAGTACATGCAGCCGGTTCGGCGGTTCGCGCGAGTACGCGCACCGCAGGTTCCACACTCGAGCGCCACTGAATCCGGGTTATTCACGCCAGACCATCCCCATACGGACCACCTGAGCGGCGAGGCAGGCGGTCCGTGCTCGATCCGGACATCGCGGGTTACGGGCCGCCATCGGACGACCAGGCGTCCACGTCGATAGATGCCGAGGCGGTGGTGTACCGGGCGGCGGTCAGCCAGTCCATGCCGTCGAGGCGCGCGGCGGCGAGGGCACCGGCGAACGTCTCTCCCGAACCGGTGGGGTCAACGACCGCGGCTGAGGTGGGCCGGTACGACCCACCAGCTGTTGGCGCGGTCGATACGGCATCAGGAGCACGACGGGTGGGACGTCCTGCTTTGCCGACAACTCGGAACACAGTTCAGCTGAGCGGACAATGTCCCCCGCCCGACCAGTCCGTACGCTCTCGCTTGTGGAGCGGACAGAGATCGACGGCGTGCCGGTTGTATGGGAGCAAGGTCCGGCCCCTTTGCGGGCGACGCTAACGTTCGGTTGCGGGGTCCGCGACGAGACGTTTCGGACTATCGGCATCTCGCACCTGGTCGAGCACCTTGCGATGAGCACGCTGCCGCGGGTGCACTACGACCACAACGCCATGGTCGATCTGGAGACCACTTCGTTTACGGTGTGCGGTCGTCCCGAGCAGGTCGTCGAGTTCTTCGACCGGGTGTGCCGGGCGGTCGGAGACCTTCCGCTCGATCGGATCGGCAAGGAGGCGGGCGTGCTCGCCGCCGAGGGTGGGGCCAGTGTGCCCCCGACCGTCGGCGCCCTGCTGAGCCAGCGTTTCGGTCCGCAGTGGGTCGGTCTGGAGCCGTGGGCTGGTCCCGGCTTCGACCGGCTTACGGCCGACCACGTCCGGGTGTACGTCAGCCGGTTTTTCGTCGCCGGGAACGCGGTTCTGTACCTGACCGGGCCGCCGCCGGCCGGGCTCCGGCTACCGCTGCCGACAGGTCCCCGTGCGGAACATCCGGCGCCGGCGCTCCGCCCGCAGCCGGGGCCGCTGTGGGCGGCGCACATGGTGCCGTCGGTTGGCGCCGCGCTACTGGGTGAGCGGAATGCGTCCTGGGCGATGGGCATGTCCGTCCTCGCCGAGCGTCTAGAGCGAACCGCGCGCCATGAGGAGGGGCTCAGCTACGAGGTCGATCGCGCGGTTGTTCCGCTCGACGCGGTCGGGCGTCTGTACGCCGTTACCGTCGATGCCCGGGAGGGGCAGGAGGAGCGCGTGGCCGGCCTGTTGTGGTCCGAACTGCGTCGAATGGCCGACGAGGGACCCACCGAGGAGGAACTGGCGCATGAGTGTGCCGGCGCGCGGGAGACCTACGGCGACCCACGCTACGTCGAAGTCGAGGCGGAGAGTGCGGCGATGGCGGAGCTGTTCGGGCTGGACTATCGGCCGCGCGACGAGCGCTTGGAAGAGATGACCGCCGTCACCCCGACGGACGTGCGCGACCGGTTCACTGGCGCGATCGACACAGTTCACCTCATCGTTCCCTGCGACGTCCGTATCAACCTGCCCGGGTTGGCCGAGGGAGGTTGCGGCCGTACCCGTACCGCGCCGGCCGGTCAGGTCTTCAAGCCGCCGCTTCTGGCCAAGGTCCTGGCGCGCGCCGCGCGCGGCATGCGGCTGACGCTGACCGCGGACGGCCTGGCCCTGCGGGACTCGGACGGCGACGTGCACGAGGTCCGCTTCGCTGACATCGTCGGCGTGGAGGTCTACGAGCGTGAGCGGTTGGTCTTCGGGCGCAGCGGCTGCATAATCCCTGTCGACCCGGACCTGTTCCGAGGTGCCGAGGCAGCCGTACGGGCGGTCGACGCGAATGTGCCGGCGTACCTGTTCTACCAGCGCTCAGAGCTGGTGCCCGTCGACGACTGAGAACGCTGCGGCTCGATTCTGGGCGCACTCACCGTCCAGCCGAGGATCGCAACGCCAAGAAGACGCCGCACGATGTGGCCACGTGACATCGCTGCGCCCCGGTCCCCGGACCGGGCGAGGATCGCAGCGCGTGGCGCACGAACCAGTCCCCGGCGGTCGCCATCAGCTGCGCCCAGTCCCGGACCGGGCGAAGAGGACGAAGGTTGGATAGTTTCACCGGTCGAGCGTGCCTCGATCACACCTACACGAACGCAACAGCGCCCTCGAACCGGCTGACCGTGAGGGCCTCCGAGCGATGCGAGGTGTTCCGCATCCCGCTCGGAGGCCACTCACCTATTTGCTGGCGTCGCGGTTCTCTTGCGAATCTGGGGCAACTTCGAAGGTCGGGGTGACTATCGTAACGGCAAATTTTCGAGCAGCATGATACGTGGGGGAATGGTTTGTGTTGCCCCACGTACACGTACCACCATGCCTGCCGCGTGGTGGGTTGCAGCGGGTAGGTGTCGCTGTTCGTTGGTGATGGGACGTCCCGGGTGGTGGGAGCGCGGCGCGTGGTGAGGCCCCCGACCTCCTCGCGGCCTGCTCCCGTTTATTCCCCGAAACCCCCGCTGGAAGTTGACGACTGGTGACAAGAACCGTTCATTGCGTGATGGTGTCTGTGTAGCTCAGCGCTCATCTCCGACAATCAATGACAAGGTCGGGATAGCTGCGGTCGGTAACAAGACGATGCTCAATCCGGTGTGCCGAGGAGCTGTGGACAGGGACGCAGGTCGGCGGTGAAGAGCGGAAGCGGTGGTAGCCGGGTGGGACGGTGTTACTGCACTCCTCGGAGCGGGGCCTGTGATCGTCACTTGTCGATTAGCTTCGTCCTCGCCGAGGACTACACTTACTTTAAGATCATCTGTCGGTCTCGCTCCACAAGAGATCACCATCCGGGAGTGGTCCGGGCAGAGGTCTCACCAGGGGGCGGCATGAGGCATCATCAAAGATTACGAGAGACCATGCCTGGGCTGGGGAAATAGGCGCTTGACGCATTCTGTCGGCGGGCGTCTGAGTTCTGGATCCTGGTCCCGGCCGGCAGCCGCATGGTCCCAGCATCGAAGGGCGGCGTGCGATGCCGCCGGTCACTCGACGTCGACGACGATCTTGCCGTTACTGGTGCCGTTCTCCACGACGGCATGGGCGTCGTCGACGGTGGCCAGGGTGAACCGTCGGGGATCGAGGAGCGGCCGCAGCGCTTGTACGTCGGCCAGGGCGCCGGCCTCGCGCAGGATCTCCCCGTGGTGCTCGCGTCCCTGACCGGTCAGCATCGGCATCAGGGTGAACACCCCGGAGTAGCTGGCGCCACGGAACGACAGCGGCGCGAGGCTGTGGGTGCCCCAGCCCAGTGCGCTGACGACGTGGCCGGTGTAGGTGCGGACGGCGTTGAAGGACAGGTCGAGGGTGGCGCCGCCGATGGTGTCGAAGACGATGTCGAAGCCTCGATCGTCGGTGTGTTCGGCGACGTAGTCCTCGACGGGTGTGGTGGTGTAGTCGATCGGCGTCGCGCCGAGACGTGCGATCGCCGCCAGGCTTCGGGGCGAACCGGTGGCGAAGACCCGGGCGCCCCGGGCGTGGGCGATCTGGATCGCGACCTGCCCCACGCCGCCGGCGCCCCCGTGTACCAGCACCTGGTGGCCGGCGGTCACCCGTGCCCGGTCCACCAGCGCCTCCCAGGCGGTGATGACGGCGAGCGGCAGGGCTGCCGCCTCACGCGGGCTCAGCGACTCCGGTTTGCGGGCGAGTAACCGGGCGTCCACGGCGGCGTACTCGGCGAGCGATCCCTGAAGATCACCGACGCCGCCGGTCAGTCCGTACACCTCGTCGCCGGGCGCGAGGTCGGTGACCCCCGGGCCGACCTCCGCCACGACACCGGCCAGGTCCATCCCGAGCACCGCCGGTGGACGGACCCGGGCGTGGGCGGCCCTCCCTGCGCGGATCTTGGTATCCAGCGGGTTGACACCGCTCACCGTGACCCGGACCAGCACCTGTCCAGGACCCGGTACCGGCGTGTCGATTTCCTCGACGGTCAGCGGGCCGCCGAACTCCTCCAGCACTACCGCGCGCATGTCACTACCTCGTTTTCCAGTTCCTGATGCGTTCCAGTCGATGGACGGGCCGATTTGCCGGACGAGAACGGCCAGTGCTTCCACGCCGGCATGTCGTACGCGCTGCGTACCCCGACCGCGGTCGCGCCGGCCCGGCCAGCGGCACCAACAGGCGTATTTCCCGCAGTGGCCTGCGGCGATGCGCCGTACGTTCAACGATCCGGTGGCCGTACAGATGGGAGAAGGGCGTGTCTTCCGGGGTGCGCGGCACCCTGGAAGACGGGTCTCTGTTTCCGGACCAGCGCTGTTCGCACAGATAACGCAAACAGAACGTCAACAGAACGCGCACAAGGTCGTTCCTACGCTGTCGCCACCGGTCCTCCGATCAGCAGTGCCTGGGCGCCGGGGCCGGTTCGCGAGCCTGCTGTCGAAGGGAAGACCATCATGGGCCTGGAAATTGTCAAGGGAAGCCGGCGCACGGTGCTGGCGGCTGGTGCGCTGGTGGCCACCGCGAGTGCGGTGGGAGCCGTCTCGGGCGCACCGAGGGCATCCGCCACCTCCAGGCACGGCGCGAAGCCGACAGTGGCGCTGGTGCACGGGGCGTTCGCCGACGCGTCGGGCTGGGCCGAGGTGGTGGAGGACCTGCAGAAGTCCGGCTACCCGGTGCTCGCGCCGGCGAACCCGTTACGGACGCTGCACGGCGACGCCGCGTACCTGCGGAGCGTCCTGGCCACGATCGCGGGGCCGATCGTGCTGGTCGGGCACTCCTACGGCGGTGCGGTGATCACGAACGCCGCGACCGGGAACGCCGAGGTGACGGCCCTCGTGTACGTGGCGGCGTTCGCGCCGGACCAGGGGGAGCCGGTCGGTCTGCTGCAGGGGCAGTTTCCGGGCAGCGAGCTCGACGAGACCACACTCGACTTCCGTCCGTACTCCCTGCCGGACGGCACGGCGAGCGTGGATGCGTATATCAAGGTCGACGCGTTCCGGGCGGTGTTTGCCGCCGACGTGCCGCGGTCGCGGAGCGCGCTGATGGCGGTCTCCCAACGGCCGGCGGACGCGCGCACGCTGGCAGAGCCGTCCGGTGCGCCGGCGTGGCAGGACATCCCGTCTTGGTTCGTCGTCTCCCGCGACGACAAGGCGATCCCGGTGGCGGCGCAACGGTTCATGGCGCGGCGGGCCGGTGGGAACGTCACCGAGGTACGGACTTCGCACGCGGCGATGATCGTCAGCCCGCACAAGGTGTCGAAGGTGATCATGGACGCGGCGGAGCACACGGCGCGCTGAACGCCTGGACCGGATCGGACGGGACGGGACGGCGAACATGGGTGGTGGCGCGTCAACGGGGGTGTGCCCCCGCCCATACCGGCCAGGTCAGGTTGCCGAAGACGACCCTTCCGGGTGCCGCATGTCGTCCAGCTTGGCGCGGACGGATTTCGCGGTCGGATGGTCGGGGTTTCGGATGGTGGTCAGAGCCAGCTCCCAGCTGGCGCGGGCGGCGGTGGGATCGCCCGCGGCCTGCTGGGTGTCGCCGAGATGGTGGAGCACCATCGCCTCGTAGTTGTGGTCACCCGACCCCCGCGAAAGCGCGATGGCCTGTTGGTAGTGGTCCATGGCCTCGGGGTACTCACCCAGGTGATGGTGGGCGTGACCGGTGCTGTGGGCAGCCGCTGCCTCACCGGGCGCGTCGCCGAATTCCGCCAGTACGGGTCGCGCCTGCTCGCAGTAGCGCAGTGCCTGACGATGCTCGCCGAGTCGGGTGAGGGCCCAGCCCATCGCGCCGAGCGCGCGAGCCTGTCCCATTCGGTCGCCGGTCGACTCGCAGAGCGCGAGCGCCTTCTGGGCGTGGTGTAGCGCTTCCTGCGGCTTACCCTGGCGGACGACGGTGTGGGTCAGGTTCTGCCGGGTACGGGACTCGCCACGTACGTCACCGAGTTCGACGAACAGCGCCAGCGCCTCGAGGAGGTGCTCGTACGCCTGATCGAGCTGGCCGGACTGGGCACAGGCGATTGCCAGACCGTTGAGATTGCGGGCGTACGCCGCCACGTCCCCGTCCCGGAGCGCGGCCCGCGTCGCGGTGGTCTGCAACCTGAGCATGCTGTCCGGAGAGGCTCGTCGTTGCAGGTACGAGTTGGCCGCCCACGCCAGTTGCCAGGCGTGACGGTCGAATCCGTGCGCGGCGGCCTGCTCGACCGCTGCCAGGATGACCGGCTCCTCCGCGGCGAACCAGGCGAAGGCGTGCGGCAGGTCCGCGAGCGGCTCGGGCACGACTCCGTCCTGCGCGTCGCTGAGCGTGATCGGGTCGCGGTTGGGGCTCAACAGCGCGTCGCCCCGGTGCGCGGTGTGCAGGTAGTGGTCGAGGGTCCGGTGCAGCGCGCTTCGACGCGCGTCGTCGTCCTCGGTGAGTTCGGTGGCGTAGACGCGAAGCAGGTCGTGACAGGTGTAGCGGCCCGGGACCTGCTCGGTGAGCAGGTGGGCGCGGGTGAGTTCGGCGAGCAGGGGCCGGACGTGCCGGACCGGCAGGCCGGTGAGGCTGGCCGCGGCGGGGACGGTGACGTCCGGGCCGGGGTGCGGGCCGAGCAGACGGAAGAGCCTGGCCGCGTCCGGGGAGAGTGCCTGGTACGACCAGGAGAACACGCTGCGGACGTTGGTCACCGCTTCCGTACCGACGAAGGCGTCCAGAGTCCCGTACGTCTCACGCAGTTCCGCCGCGACGGCGGCGAGCGCGAATCCGGGGTGGGTGGCTACGCGGGCGGTCACGATGGCCAGCGCCAGTGGGAGGCCTGCGCACAGGGCGATGATCTCGTCGACGGCGTCTGGCTCCGCTGCGACGCGGGAGGCGCCGATGCGGCGGGTGAGGAAGTCGTGTGCTTCCGCCCTGGACAACATGCCCAGCGGCAGCGGGTGTGCTCCGCTGGTGGCGACCAGGCCCGCGAGGTCGTTGCGGCTGGTGACGATCACCAGGCAGCCGGGCGAGCCGGGTAGCAGCGGCCGAACCTGGTCGGCGTCGCGGGCGTTGTCCAGCAGGACGAGCATGCGCCGGCCGGCGATCCGGCTGCGGTAGAGGGCGGCCTGCGTGTCGAGCCCGGTGGGAATTTCCTGGCGGGGTACGCCCAGTGCACTGACCAGGTGCTGTAGCGCCTCGCCGGGGCTCATCGCCTGGCCGCTCGGTTCGAATCCGCGCAGGTTGACATATAGCTGACCGTCGGGAAACCGGTGGGCGACCTGGTGCGCCCAGTGCACCGCGAAGGTGGTCTTGCCGATGCCGGCCATGCCTCCGATGGCGCTGATCACCACCGTTCCGGGCGACGTCGCATCCGTTCGCAGGGCCAGCGCCTGGGCGAGTTCGGCGCGGCGCCCCGTGAACGTGGGCAGGTCGGCCGGAAGCTGGGTGGGAGGCGGGTTGGTCGCGATCTGGGCGGTCGGTCGCTCGGCTGTCGCGGGCGGGTTCGTGGCCGGCTGGTTGTGGCCGGACTGCGTCCGAGGCTTGCCGACGTGGGCTGTCTGCCGGAGTACGGCCTCGTGTGCGGACGTCAGTTCGGGGCCGGGGTCCAGGCCGAGTTCCTCGGCCAGCCGGCCGCGTATCTTCTGGTAGATCTCGAGGGCATCGGCCTGGTGTCCCGCCGTGGCCAGCGCGAGCAGCAGCCGGGCCTGCAGTGGCTCGTCGTAGGGGGCCTGCTCGGCTGCCTGCCGGACCGCCGCCAGCAGTCGATCGGAGGCGACGGCGGTGCGAGCGAGGTCTCCCGCTTCCCGCGCGGTGGCCAGATACTCACGGTCGATCGCGGTGAACGTGGGATGGTGGCGGACCCGCGGGTCGATACCGCCGGGACCATTGCCCTGCCACAATTCGAGGGCCTCGGTGAACAGTCGCATTCTTTCGGTTGCCTGGCCATCCGCAGTGGCGGCCCGCGCCTGCCGAACCAAATGCCGGAATCGCAGCAGGTCGAGCGTGTCGGCGTCGACGTCGAGTCGGTAGCCGCCACCGGAACGGATCAGCCACTGGCCGGGGGAGCGGGCGGCCAGTTGTGGTTCGAGGGCGCGGCGGAGCATTCCCACGTTGCGGTGCACCGCGTTGACCGCCGAATCCGGCGGCTCCTGGCCCCACATCGTGTCCACGACCTCGGCCAGGCTGACCGGCTCGCCGGCACGTGCCATGAGCAGCGCCAGCATCGTCCGCTGCTGTGGGCCACCTGGGTCGATCTCCTGGCGGTCGCGCCGCACTCGCACCGGACCGAGCACGGTGAACCACAAACGCTCCCTGGACAGCTGACCGCCCTCCCTCCCTCCCGCACGACCGGCGTACGCAGGCCACGGTCCGGCGGGCAGCCTATTCCACCTGCACCTGGTGAATGCCGGGCGGGCGGCGCACGACTACCCAGAGTGAGCGGGCCGGCACGTCGCCGTCGGCAACTCCACCCGGCGGAAAGTTTTTGTCAACTGTTTGCCAACAAGGGGCGGCCTATCTTTTCTTCGATCCGGCCGCGACGTATATCGAGGTCCTCCGGCTCTCCTCGGAGGGTTGACCCCACGATATCCCGCGGACAGTTCGCCAATTGCACCAGCACTGAACGGATAAGGGCACACATGTCGACACCGGTCATTTTCATCCACGGGCTATGGCTGCATGGCACCTCCTGGCAGCCATGGATCGAACTCTTCACCGCGAACGGCTACCCGGCCTCCGCTCCCGGCTGGCCGGGCGACGGGGAGAGCGTCGAGGCCACCCGCGCGAACCCCGAAGCCCTCGCCGGGCACGGGATCGACGACGTCGTGGCGCACTACGCGGCCATCATCGAAGGGCTGCCGGCCAAGCCGATCCTGATCGGCCACTCGTTCGGCGGCATGATCGCGCAGAAGCTGCTCGGGCTCGACCTCGGCGCCGCCGCGATCGCCATCGACGCCGCCCAGATCAAGGGCGTGCTGCCGCTCCCGCTGTCCACGCTGCGCGCCGGCTTCCCGGTACTCGGTAACCCGGCCAACAAGGGCAGGGCTGTCTCGTTGACCGCCGAGCAGTTCCGTTACGCCTTCGGGAACGCGATCCCGGAGGAGGAATCGCGGTCACTGTTCGACCGCTGGTCGATTCCCGCTCCCGGCAGGCCGCTGTTCGAGGCCG
The DNA here is from genome assembly GCF_040676775.1 of Micromonospora sp. NPDC049523. Classification (NCBI taxonomy): domain Bacteria; kingdom Bacillati; phylum Actinomycetota; class Actinomycetes; order Micromonosporales; family Micromonosporaceae; genus Micromonospora; species Micromonospora sp. NPDC049523. The sequence goes on along the minus strand of NZ_JBFAPP010000029.1, from coordinate 5,672 downwards.
CCGCGGCGAACTTCAACCCGCACTCGCCGGCCAAGGTGGACACCGCCAACGAGTCACGCGGCCCGCTGTTGCTGATCGCCGGTGGCCGGGACCACACCGTGCCGGAGACGGTCGTACGCGCCACGCTGAAGCAGTACCGCCACTCGCACGCCGTAACCGACATAATCGACTTTCCGCACAAAGCGCACTCTCTGACGATCGACTCCGGGTGGCGCGAGGTCGCGGACACCTCACTGAACTGGCTGAAAGAGCAGAACCTGTGAAAAAGATCTTCACCGTACGCACGTGGGCGCTGAGCGGTGTGGCAGTGGTGCTCACTGCCGGGGCGCTGGTCGCCCCCGCCACCCTCGCCACGGCCCACGACAACGGCAACGACAGACCGCAGTCCGGGTACGCGGACAGCCGACTCCCGAACGGCTTCACCGAGCAGAAGGTCCGCGTCGGTGAGGTCGGCATCAACTACGTGCGGGGCGGCCACGGCCCGACGCTGGTGCTCCTGCACGGGTACCCCGAGACCTGGTACGAGTGGCACGAGATCATGCCGGCACTCGCGAAGCACTACACGGTCGTCGCCCCGGACCTGCGCGGCGCGGGCAAGAGCGACGCCCCGGCCGGCGGCTACGACAAGAAGACGATGGCCGCCGACATATACGGCCTGCTGCGGAAGCTCGGACTGCAGCGGGACATCCGGCTCGTCGGCCACGACATCGGCACCATGGTCGCGTACGCGTACGCCTCGGCGCACCCGACCGAGGTGCGGAAGTTGGTGCTGAGCGAGGCACCGATCCCCGACGAGGGTATCCACTCCTTCCCGGCGCTGTCGGCCGATGGTCCGGGGCCGTGGCAGTTCGGCTTCTTCCTGCTGAGCAACGGCCTGCCCGAGCAGGTCGTCGACGGCCGGGAAGAGCAGTGGGTGCAGGGCTTCACGGACCACATCGAGGTGGTCAAGGACGGCGTCGACGACACCGACGTCCGGGTCTTCGCCAGGTACCTGAAGGACGACGCGCACCTGCGGGCAAGCTTCGAGTGGTTCCGCGCCTTCCCGACCGACATCGCCGACAACGCCGTGAACAAGCAGACCATGCTGCCGATGCCGGTGCTCGCGATCGGCGCCAGCAACAGCCTCGGGTCCAAGATCGAAACCCAGGTCGAGGGGTACGCCACGAACGTGACCGGTGCGGTCATCGAGAACTCCGGTCACTGGATCTACGAAGAGCACCCGGAGGAGATGACCGAGCGCCTGCTCGCCTTCTTGCGCTGAACAGCCGGGGTGCCGGGTCGTTCTGCCCGGCACCCCGTCCCGATGAAGGGATGGGACATGGATCTACAACTCTCGGGCAGGGCCGCACTTGTCACCGGTGCCAGCAAGGGCATCGGGCTGGCGATCGTGCGGGCGCTCGTCGACGAGGGCGCCACCGTCGTCGCGGGGGCCCGTACGACCACACCGGAACTCGCCGCCCTCGCCGACGCCGGACGCGTACACCCGATCAACACCGACCTGAGTACCCCGGACGGCCCGGCCACCCTCGTCGAGGCGGGGACGGCGCTGCTCGGCGGCCGGCTGGACATTCTCGTCAACAACGTCGGAGGCGTACGTCCTCGTGTTGGTGGCTTTCTGTCGGTGACCGACGACGACTGGCTGGACACCTTCACGATCAACTTCTTTGCCGCAGTCCGCACGACCCGGGCCGCGCTTCCCGCGCTGGTGGAGAGCGGCGGATCGATCGTGACGATCAATTCCGTCAACTCCTCGTTGCCGGACCCGCTGGTCATCGACTACAGCGCCGCGAAGGCGGCCCTGGCGAACTTCTCCAAGGCACTGTCGAAGGAGGTCGGGCCGCGCGGGGTACGGGTCAACACGATCAGTCCCGGACCGGTCGAGACCGATCTGTGGCTGGGGGCGGGCGGTGTCGCCGAGACGGTCGGCGGGGCGAACAACCTCCAGCCCGCGCAGGTCGCCAAAGGCGCGGTCAGCGGTACGGCAACCGGGCGGTTCACCCGGCCCGAGGAGGTGGCAGACCTGGTGTTGCTGCTGGCCGGCGGGCGAGCCACGAATGTCACCGGTGCCGACATCGTCATCGACGGCGGCCTCATCACGACCCTCTGATCCTGGGTGCCGCGTACGACGCGCGGATGCTCGGCGAGAAGCGGACCGTGGCCATCTACGACGGCCTCGATCGGGTCCACGTGTGGGACGTCCCGCTGCGCCGGACCGTCGGCGATCCGCTGGTCGGCCACACCGGCAAGATCAACAGGATTGCCTTCAGCCCCGATGGCAGGTTCCTCGCCAGCGGCTCGGACGACCGGTCCGTCCGGCTCTACGCACTCGTCCACTGACTCGTCCCCGGCGCCGCGACGAAGCTGGGGGTAACCGGGTCCGCGGTGGCCTCGCGCCTCAGCCGCGCAGCATCTCCGCGACGGCCAGCGCCAACTCCAGCGACTGCTGGGTGTTCAGACGCGGGTCGCACGCGGTCTCGTACCGCCCGGCCAGGTCGGCGTCGCTCAGCTCCTGCGCGCCGCCGAGGCATTCGGTGACGTCCTCGCCGGTGAACTCGATGTGCAGGCCGCCGGGATGGGTACCCAGGTTGCGGTGCACCTCGAAGTAGCCGAGGACCTCGTCCATGATGCGGTCGAAGTGACGGGTCTTGTAGCCGTTGGACGACTCGTGGGTGTTGCCGTGCATGGGATCGCACTGCCAGACGACCTGGTGGCCGGCGGCGGTGACCGCCTGCACGATCGGGGGCAGCTTCTCCCGTACGTGATGGTTGCTCATCCGGGCCACGAGGGTGAGTCGTCCCGGCCGGTTGTCGGGGTTGAGTCGCCTGCACAGCGCCACGACCTGTTCCGGGCTGTTCGCCGCGCTGATCTTCACGCCGATCGGGTTGGCGATGCGGGAGACGAAGTCGACGTGCGCGCCGTCGAGTTGCTTGGTGCGCTCGCCCACCCAGAGCAGGTGCCCGGACAGCGCGTACGCGGTGGTTCCGACGATCCGGGTCAGTGCCCGGTCGTACTCCAGCGCGAGGGTTTCGTGGGAGGCGTACAGGGTGGTTGTCCGCAGTGTCCGGTCGCTGCCGATCCCGCATGCCCGGACGAAGGCCATCGCCCGGTCGATCTCCCGGGCGATCGCTTCGTAGCGTTGGCCGGCGGGGGAGTGGCGGACGAAGGTCTTGTTCCACTCGTGCACCGAGTGCAGGTCGGCGAGCCCGCCGCCGAGGTGGGCGCGCAACATGTTCATGGAGGCGGCGGAGTTGGCGTACGCCCGGATCATCCGGGACGGGTCGGCGACCCTGGCCTCCGCGGTGGGTTCCAGCGAGTTGATCATGTCGCCGCGGTAGACCGGCAGTCCCAGGGAGTCGACGTCGGCCGAGCGGGGCTTGGTGTACTGCCCGGCGACCCGGGCGACCTTGACGACCGGCAGTGAGGCCCCGTACGTCAGCACGACCGCCATCTGCAGCATCGTCCGTGCGTTCGCCAGCAGGTGGCTCTCGGTGTTGTCGGCGAACGTCTCCGCGCAGTCACCGCCCTGCAGCAGGAACGCCTCACCCGCGCACACCCTCGCCAGTTGGGCGTGCAGTTCGTCGACCTCGTGCGGGGCGACGATCGGCGCGACACTGGTCAGCGTCTTGGTGACGTCGTCCACGGCGGCGCTGTCCGGCCACGGCGGCGTGTGGGCGCGCGGCAGGGCGCGCCAATCGTCGAGTCCGAGATCCGCCTCGGTCGCCACCTGCCCGTACGTACCGGTTCGCGTCGCCCCAATTGCCATGGAAGTCACGTTACGTAGTGCCGGTGCTCGCCACCAGTCGGTATCGGGTTGTCCCACCTGACGGGTTGTCCCACCGCACGGGTTGTCCCGCCTGACGGCACCGTGCGAACCGGCCAGCCGTGCGGGGGCCGTGCGAGGCGGGCGGTGCGTCCGGCGCCGCCGACTCTGCGATGTCCGGTTCGGGGTGAATATCCTAGAGTGTTGAGGTGAGATTCAGCCGCGCCGAGTTGGCGGCGTTCCGCGGCGGCACGTTGCCGGACCTCGTCGAGCCGGGCGTACGGCTGCTTTTCGTCGGCGTCAACCCCGGTCTGCGGACGGTTGCCGTACAGGCTCATTTCGGTCGGCGGGGCAACCGTTTCTACCCGGCGCTGTTCCGGGCCGGCATCGTGGACCGGCTCATCGACGCCTCCGCCGGATTCGTGCCGGCGGACCGGGCACACCTGAGTGCGCGGGGGATCGGCATCACCAGCCTGGTCGCGGCGGCGACGGCACGCGCCGACGAACTCAGCGTGCAGGAGTTGACGTCGGGGGCACGGGCCTTGGCGGGGCGGGTTGCGCGGGTCGGGCCGAGGGTGGTGGCGGTGCTCGGCATCACCGCGTACCGGATCGCGTTCGAGCGGCCGAAGGCGTTGGTCGGCCGCCAACCGTACGATCTCGGCGGCGCGCAGCTCTGGGTGGTGCCGAACCCGAGCGGGCTGAACGCCCACGCCACGGTCGCCGGATTGGCCGACGCATACGGTGAGGTCGCGGTCGCGGCCGGGATCGAGCTCTTCGACAACTCACCGTGACGGCGCCCTGGGTCACAGGGTGGAAGGTGGCATCGGCACCCGCAGGAACACTGCCCCGCGCAGGTCCAACCAGGCGCTCGTCGGCGTACGGACCAGTCGCATCACGACCTCCTCGCAGCTCGGGCACCGGGCGACCAGACCGGGTGCGTGCGCGTACACCCGCGTCGCGGCGAGCGGTTTGGTCGACCCGCAGTTGGCGCATTTCTGCATGGCGGCGGTGAGGTCGACGGCGAAGATCTCGCGCATCGGGCCGGCGAGCATGTTCCCGTCGACGTACTGCTGCTGATCGGTCATCTCAACCTCCGGTGGGGCCGAACCTCTCGGTCTTGACCCGCTGGGCGTCGTGACCGACGGCCACGAGGATGTCGGCGACGGCTTCGACCAGCCCGGTCGGGCCGCAGACGAAACACTGCGGTTCGAGGTCCGGTGGCCAACCGTGGTTGTTGATGTCGGCGACGCCGAGTCGATGGGGTGATCCCGGCCAGCCGTCCGGCGCCTGCCGGGTGTAGACGTAACTGACATCCAGCCCTTGGTCGTCGCGGATCCGTCGGCGCAGCTCGTCGGCGAAGTAGACGTCCTGCTCGGTGCGTACCGAGTAGATCAGCCGGAACGGCACCCGACTGTCGACGGCCCGCCGGGCTCGTACCATCGCCATCAGCGGCGCGATGCCCGAGCCACCGGCGACCAGCAGGACCGGCGCGGTGTCCGCGGCGCGCCAGACGAACCAGCCACCGACCGGTCCGCGGATCTCCACCGGGTCGCCGACCGAAAAAACGTCGATCAGGTACGGCGACACCTCGCCGTCGGGCACCCGCTGTACGGTCAGCTCGATCAGGTTCCCGTCCGGGGCGGACGCGATCGAGTAGGAACGTTCGGCCTGGTAGCCGTCGGCGGCGGTGAGTCGTACGTCGACGTGCTGACCGGGCACATGCCCGGGCCAGTCGTCCACGGCCAGCACGAGGGTGCTGGCGGTGGCGGTTTCCTGCCGGTGTTCGACCAGGTGGGCGAGGCGCCACATCGCCATCGTCAGTCGCCCTGGTACCGCTGCTCGCGCCACGGGTCACCGTAGTCGTGATATCCGGCGGTCTCCCAGAAACCCGGCTCGTCGGTCAACAACAACT